>CBFIBY010000097.1:0-10133 GCA_965660955.1 Crocinitomicaceae bacterium | reverse complement strand
AAGTAAATTTTCTTTCCGGACTCTAGAATCATTCGCCAAATATACGCTTCAATTCCTGTTCTAGCTCAGCACCGCGTAATTTTGTTCGAATAATTTTCCCTTCTTTATCAATAAGAACGGTAAATGGAATTCCTCTAACTTGGTATTTTTTAGCGGCAGCGCAGGACCAGCCTTTTAAATCACTTACATGATTTGGCCATGATAATTTATCCTGCTCAATCGCTTGTTTCCATTTATTTCCATCTTTGTCAAGGGATACGCTAAGGATAGTGAATCCTTTTTCTTTGTATTTCTCATACAAACGCACCACATTCGGGTTTTCACGTCTACAAGGTCCACACCATGACGCCCAAAAATCCAAAAGAACGACTTGTCCTCGGAGATCAGACAGCTTCATTTTTGTGTTTCCATCCAACATGACTTCTTCAAAATCTGGAGCTTCCTTTCCAGGAGCAAGGAAATTCAACGCTTCTTTTTGCTGTTTCAATGCTAAGTAGTTGTCGAAAGTATTCTTAATTGTTGGAGAACCTGGAAGGCTTTTTTCAAGCATTAAAGCAACTTGTTCGAATTCTGCCCATTCTGTATTTGGGTCTAGTGTTGATAATACGGGTAACAAGGCTGGCGAATAACTGTTTTTAGCTATATAACCTTGTCGCTGGTTTTTAAATCCTGCGAATTCCTGTTGTAATTGCTGGTCATACTGAAACTTTTCAGAAGGATTGGCCTGAGCCGCTCTGGTGATTTCATCCTTCTTCTGATTCCATTGTTGCATTTGAACGATAAAAACTTTCATCTTCGCTGATTCTTCAGAACCAATGATATTAGAAAAGGTATTTAAGTTTTTTCCATCACCATATATCTTTATTTCCGAACCCTCACGTAAAATCAGATTGATTCTATCTTCACCAATTCGCAACACATAAAAATCGGGATTAGGTACTTTGCAATCTATTGCAAAATCTCCTTTATCCGTAATAGCAGACGAACCAAGATCAACGAATCGGTTTCCTCTGAATTGAGAAAGTTGAACCGAGTCAACTGTTGCGTCGAAAATATTTCCAATAACTTTAACTTGAATGGGTTCTTGCGCTATCGAAACCTGTGCAAATAGAAACCCTACAATTAGAAGTAATATGTTTTTCATCATTATGTTTTTATAACAGTTCTTTCAATTTTTGTTCCAAACTTTCGCCTCTTAGATTTCGAGCGATTATTTTTCCCGTTTTGTCAACTAAAACTGTGTGAGGAATACTATTGAAATTATACGTCTGAAGCAAAGGTGTATCCCACATTTTCAAGTCGCTAACATGGTACGGCCAGATCAAACCGTCCGCAAGAATGGCTTGTTTCCATTTTTCTGCATTTTCGTCCAAAGAAACACTTAAAATCGTAAAATCTTTGTTTTTGTATTTATTATACATGCGCACTACGTTCGGGTTTTCGCGGCGACAAGGTCCGCACCAGGATGCCCAAAAATCAATCAAAACATATTTTCCTCTCAATTCACTCAGTCGAATCGTTTTTCCTTCGGGGTTTTTTGAAACAATGTCGGGAGCCATTTCCGAAGACGGAGTAGAAACATCTGTGTCACCTCCGTTTAAATGCTGATTATAGGCGCTTTCGATTTGGAAAACTTGATTTTCCATTGTTTTTGCCATAGGAGAATCCGAAAAGCGTTTGTTGAAAGCAGCAGAAACTGATTTTAAAATCTCCAAATTCGTTGGGTCCCAACTATCGAATCCAACCGTGGGAGAGAGTGATGAGGACAGAATAACGTTCACCGGATTATCGGGGGTTTTTATCATTGTGTTCTTCGCAAAAGCGTCCAATGGTTTGCGCATCTCGTTGTATTTCTCGAGTAAGTCATTTTCCGTGGCACCATTGGCTTGTAAATCTGCAAGTGTGCGTTGTTGGGTTGTAAACTCATTAAACATACTCATGAAAGTTGTCAATGGTTTAGCCCATTCCGTTCCTGAAAAAGTTGGACTTGTGGTGAAGGTGTTATATGCAGCTGAAATTTTTACTTTGTCATCCGGCATTAATGTCAAAGGAATAATTTTTTGATCACTTTCTTCACCCAAACGCATTTGGTAAATGCCCATACCAGGAATATTCCCCGATATTTCAAAATCACCGTTTTGAGCCAGCGTACCTTGTGCTACTTCAATCGTTCCTTCGGCACTCACTGCTTCAATGAAGACAGTTTGTTTGTTCGCGTCACTAACGTTACCATATAATGTGAAGTTGTCATTGGCTGACTTTTCGTCGGTTTTATCATCGCCACAAGCGGACAAGAAAACGAGAAGAAGGAGAGGTAAGTATTTCATATTATTTTTCAAGTTCATTTCTTAGTAATTGGTTTGCTGATTTTGGGTCTGCTTTTCCTTTCGAAATCTTCATCAATTGTCCCATCAGAAAACCGGTTAGCTGTTTTTCGCCGTTTTTATAACGAGAGACTTCGTCAGGATGTTGCTTCATTACTTCATGAATAAAGCTTAAAATGGTATCCTCATTGGAATCCTGAATCAAATTCATAGATTCCGCAATGGCTAAAGGTGACCTACTGCCGTCCTTTAGCATTTCGGGAAATACTTTTTGTGAAGCGGAGGTATTCGATATTTTCCCTTCTTTAATTATCGCAATTAATTCAGCGATTTTTTCAGGGGCAATGGGAAATTCGTCTATTTCTTTTCCTTGGGCGTTCAAGTAGGATTTGATATCTCCCATAACCCAATTTGCTGCTAATTTGAATTCTTTGGTGTAATTCAGAATAGTTTCGTAATAAAGAGCAATAGATTTACTGTCTGTTAAATTGTACGCATCGTATTCCGTCAAGCCATATTCACCAGTATACTTCAAGAATAATTCACGAGGCAAAGCAGGCATTTCACTTTTTATCGCATTAATTTGTTCCACAGTAACTTTCAATGGAGTCAAATCAGGTTCTGGAAAATAACGGTAGTCATTTGCGGCTTCCTTTGATCGCATCGCACTCGTGCTGTTGGATAGCGCATCATAATTTCTTGTTTCCATACTAAGTGATCCTCCACTCTCCAAGACTTCAATCTGACGATCGATTTCAAATTCAATCGCTCGTTGCACATTTCGCATGGAGTTCATGTTTTTCACTTCGACTTTCGTTCCAAATTCCGCCGCACCTTTGAGGCGCACAGAAATATTGGCATCACATCGCATCGAACCTTCTTCCATGTTTCCGTCACAAATCTCGAGATATCGGACCAATTTTCTCACCTCCATCAAATAGTTGTAAGCTTCTGTAGAACTTCTGAAATCGGGTTCGGTTACAATTTCCAACAAGGGAACGCCCGCTCGATTTAAATCCACAAGTGTGTCCTTCACATCAATGTCGTGGATGCTTTTTCCCGCATCTTCTTCCATGTGAATTCGGGTCAGATTGATTTGTTTTTCAACATTGTTTTCATCTTTGATAATGATGTAGCCACCTGTGCATATTGGTGTGGTGTCTTGCGTGATTTGATATCCTTTCGGTAAATCTGGATAGAAGTAATTTTTTCGCGCAAAATACTGGTCTTCAGCAATGTTGCAATGCAAAGAAAGGCCAAGTTTAATGGCGTTTTCAATGGTTTTTTTGTTCATGACAGGCAATGTACCTGGGTGACCAAGGGTAATAACACTGACATTCGTATTTGGTATCGAACCGTATTCGTTCAAATCATTGGAATAGGCCTTACTTTTTGTAAGCATTTGGGCGTGGACTTCTAATCCGATGACCGCTTCGTATTTTTCTCTTGCTTCAGGCATTAATTTCTATAATCTTGTAATTAATTGACTCATAATGGCTGTCATTTTTGGTTCTTGACGATTGGCAACAGCAATAACGTCTTGAACTGAAACTTTTTCAATTTTTCCAGGAACACCTAAGTCCGTAATAATTGAGATGGCAAAGCATGGAATTTCCATGTGTCGTGCTACAATGACTTCAGGAACGGTAGACATGCCAACAGCATCAGCACCGATATTTCGCACATATACATATTCAGCAGGTGTTTCGAGCGTTGGACCAGTTAAACCAGCATAGGTTCCAACGGAAACTTTGATGTTCATTTCTGCTGCAATTTCTTTCGCCAAAGAGATCATCTTCGGATCATATGGTTCGCTCATATCTGGAAAACGAGGTCCTAATTCATCAATGTTCTTTCCGATCAAAGGGTGAGAAGGGAACAAATTGATATGATCGTTTTGTATCATTATTTCTCCCACTTCAAACGCTGGATTCACACCGCCAGAAGCGTTGCTGACGAATAATGCTTCAATTCCAAGCAATTTCATAACGCGAACGGGGAAGGTAACTTGTTTCATGTCATATCCTTCGTAGAAATGGAATCGACCTTGCATCGCTACGACTTTTTTCCCACCAAGTTCTCCGAAAATCAACTTTCCAGAATGACTTTCGACCGTAGAAATAGGGAAGTTCGGGATTTGTTCGTATGAAATTTCATCAATGATGTTTATTTCCTTTACTAATCCTCCCAATCCTGTTCCGAGGATTATTCCAACTGTGGGTTTAACATCCGTTTTGCTTTTGATGAATTCTACCGATTCATTGAACTTCTCTAACATATGCTTTTACTTTAGCCTTTAATTCTTCTTCTCTATCTATTTGGACATCCATTTTTTGGACACACCAAGGGTAATTTTTTAAAATGCCTTTCAATTTAAATTTCTCCAATCGCATGGCATCTTTTTCAGTTGTTAAAATCACCGAATTTTCGCTCGCGAAGTTATTAAAAATCTCATGAATTCGATGGATATCAGCTTCCGTAAAGGCATGATGATCAGGAAAAATAACGGATTTTAACGAAAAGTCCTTTGATAAATGTTCTTCGAGCGGTTTAGGATTGGCTATACCTGTAACCAAAACAGCATTTTTTACTTCGTAATTCACGCTGATATTTGAAAAAGATTCCAAGTTAAAATACTTAATCTCAGAAAAGAAAATATTCTGGTCAGCATGGTCTATGTTTCTTCTAAAAAAATCTTTGTCCGTTTCAGTCATTCCATACGGACATTTGGTTACCACAACCACATCTGCTCGTTTTTCACCACTTTTAAATTCACGAAGATTCCCCGTAGGCAACATGAAGTCTTTGAAATAAGGTGAATGGAAATCACAAAGTAGAACATTGAATCCGGGTTTGACATGCCTATGCTGGAACACATCGTCGAGGAGTACAATTGTTTCCTCCTTTTTCTTTTTAAGCAAATCAATTGCTTCTCTTCTTTTTTCCGCTACAATTACCATTGGTTGCGGAGACGAATTCAAGAAAAGTAAGGGTTCATCTCCTATTGTTTCAGCGGTCGCTTCGTTGTTGGCGATTATCAACCCATTTGTTTTTCGGCCATATCCTCGACTGATTATGGTCACATTATTGACCTCTGCCAACCAATTCTTAAACAGCAAAACATGTGGTGTTTTTCCCGTACCTCCAACTGATAAATTTCCAACCCCTATAGAAGGAAAGGGAATATTATACACTTTCTTGATGCCCCAATCGAAAAATTTATTTCTCAGCCATGTAACACATCCATATAGGACTGAAAATGGTAAAAGAAGGTATCGAAGGAATTGCATGTACTAAATTTGGTTTGAAGATAATTAAAAATGACAGTCCAACAGATTGAGTAATGGAATTTTGATAGCATCAACATGTTCATTCCGATTTTATTCAATCGTGGATAAAATATGAAATCTTATTCTTCACTTTTTGAGAACTCATTTTACCTTTAAGCCATGAAGAAGAAAATTATGCTTTTGGGCTCAGGAGAATTGGGCAAAGAATTGGTTATTGCTTTTCAACGGTTAGGACAACATTTAATTGCCGTAGACAGTTATGAAAATGCTCCAGCTATGCAAGTTGCTCAGGAGTTTGAGGTAATTGATATGTTAGACGGAAATGCGTTAGATGGTCTTGTAGCAAAGCATAATCCAGATATTATCGTACCCGAAATAGAAGCAATTCGAACAGAGCGTTTATTTGATTATGAAAAGAATGGAATTCAGGTGGTCCCTTGTGCAAAAGCTACAAATTACACGATGGATCGAAGAGCAATTCGGGATCTAGCCGCAAAAGAAGTGGGAGTTAAAACGGCACCGTACAGGTATGCGAGCTCTTTTGAGGAATTGAAGGCGGGTGTCGAATATACGGGAATGCCTTGTGTTGTGAAGCCATTGATGTCGAGCTCGGGTAAAGGGCAATCCGTTATAAAATCCGAAGCGGACATAGAAAGAGCATGGAATTTTGCGTTAGAAGGCTCTCGAGGCGACGTGATGGAGGTAATTGTGGAAGGCTTCATTGACTTCGAGTATGAGATAACCTTACTCACCTTGACCCAAAAAAACGGTCCGACATTATTTTGTCCGCCCATTGGTCATCGCCAAGAAAGAGGAGATTACCAAGAAAGTTGGCAACCCATGGATATGAAACCAGAACATTTACGTCAGGCACAAGAAATGGCTGCAGAGGTAACCAAAGCTCTGGGAGGTGCAGGAATTTGGGGTGTCGAATTTTTCATAGATAAAGAAGGTGCCATTTTCTCGGAATTATCACCTCGTCCGCACGATACTGGAATGGTGACTTTGGCAGGCACTCAAAATTTGAATGAGTTTGAGTTACATGCGAGAGCGATATTAGGAATTCCACTGGATGAAATTACATTGGAGAGAAATGGTGCGAGTGCTGTTGTGCTTGCTAATGATGAGATATTGACTTGGCCAACCTTTTCGGGAGCTGAAATTATTCACGGATCAAAAAATCAAGATTTCCGATGGTTTGGGAAACCAAATGCTCGAAAGTACCGCCGAATGGGGATAGCTTTAGCCTATGGTGAATCAGATATAATTGAATTGGTAAATCAAGCAAAAGATTTAGCAAGGCAAATTAAAATTCGTTAGTTTTTCCTGAATAGTAGGTCGATTATCCAAATTATATCAAGTCAGTTCGCTTTTATTTCATGTGAATAGGCAAATATTTGAAAGAGTTCGTAGTTGTTTAATCGATAGCCTTTGATCCTTGTCCAAAATAAAGACTCTCAATGCACCAATGATATATGGTTGGGATATAATTTATTTTTAGAATAATGTTTAATTAGGATTTTTAAGGAGTTTCTAGTGAAATTAAAAATTGAGAATTTAATTTTTGGAAACATCAATAATGTATTCGTATCTTGTGGTTTATTAATTAATTCAAAAACATCACTATGAAACATAATTACCTGGAGAAAATCAAATCTCTACGCATATTAGGATTGCTCGGATTAACCAGCTTACTCCTATTCGGTGCTTTCAATACGACAGCTCAAACGAATGTCGACACTGATCACATCGATAACAATGGAAACTCTCTGATAACGTTCAACGTTCAAAATACGAACGCATTTGCGATCATTATCACAGAGTTTAGATGTAATACGAATTCGGTCGGACAAGCCACTACTGTTTTGTACAATCCAGTTCCATCTGTAAATGCAGGTACTTGGGGTGCAGGAGTGATTGGTGCAGGTCAAAACGGATGGGTTTTGGTTGGTAATGGTACTTCAACTGGTGCGGGTGTTGTAGGTCCTGTTTTGCAAGGTCCAAATCTTATTACAATTCCGCCAAACACCACGTATCAATTTTGTATTTCAACAGGTATGGGTTATATGACCCTCACTGGTGGAGTAAATACTTTCACAGGAGGTGGAGTAAATATACTAACGGGAGATGGAATCTCTTGGGGAGGTGGAGCAATTCCAGCTACTCCGGCGAATTATCCCCGTGGTTTTGTTGGTGGAATTACTTTTGTTCCAGGAGCGCCTCCCCTTTTAATAGATGCAGGAATTACTGAGTTTATTTCTCCGACATTGCCTACATGTAATTTTGCTGGACCTGTGAGTGTTGTATTGACAAACTTCGGTTCAGATACATTGACTTCAGCACAAATTAACTGGGAGCATAATTCAGGACCACTTGCTCCAGTGGCTTGGACGGGAAGTCTTGCACAATATGAAACGGATACAGTGGTGCTAGGTACTGTTCCTTTGGCAGCTGGAAGTAATTTATTGGCCTACACTTCAATGCCAAATATGACAATTGAGGATCCAGCAGGAGGAATTAATGATAGTACAGAGTTATTGAATTTACAAGCTGGATTGAGTGGTACCTATACCGTAGGTGGAACTGCGCCAGATTATGCGGATGTTGCTTCAGCTATGGCTGACTTGACAACATTCGGAATATGTAGTGCCGTGATTTTTGATATCCGTGATGGTGTTTACAACACGCAGATGGATCTTCCTTCGTTAGCTACAATGAGTCCAACGAACACGGTAACCTTCCGTTCAGAAAACGCAGATGCTTCATTAGTAACAATCACGTACGGAAGTACTAATACATCAGATAACTACGTTGTTAATATGAATGGTGTGAACAATTACCATTTCGAAAATTTGACATTGGAAAATACAGGAACGACATACGGTCGTGTCGTAACATCTGCGAATTCAAGTATGAATAGTTTTAAAGGATGTCATATGATAGCACCTTCTACAACTTCAACTTCGAATAATTCAGCAGTTGTATATTCTACGAATGGTTTGGATTCAAATAACGTATTCTTGAATAACATATTTGAAGGTGGAAGTTACGGAGCGGTATGGTACGGTGGCGGAACTACATCACCTGAGAAGGATAACCTATTTGAAGGGAATACATTCTTGGACAATTACTACAGAGGTCTAATGTTATATTATAATAGCGGTGCGATAGTTAAAGACAATGTCTTCGAAGGTACTTCTGCATACAACTTCAGAACTGCGATTTATACATTCTATGCAACAGGCGCTCCTCAGATTACAGGAAACATTGTACGAGGAATAGGTGGTTCCGGATGGGACGAAGGATTGTATATGTCACAAGGTGGTGGAAACAACGCTAACCATGCCTTAGTAGCTAACAACATGTTCCAAACGGGATGGGCTGGATCTACAGGTACACTTTACGGAATGTACTTCACAGGTTCTGGTTACGTGGATGTTTATCATAACTCTGTGCTTTGTGCATCAGGTGGAACTAACTCTAGAGCAATTTTTGCAACAGGTGGCGGTGGAATTGAAGTGCTAAACAACATTTTGGCAAACTACACAGGAGGGTATGCTATTTATGCGGGTAACTCTTTCACGATCTCTAATTCTGATTATAATGTTTTATACTCTCCAGCAGGGAATATCGGATTCTTTGGAGGAGCACAACAAACACTAGCAGATTGGCAAAATGCCGCTGCTTTTGATGCAAACTCAATCGATTACAACCCGAACTTTTACAGTACTTTTGACTTACACGTTTGTAATGACTCTGTTGGAAATCAAGGAACGCCACTACCAATGATCACGATGGATGTTGACGGTCAGCCTAGGGACGTTGCAACACCAGATATGGGAGCGGATGAAACCAATGGATTATCTGGATCTTTCTTAGGAAATGATGTAGCAGTTTGTACAGGTGACAGTATTCAGTTATTTGCTGGTGCGCCGGCTGACACAATTCTTTGGTCAACTGGTGATACAACAACTTCAATCTGGGTTAGTACGCCTGGTTCTTACACAGTTTCTGTTCAAGGTTCATGTGGATCTGGTACAGATGCAATTGTAGTTTCTGCATCTGCTGTTAACTACGCAGGTTATGTAGCCGCTACAGATATAGAGTTCTGTAATGGAGATTCAGTTATCTTGTACAGTACACAAATGGCGGATACATACTCTTGGACAGGAGGTTCAACAAATGATTCACTTGTTGTTACAACAGGAGGAACATATACATTGGACATCACAGATGCTTGTGGTTCAGGTTCAGAAGCTATCACAGTTACAATGAATGATGTTCCAGTTTCTTCTTTCACGAACAGTACAAACTATTTGACAGGTATTTTTACAAATACTACGACTGGTGCTGGTACAGGAGCAACTTATGCTTGGGACTTCGGTGATGGACAAACTTCAACAATGGAAGATCCAACTCACGTTTATGCAAACTCGGGACCGTACTATGTTACTTTGACAGTAACCAATGCATGCGGTACAATGACATTTGGTGATACTATCGTATTGTCTGTTGCTTC
>CBFIBY010000096.1:0-10198 GCA_965660955.1 Crocinitomicaceae bacterium | reverse complement strand
AAAAAACCGACACCATGGAAACCCTTGATTTAGTGCGTATGGCGAAAGTTATTGATGGTTTAATTGAAAGTTTGGTCCAACTAAAATAAACACAATAAAAGAATTTCAAGAATTACGGGAAACCGAATCTTTTAGACAGATTTAGCCGATAATTCTACAAGGTAATATTGCCTCAGAAAATTAATCAATATACTATCACAAAAACACTAACATCTACAACGACAAAAACCCGAATCTGATTAGGTTCGGGCTTTCTTTTTATCGTCTATAATGAGAATTACTTAGAGTTCTCTTCTTTGATTTTATTCAAAGCTGATCCAGCTCGCACCCAATCAATTTGTGCTTCGTTGTAGGTGTGGTTCAATAGGATATTTTCTTTCGAACCATCTTCGTGAACCAATTCCAAAGTCAATGGCTTTCCGGCAGCGAAATCTTTCAAGTCAATGAAGTTGAACGTATCTCCTTCTTTAATCTTGTCATAATCACTTTCCGTTGCAAAAGTCAATCCAAGCATACCTTGTTTCTTCAAGTTCGTTTCGTGAATACGAGCAAAAGATTTTACTATTACCGCCATCACACCCAGGTGACGTGGCTCCATTGCGGCATGCTCACGTGATGAACCTTCACCGTAGTTATGATCTCCAACAACAACAGAAGTTACGCCAGCCGCTTTGTACGCTCTTGCCGTAGCAGGAACTTCACCATATTCACCTGTCAATTGGTTTTTTACCTTGTTCGTTTCTTTATTGAAGAAATTCACAGCTCCAATCAACATGTTGTTAGAAATGTTATCCAAATGTCCACGGTAACGTAACCATGGTCCAGCCATTGAAATATGATCAGTTGTACATTTTCCTTCCGCTTTGATAAGCAGTTTCGCTCCCATCAAGTTTTCTCCGTTCCAAGGATTGAAAGGCGTCAACAATTGCAAACGACTTGAATCTGGATTTACAGAAATTTCAATTCCCGAACCATCTTCAACGGGCGCTTGGAATCCAGCATCTTCCACATCAAATCCTTTTGGAGGTAATTCCCAGCCTGTTGGTGGATCCAATTTAACTTGTTCTCCTTTATCGTTTGTCAGGGTATCTGTCAACGGATTAAATTCTAACGTTCCAGCGATTGCCAAAGCGGCAACCATCTCAGGAGAGGTAACAAAAGCGTGAGTATTTGGGTTTCCATCCGCTCTTTTCGAGAAGTTACGGTTGAATGAATGTATAATCGTATTCTTTTCTTTCTTATCAGCTCCTGCTCTGTCCCATTGCCCAATACAAGGTCCACAAGCGTTCGTAAATACTTTCGTTCCTAATTTCTCAAATGTTTCAATGAAACCATCACGTTCGATAGTGAAACGAATTTGTTCCGAACCCGGATTAATACCAAACTCGGCTTTCGGCGTCAATCCTTTTTCAACAGCCTGCGCTGCAATCGAAGCTGCTCTCGACATATCTTCATAAGACGAATTCGTACATGAACCAATCAACCCCCACTCTATTTTTAATGGCCAACCTTTTTCAGTTGCGGTTGCTTTCATTTCAGAAATTGGTGTACCCAAATCTGGTGTAAAAGGTCCGTTCACATGAGGCTCCAAAGTCGAAAGGTCAATTTCAATTACTTGGTCGAAATACTTTTCCGGATCTGCATATACTTCCGCATCGCCTGTTAAATGTTCAGCAATTTTATCTGCTTCAGCAACAACATCAGCTCGCCCTGTTGCACTTAAAAATCTTCTCATTGAATCATCGTAACCAAAAGTTGAAGTTGTAGCTCCAATTTCAGCTCCCATGTTACAAATGGTTCCTTTACCTGTTCCGGATAAGTTTATTGCTCCTTCTCCGAAATATTCAACAACAGCACCTGTTCCACCTTTTACAGTCAAAATATCAGCTACTTTAAGGATGACATCTTTTGCGGATGTCCAACCGTTCAGGCTTCCTGTTAATTTGACTCCAATCAACTTTGGAAACTTCAATTCCCAAGCCATTCCGGCCATAACATCAACTGCATCAGCACCACCAACACCAATTGCGATCATTCCCAATCCACCAGCATTCACTGTATGTGAATCCGTACCAATCATCATTCCACCAGGAAAAGCATAATTCTCGAGAACCACTTGGTGAATAATTCCAGCACCCGGCTTCCAAAATCCGATTCCGTATTTGTTAGACACATCTGACAGGAAATTAAATACTTCATTATTCTTATTGATAGAATCTTGTAAATCTACCGAAGCACCTATTTTCGCTTGGATTAAGTGATCCGCGTGAACCGTTGAAGGAACAGCTACTTTCTTTTTACCAGCTTGCATAAATTGCAACAAGGCCATTTGTGCCGTTGCATCTTGCATGGCAACACGATCAGGTGCGAAATCTACATAAGCTTTTCCACGTGGAAAATCTTCAGTTGCATTTCCGTCCCATAAGTGAGCGTATAATATTTTTTCTGTAAGTGTAAGAGGTCTCCCAACTACTTTACGAGCCGCTTCAATACGTCCAGGAAACTGAGCGTATACTTTTTTGATCATGTCTAAATCAAATACCATATTTGCTGATGTATTAATAAGTTATTGTAATTCAATTTTACCGCTACGTCTTATGTATACGGGGTGCAAAAGTACGGAAAAAGTGGCGATTTTAAAAGCCAAACGCGTTCCAATTTCAACAAAAAAACATAAGAATTATTTGGGCCGGGCAGATTCATTTTTTTCTACAGTTTGCAACAAGGAGTCACTTGTGACTTCTTCCATAGGTTGTTTCACTGTCAAATCCTCCTCAACTTCAAAGGGATAATCTCCAAAAAGAGCCGCTAAACGATGAATAGAATACACTTTTCTCGAATTAGCATTTGTTATTGCAATTAATGTTACCCCTTCTTTTTTCATGGTTACATAAGAGGCTCTATTTCCATGCCACCAGCCATTATGGAAGAACAACTTTTGTCCTGTGTCCCATTCCTTTAAACGGATTCCCAAACCGTAGTTTTTTATACCCGGTCGTTCATAGCTGTATCCTCTGTAAATCTCCTTTTTTAATTTCTTGGATACAAATTTGTTTTTCTGCATGGCTAAATCAAATTTCAGCAAATCGCGGGGTGTGGAATAAATATTCTTATCGCCATATACTGCATCGAGATTGTCAAATTCTTGCAATTTGAATTTAGTGCTGTACGATTGACTCACTTTATTTTTGTCTTCTTCTAAAATGAAAACATATGTGTTGGTCATTCCCAAAGGCTCAAAAACGAGTTCTTCCATGGCTTGTTTGAAAGTCAAACCTGTTAGCTGTTCAACGATTAAGGCGAGTATCGCGTAATTTGAATTGTTATAGACGAATTTTGTATCAGGAACAAAATCCAATGGAAATTTATGCTTCGCCAAAAGTTGAAGGATGTCTTTGTTGCGCAGCACCTTCTCCACGCCCCATACCGAATCAGGTTCAGAGAAATTGGCATATTTAGGCACACCACTTCTGTGATTCAACAACATTCGAACCGAAATATCCGGATAAGGAAATGTCCTTAAAATTGATTTGACCTTTTTGTCGAGACTTAGCTTTCGCGTTTCTATTAACCGAAATATGGCCGTTGCTGTGAGCACCTTACTCACCGAAGCCACATGCATCGGTGTATTCTTTGTAATTCTCTTACCTTTTTCTTTGATGCTGTATCCTGTGTACCGTTCGAAAAGAATATTTCCATTTTTCGCGACTAAAAACGAACCATTAAATCCTAAGGAGTCGAAATATTGTCTGTAATACTCTGCCACTTCGGGTGTGATTTCAGAAATAAACCTGTTCGAAATGGGTTTAAAATCTGAACTATCGACGCAGAAAGCACATGCTTTTTTCTTGTTTTTCGTTCTTTTTTCGTTCGATTTTAAGTCACAAGAACTAGCCAAGAAAAGAAAGGTAACGAGTGCAATACAAAATTTAAACATCGAAGAAAAATTATCTGAGAACGGAGGTGAAAATTTGTTTTATTAGCTTTGTTTAAAATCAGCGTGTCAAAAGTACACAAGAGATTTGATTTAGAAAGGAAATTTATTCCATTCAGCTGTTTCACAATTCATATGATTTGTCTATCTTTGCGCCCTCGTCTGCAAAAAGGGCAGGCATAACAAATAATTTAATTAAATAATTTTATGAATTCTTACGAAACTGTTTTCATTTTAACTCCCGTTTTGTCTGAAGAACAGGCAAAGGAAGCAGTGCAGATATTCGAAGCCCAAGTCAAAGAACTAGGTGGTAAAATTAAGCACTCCGAGAGTTGGGGCTTGCGCAAATTGGCGTACCCAATCCAAAAAAAATCCACAGGATTTTACTTTTTATCTGAATTTGAATGCGATTCTCAAGTAATTGCTGAATTTGAATTGACTTTGAAGCGTGACGAACGTGTAATGCGTTTCTTGACGATCAAAATGGATCCAGAGCATTTGAAATATGCAGATAAGCGAAGAGCAAAAATGGGGAAAGCAGCCTCAGCTCCAGCAGAAGAAAAAGCGGCAGAAGCTTAATCATTAACATTTAAAAAGAAAAGACATGGCACAAAATGATATTCGTTATCTGACTCCAATCGATATCGACATTACAAAGAGCAAATATTGCCGTTTTAAGAAAAGCGGTATCAAATTCATCGATTACAAAGACGCTAGCTTCTTGTTGAAATTAGTGAACGAACAAGGAAAGATTTTACCTCGTCGTATCACTGGAACTTCAGCGAAGTATCAAAAGCGAGTGAACAAAGCGATCAAAAGAGCGCGTCACATTGCAGTTCTTCCTTATGTGGGAGATATGTTGAAATAAGATTGTAAACGATTTAAAATATTTAAAAATGGATGTAATTCTAAAAAAGACCGTTGACAAGCTTGGATTTAAAGATGAGCTTGTAACT
The DNA here is from genome assembly GCA_965660955.1 of Crocinitomicaceae bacterium. Taxonomy (GTDB): domain Bacteria; phylum Bacteroidota; class Bacteroidia; order Flavobacteriales_D; family Crocinitomicaceae; genus UBA2040. The sequence continues at coordinate 5,308 of CBFIBY010000096.1, read as the reverse complement.
GTGAAACCAGGTTACGGAAGAAACTTCTTAATCCCTCAGGGATACGCAATTTTGGCGACCGCTTCAGTGAAGAAAGGTCATACTGAAATGATGAAGCAAAGAGCACACAAAGAATCAAAAATGTTGGCAGAAGCAGAAGCACTAGCGGCTAAAATCAACGAATTATCATTGAAAATCAGCACGAAAGCTGGAGAAAATGGTAAGATATTTGGTTCAGTAAATACGATTCAAATTTCTGAAGCTTTGAAAGCAGAAGGATTTGAAATCGATCGTAAAGCCTTAAAAATCAAAGAAGATTTGATCAAAGAAGTTGGAACGTACGATGTTGATGCAAACATCGCGAAAGGTGTATTGGCATCATTTAAAATTGAAGTTGTAGGAGAATAATTCTTTCCCAGCTAAAAATATAAACCTCTGCTCTTTTTGAGTGGAGGTTTTTTGTTTCTTCACCCTTTGGAAGGAGATTCAATTCGATATCCTATTTTTACACCATGAGAATATTACCTTTTCTGATTTATCTTTTGATGCTTGGCGCATGTTCATCTAACGAACAAGTAGAAGGCGCGATAAATGTTCCAAAAAACATCGTCCGCTATGCCCAACATTTACGCATAACAGAAAATAAACTAAGCACGAAAATCGAAATCCTTTCTCCTGAAACGGGTCAAGTAGAAAAGGAAATGAATGTATCGAATCAAATGGTCAAGACCAAGCACTTCATACAAGTTCCACTTGAACGATTATCCGTTTTGTCGAGCACACATGTCGGAATGCTCGCTAAACTCAATGCAATTGAAAGCATAGTTGGAATAACGCATCAAAAATACGTGTACAACAAAACTCTTCTTGAGAAGATTAAGCGAAATGAAGTACTAGAGCTCGGCGAAGAGGGACAGATTCCGGTGGAAGCCTTGTTAAAATCCAAATGTCAAGCAGTAATTTACAGTGGATTTGGAAAAGAATTTCCACATGAAAAACAGTTGGAAGGTGCCGGAGTACATTGCATCGTCAATTACGACTGGCGTGAAAAGCACCCCTTAGGAAAAGCTGAATGGATTCTTTTGTTTGGATACTTAACGGGGAAAGAGAAGGAAGCAAAAGCGTATTTCAATCGCATTGTAAAAGAATACAATGCGCTAAAGAAACAAGCCGAGGTCGCTACAAATCAACCGACAGTTTTGAGCGGACATCTTTGGGGAGAATCGTGGTTCGCACCTGCAGGAAAGAGTTTTGAGGCGCAATTTTTAAGAGACGCGAATGTTCAATATCAATATGAAAAATCTGATGGCTCAGGTTCTTTGTCCTTGACCATGGAGAAAGTCTTAGCTGATAACCTCGATACAGAGTATTGGATCAACCCTGGATTTCCGACAAAAGAAAAACTATTTGGTTTCGCACCACGATTAAAATATTTAGGTCCTGTATTGAAAAATAAAATCTACGATTATTCGAAAAGCGGCAATCGTTATTGGGAAATGTCGGCCATTGAACCTCAAAAAATTCTATCAGATTATTTACATATTTTTCATCCGGAAGAGTTTCCAAAAGAGAACTTGTATTTTTACCATCAAGTAAAATGATGTCTCTAAAACGAAATAGAATCCTGCTCCTACTTTTGGTAGTGCTTATACCTTGTGTATTTGTTTTGCACTTCATGTCGGGCGAAACCTCTATTTCTTGGTCTACTTTTCAAGATGCCTGGTTTTCTTTCGATGCATCAAATTCAGATCACCTCATCGTTCGCGAATTTCGATTTCCACGTTTCATTATGGCTTGTTTGGCAGGAGCAGCACTTTCTGTTTCAGGACTTATGATGCAAACCTTATTCAATAATCCTTTAGCAGGTCCCTACATCCTGGGAATCAATTCAGGATCTAGTCTATTTGTCGCCATTTCGTTGATGACGGGATTTTCCTTTTTTCAGGGTGACTTTGGATTGGTGTCAAGTGCCTTGCTCGGTGCGCTTGTTTTTGGCTTTCTAATTCTTGCCGTATCGTTTAAAATCAAACAAGGTGTCTCCCTCCTGCTTGTTGGTCTCATGTTGGGAAGTTTTTCTGGAGCCTTAGTTTCGGTAATCCAATTCCTTTCGGAAGCGAATGCCCTTAAAATTTTTACGCTTTGGGCCATGGGTTCATTGCAGCAAGTTGAAACAGGACAATTACCCTTTATTTTGATACTTTTTGCGGTCGGTATGGTTGGGTCCTTTTTTATCATTAAACCACTTAATGCTTTCGTACTAGGAGAAACAGAGGCAGAATTACTGGGTATTTCCATACGGAAAATTCGCTTGCTGATTATCATTTTTACGGCATTGTTGACTGGACTTATCACTGCCTATTGTGGACCAATAGCCTTCATTGGCTTGGCTGTTCCCAATCTAGTTAAAATCATTTTCAAAACACAGGACCATAAAATACTACTTCCCGCTTCTTTAGTGTTCGGTGCAGTATTCCTTGTTTTTTGCGATATCATCGTTCAGTTGACGGTAGAATGGATTCCATTACCGATTAATGCCGTGACGTCTTTAATAGGTGCACCAATGGTTATTTATTTCATTGTAAAACGTATCGCACGATGAAAATAGAGAATCTACATATCGGCTATTCGTCCACCATATTGGAAATCGGCGAGTTGAATTTAGAATCAGGAAAAGTCTACGCTTTAGTTGGTGCAAACGGTCGTGGGAAAACGACATTGATGAAAACGTTGATTGGGCAAACTCCTGTCCGATCTGGTATTATTTATGCCAACAAGAAAGCCTTATCAGCCCATACACCCATTGAAAAGTCGAAACTATTTGGATTCGTTCAAAGCCGCTTTGTAGGCGTTCCGTATATGAAGGCGAAAGAATATGTTGCTCTAGGACGATCTCCATACACTAACGCATTTGGACGCTTATCTGTAAAAGACGAAGCGATAGTTCAGCAGAGTTTTAAAACGATGGAAATTGACCATCTTGCGGATAAATTCACGGAAGAATTGAGCGACGGTGAACGCCAATTGTTGGCTATTGCAAAGGTATTGGCGCAAGAAACCAAATACATTTTCTTAGATGAGCCTACTGCGTTTTTAGACTATTCGAATAAAAAACGTGTACTAGAACTGCTAACAAAAGTGGCAAAAGAACAAGGTAAGTGTATTTTGTACTCTAGTCATGATTTGGAGATGACCTTAATTCATTCAACGGAAATGCTTTGCATTCCAAAAGTATCGAATTGTGTTCTAAACATTAAACCTTCAGCGTTATCTGAAATTGTAAAATTATGCTTTGAAAGTTAATACATACTGGAGTATTGCGACTTTTATATAGCAGTCGGGAACATTTTCATTTACTATTCTGTTTAAAACTATAGAATTTAGGATTACTATTTTACGAATAGTTTTAGATTCCAATTAAATGGATAACAGCTAAGTTCGAAATTCAAAATCGCAGTGTATGAACAAATCAATACTTTTTACCTTCTCATTTTTAATTAGTTATTCCTTATCGGCACAGTGGACTACAATTACTTCACCACCAAATGGATTTCGATCAGATCATTCGTTTGGTTTCAGTATTAACGATGTAGGCTATTTGGTAACTGGCCAAGTAAACGGTGCGGCGACAGCGAACTTCTTTAGTTATGACGCTATTTCGGACCAATGGTCTAATCTACCCGACTTTCCAGGCGGAACGCGAGCATATGCAATAGGCGACGTTATCAATGGAAAAGCCTATTTTGGTTTCGGTCAGGGTGCAAACCCTGGTCAGCCCTTTCAGCAAAAAAATGATTTATGGGAATTTGATCCAGCAACCGGTCAGTGGACAGAATTATCCTCTTGTCCTTGTGTTACAAGAAGACATCCGGCTTTGGTGGCAAATCAAGGTAAAATATTTGTAGGGATGGGGGATAATGAAACTTTAGGAAACTTAAATGACTGGTGGGAATATGATATTGCTACAGATAGTTGGACACAAAAAACAGATTTCCCGGGATTCAAAAGACATCATCCGTATCAATTTTCCATTGGAAATTTTGTTTATGCCGGCTTCGGACATGGTGACTTGGGAACTCAAATTTACAAAGAATGGTATCGCTACGACCCTGCAAACGACACTTGGACGCAGGTATCCGACATTCCAGGTCAAGCGCGTGTGGCAGGAACTCAATTCTCACACAACGGATACGGCTATGTATTGAGCGGAGACGGACAAATACACAATTCAATGCCGGAAGGGGAATTTTGGAGATATGATGAATCCAACGATACATGGCTTCAACTTCCTTCGCACCCTGGTAAATCTAGATGGGCACCTGCATCGTTTATCATAAATGATGAAATCTATCTTATCAATGGTGCAGAAACGCCGAGCTATTATTACCCGAATACTTCTTTTAAATTTAACTTAAATAATGCGGTTGGCTTATCTGAAAACGCCACTGACCATCAACTTTCTATTTTCCCAAATCCTTTCTTATCCGAAGTTAAAATTGATCTATCTTCCTTTTCTGGCAAGCAAAATTTGTCCGTAGTCGTTTATAATACTCTTGGTCAGAAAGTCTTCGAGCAGAATATTGAAGACGAGAACAATACAACATTAAACCTAGATTTTTTGGAAAAAAGCGTGTATTTAATCGAAGTCGATTCAAATGGGCAAAAGCTTGCCAACATAAGGGTGATAAAATCGCAATAATAGGCTGAAAACTTAGACAAACCAAAGGGTTCTAACAATGCGATAAACTTCGCATTATGATTGCGATTTCTTTCGAGGATTAGATTACTGAATCACAACCTTTTCAATTCTGCTCGAATTACCATTCGTCATTTTCAGGAAATAAACACCCGGACTAACTTCGTCAACTGAAATCACTTGCGAAGATTGCTCCGTGTCGCCAGAAAAAAGCGATTTTCCATTTGCATCTAGAAGCTCAAATTCTGTCCCAATATTCGCTTTAATGGTTATGGATTCTCTTGCTGGATTCGGGAATACACTGAAATCAGGCTCCTTCTGCTCATCGATTCCTACTTTAAAATCACATGATTCACAACTTTCAAGAAAGACTCCAGAATCTCCGAGGGCATCATTGATATCGGACAAATAAAATACCATGCGATGTACCGTTCCTATTTCGAGTGAATTGGCAAAAATATAGGTGTCTTTAGTGAATCCGTCGAATTGAACATATTGATTATTCGAAAAATAAGGTTGGTTAGTGCCTAATCCATTTTCTTGGTAAAAAAGACAGTTATCACAAGGCCCGTTGTTATTCAATCCATTGTTGACATTATTAACACTCACTGCATAACTAAAGGGTAATGTAGCAAT
>CBFIBY010000095.1:0-10274 GCA_965660955.1 Crocinitomicaceae bacterium | reverse complement strand
TTAAGCCATCGTCAGTACCTGCATAAAGCAATCCTTGCTTCTTTGGAGACTCGTCCATGGCTACAATATTACCATAGATTGTCGTCGATTTATTCTTCATCACGGCATCCATCGACCAAACTTGCCCCATGACTTTGAGCTTGTTTCTGTCCATATTTTGCGATAAATCTGGAGAGATAGTTTGCCAGTCATCTCCACGGTTTTTAGATTTGAAAACTCGATTGGCTGCAAAGTATATCGTGTTGTGATCGTGAGGAGAGATTAACAAAGGGGAATCCCAGTTCCAACGATACGCTTCTTCACCTTTTTTCGGCATGGGTTGAATCGGTGTTTTTTCACCCGAAGCTCTGTCGTAGCGGATTAACCAACCGTATTGCGCTTGTGCGTAGGCAATGTTGGGATTCGTTGGGTCAATTGCTGATTCAAATCCATCTCCACCATTCGTGATGTACCAATCGCTGTTTAAAATTCCTGCGTTATTGATCGTCGCGCTCGGTCCACCCATGGAGTTGTTATCCTGCGTTCCTCCATAAATATTATAGAAAGGATAATCGTTATCTGTTGCTACTTTGTAGAATTGAATAATAGGCAGATTTGCATAGTATTTCCATTCCTTCGCGTGGTTGTACGTTTCATAAATTCCACCGTCACAACCTACAATCCAGTGGTCTGTATCGTTCGGGTCAATCCAAATACAGTGATTGTCCACGTGCTTTTTGGATTCGCCCGTTCTCTTGAAATTCTTTCCTCCATCTTCTGTATGGTGCAACCACGTATTCATGGAGAAGACTTTGTCCTTGTCATATGGATCGGCGATAATTTCTTGGTAATAGTTACCGGATGTCTTGTAACTTGACATTTTCGACCAGTTCTCACCTTTATTCGTGGAACGGAAGAATCCGCCTTTTCCATCTCTCGCTTCGATAATCGCATACACGATATTTTCATCTGCAGGAGAAACGGTCAAACCAATTCGTCCCATTTTTAACTTCGGTAAACCATTCGAAATTTCTCTCCAATTCTTCCCGCCGTCTGTCGATTTATAGATAGTCGATTCGGGTCCACCTCCGATATACGTCCATTCTCTTCTTCGTCTTTGGTGAGCCGAAGCGTATAGGATATCCGGATTCTTAGGGTCCATTGCTATCTCTGCAATTCCTGTGTTCTCGCTCACGAAGAAAATTTGTTCCCAAGTTTCACCACCATCTGTGGTTTTGTACACTCCACGTTCACCACCAGCGCTCCAAACGGGACCGTATGCAGCCACCCAGACTGTATTTTCATCTGTTGGGTGAATGATGATGTTTCCTATGTGTTCCGACTTTTTCAAGCCCATGTTTTTGAAAGTCTTTCCACCATCCAATGATTTGTAGACTCCATCACCGTATGCCACAGAACGTTGGTTGTTGTTTTCTCCGGTTCCTACCCAAACTGTATTCGGATTGCTCGGCGCCAATTCAACGCAAGCTGTGCTATAAGAACCGTAATTATCGAAAATGGGCGTGAAGGTTGTTCCGTGATTCTTCGTCAACCAAACACCACCTGAAGCCGTCGCCACATACCACATGTTGTGATTGTTCGGATGTACAGCGATGTCTGCTACTCGACCAGAGGTCAATGCTGGCCCTACCATTCTGAAGTTCAATGCGCCGGTTTTACCTTCCAAAGCCGACTTTTCAGTATCAGTTGATTTCTTCTTGCCTTTCTTCTGGCTGAAAGTTGGTGTAGCCGCAGCAAGCACCAAGAGTACGAGTATAAATTTTTTCATGATTTCGTTTGAGAATGATAAAAATACCGTTTTCTTTTTAGAAAAGTCGTTAGATTCGTCTTCAGAACATTCTTAATTTGTAAATGTTAACGTTGACATGAAAAACATTCTATTTATTCTTTTCGCGTTGTGTCTAAATTCTATGGTCTTTGGACAAGAGAACGCGACCATATATGATTTTGAATTTTCGACTATTGAAGGCGAACCCTTTAATTTAGATAGCTTGAAAGGTAAAAAAGTCTTGATTGTGAATACGGCTTCAAAATGTGGTTTAACGCCTCAATACGAGCAGCTAGAGGAATTATATCAAACCTACAAGGATCAAAATTTCGTTATCGTTGGTTTTCCAGCGAACAATTTCATGAAACAAGAGCCGGGTTCGAATGAAGAAATCGCTGAGTTTTGCCAAAAGAATTATGGCGTTTCTTTTCCGATGATGGCCAAGATATCCGTAAAAGGGGAAGACCAGCATCCCTTGTTCCAATTCTTGACAACAAAAAGCGAAAACGGTGTCAGTGATCAAAATGTTCAATGGAATTTTCAAAAGTTCCTCATTGACGAGTCAGGTCGATTGGTGCAAGTTGTTTCACCGCGCGTTTTGCCAACGGACGAAGTAATAACAAGTTGGATAGTGAGCAATTGATTCTATCGGATTGATTATCTTCATGGTTTGCACGATTGTTGTGATTAGACCTGTATATGCTCAAAAATCATTATAAAACCCTTGGTGTTCACCCGAAAGCGACTAAAGATCAAATCAAAAAAGCGTATCGAAAAATCGCGAAAAATAATCACCCTGATAAAAATCCCGATAATCCACTTGCAGTGCAGAAATTCCGTGAAGCTACGGAAGCCTATGATGTTGTCTCGGATGAGAAGTCTCGGTTAACCTATAATAAGCTTCTCAAAGCACAAGTTGAGCGACAATTACAAGAGCTTTATCGCAAGGAAGGCAAGGGTAGACACCAAAGTGCAAAACAAGGTGCAAGAACGGCGACAGGTTCAAGAAACAGAACGACTAGACCAAAAGAGGCTCCCACAGGATTTGAACCAACTAACAAAGGAGTTCTCGGTGCTATTGTCAGTGGGCTAGCTATAGGAGGGATGGCTTTGATCTTGTTGAAAAGAAAGCTAAAGAAATTAAAAAAGGATATTTCGTAATATTCGGTGTAAAATCATGATTTCTAGCTCAATTTGAATCCTTAAAATGTGTTTCAAAAATAATCGTGAATATTTTGTTGAAAAGTCCTTGATAAACCATGTGTTTTACTCGTTTATCGCTCCCTAATTTTGTATCTTTGGTCGGCTCTAAAAAGGGCTTAAATACAAGATTAAAATACGATTCAGATCAATATGAGCGAAGAAATAGACAGAAGTAATTATTCAGCGGATAATATTCAGGTATTAGAAGGTTTAGAGGCGGTTCGTAAGCGTCCGGCCATGTACATTGGTGATATCGGTGTAAAAGGTCTGCACCACTTGGTGTATGAGGTTGTCGATAATTCAATTGATGAAGCATTAGCTGGTCATTGTGATACGATTTCCGTTTTTATCAATGAGGATAATTCAATAACTGTAAAAGATAACGGTCGTGGTATACCAACTGCCATGCACTCGAAAGAGAAAAAGTCAGCATTGGAAGTCGTAATGACTGTCCTCCACGCAGGTGGTAAATTCGATAAGGATACCTATAAAGTATCGGGTGGACTTCACGGAGTTGGGGTTTCGTGTGTGAACGCCTTATCAGGTGATTTGCGCGCTACGGTTTATCGCGATGGTAAAATTTGGCAACAAGAATATAAAATCGGTGTTCCGCAATACGAAGTAAAAGTTATTGGTGAAACGCAAGAACATGGTACTGAGGTTCAATTTAAGCCGGATGCAAGTATTTTTGAGGCGACAGAGTACAATTATGATACTTTGGCGGCTAGAATGCGTGAATTGGCCTTTTTGAACAAAGGAATTACGGTTACACTAACCGATTTAAGATCTAAAGATGAAGAAGGAAAGCATCCTTCAGACAAGTTCCATTCAGAAAGAGGATTGAGTGAGTTCTGTGAGTACTTGGATAGAAACCGCGAAAGGTTAATTCCAGAAGTAATCTACTTCGAAGGTGAAAATGATGGTATTCCTGTTGAAGTTGCTTTGACATATAATACATCTTATACAGAGAACATTCAGGCATACGTAAATAACATCAATACCTATGAAGGTGGCACGCATTTGTCTGGTTTCCGTCGTGGGTTGACCAATACGCTGAAGAAATATGCGAATGAGTCGGGAATGTTGGCCAAAGAGAAAGTTGAAATTGATGGCGATGATTTCCGTGAAGGATTGACAGCGGTTGTTTCAGTAAAAGTTCAAGAGCCACAATTTGAAGGTCAGACGAAAACAAAATTAGGAAACAGAGAAGTTACTGCTCCGGTTAGTCAGGGTGTATCTTCAATGCTTTCCGATTTCTTGGAAGAAAATCCAAACGAAGCAAAAATCATCGTTCAAAAAGTAATTTTAGCTGCAAAAGCCAGACATGCTGCACGTAAAGCACGTGAAATGGTGCAACGTAAGAATGTCATGTCGGGTAGTGGTCTACCTGGAAAGCTTGCCGATTGTTCGGAGAAAGATCCTGCTTTATGCGAAGTTTACTTCGTTGAGGGAGATTCTGCCGGTGGAACAGCCAAGCAGGGGAGAGATCGACATTTTCAAGCCATCATGCCTTTGAGAGGTAAGATTTTGAACGTTGAGAAAGCAATGGTTCATAAGATTTTCGAAAACGAAGAGATAAAGAATATCTACACAGCACTGGGTGTTCGCATCGGTACAGAAGAAGATTCGAAAGCTTTGAACTTAGAGAAATTACGTTACCACAAAATCATCATCATGTGTGATGCCGATGTCGATGGTTCGCACATTGAAACGCTGATCTTAACGTTCTTCTTCCGTTACATGAAGGAATTGATCGAGATGGGTTACATCTACATCGCTACGCCACCATTGTACCAAGTGAAAAAAGGTGCAAAATCTGAATACGCATGGGATGATGATCAACGCGATAAATTAATCCAACAGTTGAAAGGCGCTGGAACAGAAAGTTCAGTAGGTGTTCAACGTTACAAAGGTCTTGGTGAGATGAACGCAACACAGTTGTGGGAAACGACAATGGATCCAGAAGGAAGAACCCTTCGTCAAGTTACTATCGATAACGCTGCAGAAGCGGATCAAATTTTCTCTATGCTAATGGGAGATGAAGTTCCACCACGTAGAGAGTTTATTGAGAAGAATGCGAAATATGCGAATATTGATGTGTAAAGCATAACAATCAAATTATAGAAGGGGTTAGACGGAAGTTTGGTCCCTTTTTTTATTCTAATTATTTCTACCTTTCCGACTGATTCTGAAAACATGAAATTTAAGAACATAGCCAAATATCTCACACCTTTCTTTATATCTGGACTCGTGTTTTTAATAGGGGGATTAATAGTTCTGTATCAAATGTTCTATGGTTGGCCAAGCTACTTTGTTTTCATGTATATTGGATTGGGCGTTCTTCTATTATCGGCTAATCATTTCATGCGAGCGATGGAGAATAAAAAGAAGCTTTTAATTCAGGGAATTGTCTTATTGTTAATGGTAAGTGCCTTGTATTTTTGTTTCTGGATTACCCAATAAAAAAGGGACTTAGATTACACCAAGTCCCTTTTCATATGGTTAATTTCTTTAATTCCCTTTAATCTCAAACTCCGTTCGTCTGTTATTCTGACGTCCATCCGCTGTACTGTTCGAAGAAATAGGTTTAGAATCACCATAACCTTGAGCGGTCATTCTACTTGCATTAATTCCTTTGGATTTCAAGTAATTCACGACGGCATCAGCTCTCGCTTGAGAAAGCTTGGCGTTGATAGCGGCTGAACCTGTGTTGTCCGTGTGACCGCCAATTTCAATCTTCAAGGAAGGAACATCGTTCATCAGTTTCACCAATCGATCCAATTCGGCATTGGATTCTGAACGCAGTGTTGATTTACCAATATCGAAAAAGATATTCCGTAAAGTAATCTTGCTACCAACGGCTACATTTTTCAGTTCAATTTTCTTGTTGACCAAATTATCCGCGGAACCTTTTGGTATGTCGAAGTTTTCGGAGTGGAAGAGGTAACCTTCTGCTTTTACAGCAATTCCGTAATTCTTTCCAGACGTCAAGGTGATGATAAATTTACCGGTGACGCTATTCGTTGTAAAGGTTTCAATCACTTTTCCCGTTCCGTTATCCGTAATTTCAATTGCAGCTTCAACTGGTTTTTTCGTCATAGCATCTATCGTCAATCCTTTGAAGACAGTGAATGTTTTCTTGTTTACTTTTACCGATTCTTCTACTTGCGCATCTTTCATTGGCATAATGATACTAGCCAATAAGAAATCTTCTACATCAACCATGGGCTTCTTTTCTGGTCCCCAGAATGTTACACGATAAATGTCATATCCTCCTTGTCCACCTGAACGATTCGAAGCGATGTAGGCAAATTTTCCATTTGCTGTAGAAGCAAAGAAGAAGTCGTCATAAGGCGTATTGATTGGATATCCCATGTTTTCTGGTTTCGACCATTGTCCTTGTACTTTATGAGAAACAAAAATGTCGTAACCACCAATCGTATTGCTTCCGTTGGATGCGATGTACATCGTTTCTCCATCAATGTGACAATAAATCGGGCCTTCATTGAATTTGGAATTAACCGCAGAAATCATTTGTCCAGCCATGTAGTCTTTTTGAATTTTACTCTGCATACTTGAATACATAATTTCCGTTCCATTTGAACGGTTTTTGTTGTCTCTTGCAAAGAAAATACTCCAACCATCTGGATAATACGAAGCATAGGAATCGTTACTTCGGCTCGATGAAATCGCCATGGGCATTTTCTTTGGTGTAGACCAATCAATTCCCTTTAATTCCGATTCAAAAATATCCAATTGCCCTTCCACCTCGCGGTGCAGAAGCATTTTTGTTCCATCGTAACTCAAGTTGTTAGCGATATCATTTTGATCGGTATTTACGTTTCCACGAATAGCTTTCGGCTTCGACCAAGTGCCGTTATTAAATGTCGAAGTGTAGATATCCGCATCATATCCACCTGCTTCGTTTTTAGAATGTCCATTCGGACGGTTAGAAGACATAATCAATTCACTACCATCCGTAGAAATACTGGGCGCAAAATCATCGTCTGGTGTATTCAATTCAGGAACAATATCTACCCAAGCTCGGATAGGTTCGCCTACTAAATCTCGAGCGACTTTGCATTCCTTCTTTCGTTGAGAAACGAACTTCGCAAAATTGTCGGCTTTTCTATAGCCATTTTCGAATTTCACGTATTCTTTTTGTGCGGCGGAGAAGTCGCCCTCCAATTGAAGCGCATAACCCAAATAATATGGAACAAAGGGATCGCATTCAGCATCTAATTCCACTGCCTTTTTAATAAAGGCAATACTTTTCTCTGGATCCGTGCTATTCGCATGACAAACCGCAATTTTGTAATTCAACTCAGCATTGTTTGGATTGAATTTTTGAGCGATCATATAATTTTGAAGTGCCAATTGATAATTCAGACCAATAGGTTGAACCAAAAATAAAGCTTCATTCGCTTTCTCGAAAAAGGCATCCCCATTGTCAATAGCATCGGTTGCTTTTTTTAATCCGTCTTTATCAGACTTGAAGTTAGCTGATTTAAAATCAACATTTTGACTTATTCCACTTAAAGAGAATAAGCAAATTATTAGTGTGCTTAATATTAATTTCATCGATACGTGGTTTAGTTGTTGCAATTGCTTGAATAATAAATTTTCCCTTGTGGATTCCCCATTTCTGCCGCCTTCTTCCAGTCCTCGCATGCACCGTTCTGATCCCGCATCATTTCCAAAGCCATACCTCTGTTTACATATGCATTGGAATAATCTTTGTCGGTTTTGATGGCTTTATCAGCATATTGAAAGGCTTTTTTGTATTCTTTCTTCAGGAAGTAGATTGCAGACAAATTGTTGTTTGCTGGAGCGTAATTTGGTTTAATCGCCAATGCTTTCAAAAAATCTTTTTCTGCATCGTCAATTTTCTTTTGCTCGAGCAGGGTAGCGCCTCTGTTGTTGTAGGCTAAATAAAACTTCGAATCAACGGATATCGCCCGGTTGAAAGCCGAAATCGCACCGTTATAATCTTTCATTTTTTTCTTTGTTGTCCCAATATTATTCAAAACAAACGCAAGCTTTGGATTTTTTCGAATTGCTGTTTCGTATTCAGCAATGGCTTTGGGGTAGTTACCCATCATTCGATAGCAACTTCCTCTGTCGTTGTAAGCCAAAACAAATTCTTCATCTAATTTGATTGTCGTCGAAAATGAGGAGAGTGCACCTTTGTAATCCTGTTGCAAAAATTTCAATGTTCCAAAATTATAGTGTGCTTTTGGATTCTCTGGATCAATTTGAATGGATTTTGTGTAGTCTTTTTCAGCTGACAAGAAATCATTTACACCTTGATACGCTCTTCCACGCTGGAAATAGGCTTTTGAATAATTCGGGTCTTTTTTCAATAAAGCCGTTAATGTGGCTGCAGCACTTTTATATTTCTCCAATTCATTTTCGGCAACGCCCTTATTGTAATAGGCTGCTGTAAAGTTAGGGTCAATCTGAACGGATTTCGTGAATTGACTTAGCGCTCCTCGATAGTCTTTTTTTGAGAACTTCTCAATACCCAGATTATAGGCTTCTTGAGATTTCGCGATGGATGCATTGACTTCATTTAAGTTAGCAATGGAATCGCGATAGGCTTGTTCGGCAGGAGTAAGCTCTTCTTGAGCGTAGGTTCCTAGTCCGAACAAAATAAGTACGGCTGTTATCGCCGATGCTTTATTCATCATAGTTTAATTGTTTAAAAAGTAAGGCAAGTTAATAAATTATTGGTGGATATAAATTCGAAAGTTTTCAACACGAGATAATTGTGCTTATTTTTGCTTTGAAAGCAAACGATTTTATGGCAAAAGAAGTATATATAGTTGACGGTGTTCGAACACCAATTGGAAATTTTGGGGGAACCTTATCTACGATTCGCCCAGATGATATGGGAGCACACGTTATCAAGCACTTAGTAGCGAAACATCCCAATTTGGACCCAAAAAGTATAGAAGATATTCTATTTGGTTGCGCAAATCAAGCAGGTGAAGACAATAGAAATGTGGCGAGAATGTCTGGTTTATTGTCTGGATTACCTTTTGAAATCGGTGGAGAAACTATAAACCGCTTGTGTGCTTCAGGAATGGCTTCCACAATAAATGCTTCACGCGCAATCAAAGATGGTGCTGGAGATATTTATATTTCTGGAGGAGTAGAAAACATGACAAGAGGCCCTTGGGTTATTTCAAAAGTGTCAAAACCATTCGGAAGGGACGCGCAAATGCACGATTCAGCATTCGGTTGGCGTTTTATCAACCCGAAAATGGAAGAGCTATACGGAACGGATGGCATGGGGAACACGGCTGAAAACCTATGCGAATTATACAACATTGACCGACAATCACAAGATGAGTTTGCCCTTTGGTCGCAGCAAAAAGCAGCAAAAGCCATAGAAAGTGGTCGTTTTGCGGAAGAAATTGTAGCTGTGAACATTCCACAAAGAAAAAAGGATGACCTTATATTCGATACCGAGGAATTTTCTCGACCCGGAACAACTCTTGAAACTTTGGGTGGCTTGCGACCTGCCTTTAAAAAAGATGGAAGTGTAACGGCGGGGAATGCATCAGGGTTGAATGATGGCGCTGCAGCCTTACTTGTTGCATCGGAAGATGCTGTGAAGTCAAATAATTTCAAGCCCTTAGCAAGAATTGTTGGTGGTGCAGTTGCAGGAGTGGAACCTAGAATTATGGGTATCGGACCAGTGTTTGCAGCAGAAAAGGTACTGAAACGTTCAGGGTTGACACTCGATCAAATGGACATCATTGAAGTGAACGAAGCGTTTGCTGCTCAAGTTTTAGCGTGTACGCGGAAGATGGGATTAGAAGACAAAGATCCCCGAATTAATCCAAATGGAGGAGCAATATCTTTGGGACACCCGCTTGGGATGACTGGAGCAAGGATTTTGCACACGGCGGCAATTGAATTACAAAAAACAAACAAACGATATGCGCTTGTATCCATGTGTATTGGCGTGGGACAGGGTTACGCCGTAATCCTTGAGCGAGCTTAATTCAACCTATCGTTTAAATTAAACGTTATATTAGACATATGAATAAGGTCTACTTTTTACTCATACTATCTCTTGCCTTTGTTTCTTGTAGAAAAAAGAAAACGAGTTGGGATGCTGATTATTCTATTCCATTGATTAACGATAGTTTGTCCCTTGAGAATTATGTAAATGATTCGACGCTTGGGATTGATATGGCGGGCAATTATGCGATGAATTTAAAGCGAGAATTGCTTCGTTTTGATTTAAATTCGGAAGTGGCCATTCCAGACACGACCATCGTTAGTAGTTTTA
>CBFIBY010000094.1:0-10505 GCA_965660955.1 Crocinitomicaceae bacterium | reverse complement strand
CTTTATTCGATATACATCCTTTCCCACCATAAATTGAAAAAGTTGTTTTTGTATCCGCGGTACCGTTCATTTCGTCGTGCTTCCCTCCTACATTTGGATCGAACACTCGAATGTAAATAGGTTGGGTGTGCGACTTAGGTACAACAAAGAAGAAAGTTTGTGTAAAATCATCATCGCCAAAACTGGTTTCAGCTTTATTTCCGAAAGTGACTAAAAATGGAATATTTTCTTCAACCGCAGGTACAGATTGTGAAAATGAAAAATTCACCAATAAAGCGAAGACAGTTGTAAAAATAAAGGTCGTTTTATTCATCATGATAGGTATACGTATTTTATTCAGAAAAGTTTATTCGAGATAAAAAATAATTTCGATTTTATTCTTTTCACTTATTGCGCTTACCACTAGACAAATACTACGCCAAAAAATTATTGTGTTACCGTTATCATTTTTGAGGTGCATTTTTTAACAGGAACTCCATCAATGATTTCAATTTGCCCCAGACTTACAAGGTATTGACCTGGTCTGGAATAACTGTGAGAGACATCGTGTCCTGTCGCAAACGAACCGTCTCCGAAATCCCAATAATAGGACACCTCGTTGTTATTGTCACCTTTGGAAGTTCGCATAACAACGGTTTGCTTACTCCCGACTTTTTCAGGAAGATAGAACTCTAATTGATCTATTTCTCCAATTTCAATTTCATAGCTGGCAACATTGGAATATACCTCGTTTTCTGCCCGGTCGATTAGGTTCAATTCAATCGTATAATCTCCTGCATGGCCAAAACAATGATTTGCAACTAATCCTCGATACTTCGAACCATCACTAAACGACCACTCAAACTCGTACATTGACGTGTCTGTTTCATTGTCTCCTTCTTCGTAAAACTCAAAGCATCTGGACGACTTTTGATATGAAGAACATTCGAATTCGGGAAAATTTACTTTTAATTGGAAGATGTCGTCATTCCCATTTCGATTTGAGGAAAAATAACCCGTTTCTTCATCAATCGGACAATAAGCGAAATCATCTGCATCTGAATTCACTGGACTAGGAAAGTGAAATGGTTCGTTTATAAACCCTTCTTGGGTCAATGGAATAGAGTATATATCTAGTCCACCGTTGCCATAAACACGTGTGCTCGAGTAGAATAATTTGTTTTTATAAAACTTCGGATAACGTTCATTAAAGGACGTGTTAATATTCGCTTCTAAACCACGTAACGCAGTCCAATAGCCCATATCACCCGTTGCCATGTAAATGTCGGTTCCACCTTTACCACCTGGCATATTTGCAACAAAAAACAAGGTATCTCCTTTCGGTGTCATAAAAGGATCCATCAAATTCATTTCTTCGTACCCTTTAAAAATCAATTTGGGTTTTGTCCATCTGCCTGCTTTTCTTTTGCTCATGTACAGACCCAAGGTTAAATCAATTTTAGATTTTTGAGCTGTAAAAACGATGAAATCTCTTTTCTCATTGAAACAAAACGAACCAATATGGAACTTCAAACGCATATCGATTTTGTTGACCGTGGTTCTCTTGGAATTTATGTTGGATTGATAAAAAACGGAAGCCAAATTATTGTTCTGTAAATCTTTGATTTGATTCATCTGTCCGCTCGGGTGATTGGAAATGAAATAGCCTCCTCTCTTAAAAGGGACTAAATTATATTCATCAAAATCTTCAGAACAAAAAGGGAGCGTCTCTACAATGTACATGGAGTCCATCTGCGAAAAAACGATGCAGGGAAAAATCAAGACAAAAAGAAACCCTAAATATTTCATCAATATAATCTTGGATTGACTGTTGAAACAACTTCCCTAAACTCATAACGAAGCATTATTTCGTGCGTTCCAGAACTGTAATTAGCGATGTCATTGAGCGGATAACCGTAGCTATATCCAATATCAAACTTATTTTTTATCGTGCATCCGGCTAAAACGACTAATGCCTTTTTAACGCGATATGACACACCTAAATTAAACATTCTCTTATAATAGAAATTGGAATTAAGATCCAAATCGCTTGAAACGGACGGAATATACTTTACTAAATAGGATGGTTTCCAGTCTACGTCATCCGTCAATTCTATAACGGCTCCTGTCGTTTGCATTATGACCATTGCTCTTGGTTGAATATTGAAATATTTTTGTGCCTTCAAATTAGAATACTCAGAACTGAACAAGGTGGGAACAGATAATCCTGCATAAAAATTCTCACGATAGTAAAAGAGTCCTGCTCCAATATTTGGAAAGCTATATGTTTGATAATTCTGCGAAAAGGCAGCATCGTTATCAATCGTGATAACATCATCTTCCCTAATCTGAAAAAGACTAACGCCACCATCAACACCAAAAGAGAGCTTACTTTTCTTGTTCAATTTCAAATGGTAAGCATACGCTGCAAAGATCCCTGTCTGGCTCTGAACTCCTATTCTATCATTGAAAAAACTCAAACCTATTCCTCCATTCTTGCGAAAAGGTGTATGCGCTGAAATACTCTGTGTACGGGGAGCCCCTTCGAATCCAACCCATTGACTGGAATGAATTCCGGTAATACTTAGACATTCGCGCACACCGGCATAAGCAGGATTTATTGCCATACCGTTGAACATGTACTGACTATATTGCTGCGAATATTGTGCAAATAATCCGTTCATGCTAAAGAACCCAATAAGAATCAATACATACCTCATCTTCGTATTAACAAATAACTTTTATACACCCCTTTTTCTCCCAAATCTATGACAACAAAATAGGTGTCCTCGGGTAAATCATCACCAGAGAGTGTAGTACCTGCCCAGTCATTTTGATAATCTTTATCCTCAAATACTAGTCCTCCCCATCGGTCGTACACCTGTAAACGAATTGTATTTATGTTTTCACGTCCCGCTACTTCTAAATAATCGTTATCTCCATCATTGTTTGGTGAAAAACCTGTTGGAATCAATAAATTTTCTATGTTCAAGATTACTTGGTCTGATACGGATGGACATACATTTTGTTCCACTGTCCATTCCAAAATTGTGATACCCGAAATTAAATCCAAGAACATTGTTTGTGGATTTAAGGTATCCGCAAAGTTTCCTCCTCCTGATATCAAGGTCCAATATCCTGTTTGATTCGCTAGTAAACCCGAAGCCTCTAATTGTGTAGAATCTGAAATAATCACTGTTTGGTCGTTCCCTGCATATACATTTCCAATTGACTCCTCGAAAGTAACAAGAACAGTATCTGAACTAACACAGTTTTCTACATCCTCAATCAAAACGAATTCATGGGTGCCAAAAACACTCGGCACAACAGATTGAGGAAAGGTATTTGGAAATTGTCCTAATGTAGCTGAATTGAATTCCAATACTCCCGATCCATAAGCAGGTGTAAAGATCATTTTATCACAAACCGTTGTGTCATTTCCTAAATCAACAATTGGATAGGCAACTACTCGATACGAGAAGGTGTCTGCTGGGGTAATGAAACAACCATTTGCATCATAAACAGTATCCAAAATTATTAATCCACTGGAAGTTGGTGTAAAGTTTAAATCGTATCCTGGTGAAAGTATATTCGATGGATTCGATGAAGACAATTGATCGTGATAGGTAATTGAATATGGCGCATCTCCTGAAATAAGAAATTGAACATTCACATCATCTCCAATACAAACTGTATCTGCTTCAACCGAATAATTGTGTGTGATCTGCGGGTGTACAGTAATCGTAACAATGTTGCTAAACAAAGTGTCATCCACACAATTAACATCCGTGACACGTCTTCTGTAGTACATTGTTTGCGTTAACACACCGGTTGTATAATCAGCTGAAGTAAAGTTTACCGTTGGTGTAGCAAAAACAACTCCATCTGTTGATTCTTCCCATAAATACGTATAACTTCCACTTCCTCCAACAATACCAGCATCATTCAAGGTTATTTGGCTATCGTTAAAACAAACGGTTGTATCGTCTTGAATAACGTTTACACTTAGTGTGTCCCAAACTGTAACGGTTACAATATTACTTGTATCATATCCACAAGCACCTGAGAAGATTATTCGCCTATAATAATTAGTAGAGTCCAAGTTGCCAGGTTGAAAGTCAGGCATGGATAATCCGCTCGTTTCAATCGAAAAGGCAACTCCATCGGTGCTCGATTCCCAAAAATACAAGAACCCCGATCCAGAAGGCGCTTGTCCTGTCAATAATTGAGGCGTCGAATTCATGCAAATAAATTGGTCTTGGAATATTGTGTTCGTATCTATTGTAGGCTGAACGGCCACCAGCAATTGAGCACTTGTGTCACTTCCGCATTGACCAGACAAAACAATTCTTCGATAATATGCACTATCTGATAGTTGACCCATGGCGTAATCTTGGTTAGAGAAAGTACCTGGTGCATTTACCCAACCCGGGGTTGTCAAAGTGCTATCATATACCTGCCAGATGAACGTATATACACCGTTTCCTCCAGCTGGGAACGACCCAAATAAAGAATCGGAAGTACTACTTGCACAAACATCACCCGGTATTGAAATTGTATTGTTCTCTATACTGTCTTCCACGACAATTATTACACTGTTGGAAGTATCCACAGGACAAACACTAGAAGATGTCAACAGTCTAAAATACGTAGTATCTAAAAGCGGGTCGGGATCAAACTGAGTCGTATTTGAAACACCAACCGCAACAGACCAAGAGACACTGTCCGTGCTTTGCTCCCAAGCATATGAATAAACGCCATCTCCACCTCCACCAGATAATCCAAAGAGAGAGGCTGGTGATGTACCTATACAAATCGTATCATTACTACCTATAAAATTGACAGCTATTGGATCCAAATAGGTCATAGTGAGTGTATCACTCGTATCGTTAACAAGACAAGCACCAGAATTGACAAGTCGTCTAAAATAGATTGTATCTGTTATTGTTCCTGGGGAATAATCCTCTGTAATTGCTACATCCAACCAAGTCGATAAATCTGCGCTCGATTGCCATTGATAATTTGGAATACCACTTCCTCCTGTAACGGAAGAACCATCCAATGGACTCACGTTGTAATCGCCACACAGTATTTGATCTGCACTAATTGTGTTAGGCGATAATGCAGCCTGAACCGTTATTGTTACAACATTACTGATTATTGAATCTTTTGAGCAAGGCGCACTGTAAACAATTCTTCGGAAGTAAGTTGTTTGGGTTAAAGTCCCAGTTGTAAATCCTTGTGAATTTGAACTGCCTAAACCCAGTGCTGTAGAATAATTAGTCCCATCAATTGAAGATTCCCAAGTGTACAGGTAATTTCCGTCACCACCTATTGGAACGGATCCTGGTAAATCTATTCCTGACGTCCCTGAACAAACTGTCGTATCCATAGAAATTGAATTATTCGAAATTGGATCAAGAACGTTAATCCATACTATATTACTTGTATCATTTGGACAAGCACCAGATTTCATTATTCTTCGGTAATATGTGTTTGAAATTAAATTCCCTGCTTGATAAGAGGCATTCGCATACGTTCCTGAGGCTAAAACAAAGTTCAATCCATCTGTACTTTCCTGCCATGAAAATCCGAAAGTACCTGGAGTTTGAA
Source organism: Crocinitomicaceae bacterium (assembly GCA_965660955.1). Taxonomy (GTDB): domain Bacteria; phylum Bacteroidota; class Bacteroidia; order Flavobacteriales_D; family Crocinitomicaceae; genus UBA2040. The sequence goes on along the minus strand of CBFIBY010000094.1, from coordinate 4,913 downwards.
CTGTTCCAAATAAAAGGTTTGGAATTGAATCATTACAAATCGTTTGAGAACTTCCAATATTATTTGTTGTAATAAACGGGTTAACTACTTGAAGCACTGATGCACTTGTATCACTTCCGCACTCACCAGAAGTAACAATTCTTCTGAAATAAGTATTTGTTGTAATTCCACCAATAGCATAGTTCTGTGTATTTGAACTAGCAATTGGCGACCAAAGTGTATCATTTAAACTTTTCTCCCATTCATAGTTGTAAATTCCATTTCCGTTTATTGGCAATGTGCCAGTAATGACACCACTCGCATCGTTTGAGCAAATTGTTGGTGGCGTGTTCAATATATTATTATCCACTGAATCTTCTACAGAGACTTTTACCACATTCGATGTGTCTGACGGACAAGAACCCGAGGATGCCAATCGAATATACCAAGTTGTATCCGAAATTGGCGTTAAAAGAAAATCAGTTCCAGAAGGTGATCCACTAGCCGCAACCCAAGTTAAGGAATCGGTTGACTCTAACCATGAATACGTAATTGTACCAACTCCTCCTGATGCAACACTGCCTTGTAATAAATCTGGTTGTGCTCCAATACATACATTGTGATCGGCCGTTATCGTATTTCCTGAAATCAAGGATTCAACAATTATAGTCACGACATTGCTCGTATCAGCTACATTACATGCTCCTGAGACTACAGTTCTAAAATAATACGTTGTTTGCGAGACTATTCCAGGGTTAAAGTCTTCTGTGGTTGCGACACTTGTCCAGGTTAAACTATCCGTACTTTCAAACCACTGATACGTCATAGTTCCTGTTCCTCCTATTGCTGTTGTTCCAACTAGAGCACTCGCAGTACTGGAACCACACAACAATTGATCTGCTGAAATCGAGTTGTTTGTGATGGCGGGCTCAACAGTGATTGTAATCGTATCGCTCCAATTCATTCCACAAAGTCCTCTTTCCACTCTTCTTCTAAAATAAGTGGTTGATGTAAGAACACCCGGTTGATAATTAATCGTACTTGAAGCTGGAATATTTATAAATGTAATGTTGTCTGTGCTCGATTGCCAAACGTACAAAATCGCACCACCATCACCACCTGTTGGGACAGTTCCCGTTAAAAGATTCGGTGTTGTATTGGCGCAGATTGTCGTATCTGAAAAAATAAAATTGTTGGCAATCGGTGGATAAACATTTATCTCGATCACATTTGATTCAGAACTTGGGCAAATACCTGACGTTACCGTTCGACGGAAATATTGAACTGTATCTTGTATTGGAGGAGAATAAGAACTAGTGTTGTTTGTACCTGAAGCTGCTACCCAAGTAACACTATCATCACTTACTTCCCAATAATAAACGTAACCAGAACCATCACCACCGGTGGGAGTCGAACCATTGATTGTGTTAGGTGCTGTTCCAGTACAAATTGTATCAACACCAGGATGAGAAATTGTATTTCCAGAAATCAACGATTCTATAAAAATTGTGACAACATTACTCGTATCAGGAATAGAGCATGCACCTGAAACGGCCGTTCTAAAATAGTAAGTTGTTAAAGAAACTGTTCCTGGAGTATAGTCTTCGGTAATGCCCACGTTTGTCCAAGTTATACTATCGGTACTTTCAAACCAATTGTAAAGGATTGAACCAGTGCCGCCAGTTGCCGGTGAACCATCGAGGGTATTAGCTGTAGAAACGCCACACCATGTTTGATCAGCGGAAATTATGTTGTTTGCAATTGCTGGTTCTACTGTAATTACCGCCTTGTCGCTATAACTTGTATCGCATCCTCCTATTGAAACATCCCTTCTAAAATAAGTTGTTGCCGTAAGAGCTGTTGGTTGATAATCGATTGAATTTGCTCCTGAAATAGAAATAAAATTGGAGTTATCAAGACTTAAAAGCCATTGGTAAGCTATTGCCCCTCCATTTCCACCTGTAGGTGTAGTTCCCGTTAACAAATTAGGTGTTGTATTGGCGCAAATCGTTTGATCCGTAAATATTGAGTTGTTGGTGATTGGCGGATACACATTTATTTGAATCACATTTGAAGTATCATCCGCACATACGCCAGATGAAACTTTTCTTCGATAGTACTGTACCGACGTTTGAGCAGGAGGATTATAGTTTATTGTATTGTTTATACCACTTGCATTTGTCCAAGCAATATTATCCGAGCTAACTTCCCATAAATAAGTATAGGTTGTATTGTTACCTCCAGACGGTGTAGAACCTATTAATGCTGATGGCGCCGTTCCTGTGCATATTGTAGATGCACCTCCGTATGAAATTGTATTATCAGAAATTAAAGTATTCACCTCAACTTTTATGGTATTACTTGTATCGTCGCATACCCCAGAAGAAACAATTCTTCGATAGTAGGTTGAAACGCTTAGTACACCTGGTGCATAATTTTGGGTATTTCCGACATTCGTCCAAGTGACTTCATCTGGACTGGATTGCCAATTGTAATTGTACGTCCCTGTTCCTCCACCTGCTGGATCACCAGATAAAGGCGCTGGAGTTCCGGGTCCACAAATAATCTGGCTAGAACTAATCGTATTATTCGTAATAACTGGATCAACCACTACAGAAATAAAATCTGAAGTGTCTGTACAAACATTCGTTTCAACTATTCTTCGAAAATATTGGGTTTGAGATTGAAATGGGGCATTATAAGCGGCAATCGTTCCTACCGTTGTTGGAGCAACAAAATTTGAATCCGTATCCGTTTCCCATGTATATGTGTACGATCCACCGCCACCATTCGGATTAGACGTTGAAAAAGAAATAGGATCAAATGATCCGCATGAGGCTTGGTCCCCAGAAATATTGTTATTGAATATATCGAATACAACATTAGCTACCACCACATTCGAAGTGTCAACCTGACAACCTGAAACGGTTACAATTCTTCTGTATTGAACCGTTGAATTTATTGGTACTGAAGTATAATTCTGAAGCGTATTGATATTATTACCAGGTTGCCATGGCTGTAAAGGTGCTTTAAACTCCCATAGGTAAGTTGGACTCGCTGACCCGGTAGGAAGCGAACCTGTAAAAAAAGGTGTTTCTCCAGAACATATAGTCGTATCGGCAGCAATTATATTATTTCCAATCGCTGATATAACATTTACGATCGCTGTACCCGAACTGATCTGCCCACAGGAAGAAGAAGAATTAAAGGATGATATTGTATATGTTGTATTCGAAGCAGGCGTCACGGTATATGTGTACACAGGCCCAAAAACACCTGAAATCAATGTTTCAGACGTTCCGTCATGCAAACCAATATCGAAAGGCCCAACACCTGAGAAAGTAAATGTTAAATCTGTAGATTGACCTGAACAGATATCTGAATCACCACTGAGCAAGACTGAATCTGGTGTACAGCCCAGCAAACCTACGTAAGGATGATCAAATGCATTATTTGCGTTTAAAAAAAATGGAGGGAAACTGGTATTATTCCTATATCGTCCTCCTAAATACATTTCTACGCTACTCTTACTGGAGAAGGATTTAACATACTGATTATCTGATCCTCCAATCACGGTTTGATCCAAAATTAAACTCGAATTCGCATCAAAAACAAGAACTATTCCATTCGTATCTGATGTTGCAGGTGTAAGAGCAAAAGATGTGTTCAGAGCTCCACTATACCCTCCACCAACGAATAATTTATTGTTGCCAGCAAATTGTATACAAGCGCCGTCTGCGGTACCAGAAGCAACATGAGTAGTCGTTGTTGACCAAACCGGAATTAAACCAACATTTAATTTGGCTGTTATAATTTCTTGATTGGAATTGGAATAGTTGTCTGAACCTATGGTAAAATCATCTTTTGTATGTCCGGTGAGATAAATAGAAGTACCGTCATTTGTCAATCCGTGAATTTCATCATGATCTACACCGCCAAAAAATTCAGAATTTAATAATGTTCCAGAACTTGCATTACATTCAACAAGAATCATTTCAGATTTCCCAACATCTGGATTTAATACATTCAATAAAATCCCAACTAACCCTGAACCACCGCCTCTAAAATATCCACCGAAATAGACATTGCTTCCCATAGTAGTAACGGCTGTGAAGCTATCCTCATTCGGACTTCCAAAAGAGCGCATCCATTGAAAAACACCTAATGAATTTATTTTTAGCCCATAGGCTTCTAGCGCACCGTTTGAGGAAATGGTATTTCCATTATAACTAAATAAACCTGTTGATGATCCGGCGATATAGATGTTGCCTAGATTATCAATATCAATGTCGTGTACATAGTCATCACCTGAACTTGTTCCTTGTTGCAACCACATGAGCACACCAGAAGGATTATATTTGGCGATAAATACATCTTTACCGCCAGTGGAGCTTAATAAAGATGAACCACCAGAAGTTCCTTCGAAATTTGCCCCGGCACCTTCAAATGACCCCGCAACAACAATATTTCCTGAATTGTCTACAGCTATTGCAGAGATTTCATCGATGCCGTTGTTTCCAACATCAAATCCCCAAATTGGAGTTCCGTCAGCTGCGCATTTCACCAAAAAACCGTTTTGTTGATCCGAAGGGGTAACTGAAACCGGGAAATTACTATTTCCATTGGACCATACTGAGCCACCTGAATAAATGCAATCACCATTCAATGAATAAGCCACAGACAACACCTGACCTTGCTCCGTCCCAGCGCCATTTACCCATTGAAACGAATTTGTTTGTCCAAAGGAAAAACCAACTGTAAAAACAGCAAGTAAAATAAGCGTATGTCGCAAAAGGCGTCTAGTCATCGTTGTCAAAAAGACGAATGTTTCTCATTGAAAAAACATCAATCAAAAACGCTCGCATTAATAGGTATGTATCAATACGTTTGAAAATCAAATTAAGTTGCGTTTTGACGCCTAATAATTTTATAGA
>CBFIBY010000093.1:0-10731 GCA_965660955.1 Crocinitomicaceae bacterium | reverse complement strand
TGGATTTTGCCGATGTGATTGCTCTAAATAAATTCGACAAAAGAGGTGCGCTTGATGCACTACGTGATGTTAGAAAGCAATACCAACGCAACCACAATTTGTGGGAGGAAAAGGTAGATTCAATGCCGGTTTACGGAACAATCGCTTCTCAATTCAATGACCCAGGTATGAATTCTTTGTACAAGGTGATTATGGATAAACTTGTTGAAAAGACAGAAGCTCCATTGCAATCTACTTTTGAGATTACGGAAGAAATGTCGGAAAAGATTTTTGTTATTCCTCCAGATCGAACACGTTATCTTTCTGAAATTTCAGAGAATAATCGTGGATATGACAAATGGGTAGAAGAACAAATTGTAGTAGCCGATAAGCTATTCGGAATTCAATCTTCAATCGATACGATAAATTCATCGGAAGTAGAGGACAAAGACAGATTGGTTAAAGGATTGCAAGAATTGTTCGAGAAGGTGAAATTGAATTTTGACCCAAAGAATTGGGACTTATTGCAAAAATGGAGCGATAAAAAACAAGCCTACAAAAATCCAATTTTTGAATTTAAAGTACGGGACAAAGTTCTAAAACTGGAAACACATACAGAATCACTCTCGCACCAACAAATACCGAAAGTAGCCATGCCAAAGTTCAACGGTTGGGGTGATATTCTGCGTTGGTCATTGCAAGAAAACGTACCAGGTGAATTTCCTTACACCGCTGGATTGTTCCCTTTCAAACGAGAGGGAGAAGATCCAACACGTATGTTTGCCGGTGAAGGTGGTCCGGAAAGAACGAACAAACGTTTTCACTACGTGAGTTTAGGCATGCCAGCAAAGCGATTATCTACAGCATTTGATTCAGTGACACTTTACGGGAACGATCCCGGATTGCGACCAGATATTTACGGTAAAATTGGAAACGCCGGTGTTTCAATTTGCTGTTTGGATGATGCCAAGAAATTGTATTCTGGATTTGATTTGTCGCATAATATGACATCCGTTTCCATGACAATCAACGGCCCAGCGCCAATGTTGCTTGGTTTCTTCATGAATGCGGCGATCGACCAGAATTGCGAGAAGTACATCAAAGCGGAGGGGCTTGAAAAAGAAGTGGAAGCGAAAATTGAGAAAATATACAAAGACAAAGGTGTAGAACGACCAAAATACCAAGGTGATTTGCCCGAAGGAAATGATGGTCTTGGCTTGATGCTTTTGGGTGTCACAGGAGATTTGGTCTTGCCTGCTGATGTGTACGAAACAATTAAAACGGAAACCTTAGCGCAAGTTAGAGGAACCGTTCAAGCGGATATTTTGAAAGAAGATCAAGCGCAGAACACGTGTATTTTCTCAACAGAATTTGCTTTACGCTTAATGGGTGATGTGCAAGAATATTTCATTGAAAAGAATGTTCGAAACTTTTATTCAGTTTCTATTTCAGGTTATCACATTGCTGAAGCTGGAGCGAATCCTATAACGCAATTGGCTTTTACTTTAGCGAATGGATTTACGTATGTCGAGTATTACTTGAGCCGTGGAATGGACATCGATAAATTTGGTCCGAACCTTTCTTTCTTTTTCTCCAATGGTATTGATCCAGAATATGCCGTGATTGGTCGAGTTGCTAGACGTATTTGGGCAAAAGCTTTGGCAAAGAAATATGGTGCCAATTCAAGAGCGCAAATGTTGAAATATCACATTCAAACTTCAGGACGTTCACTGCACGCACAAGAAATTGATTTCAACGATATCCGTACAACACTTCAGGCTTTGTATGCGATATACGACAACTGTAACTCGCTGCATACTAATGCATATGATGAAGCCATTACAACTCCAACTGAAGAATCTGTTCGTCGAGCGATGGCAATTCAACTCATTATCAATCGTGAATTGGGATTGGCCAAAAACGAGAATCCACTGCAGGGTTCCTTTATCATCGAAGAGTTGACCGAACTAGTCGAAGAAGCTGTACTAACAGAATTCGATAGAATAACGGAAAGAGGTGGAGTTCTAGGGGCAATGGAAACGATGTACCAGCGTTCGAAAATTCAAGAAGAATCGTTGTATTATGAAACGTTAAAGCATACGGGTGAATTCCCAATTATTGGTGTAAATACTTTCTTGAGTTCAAAAGGATCACCGACCGTTCTGCCAAAAGAAGTCATTCGGGCAACAGAAGATGAAAAACAATACCAAATCGCAATGTTGGACAACTTGCACGAAGCGAAAGCCGATAGTGCACATGATCGAATTCGTGAGGTTCAACAAGCCGCAATCCACAATGAGAATATGTTCGAGAAACTGATGGAGGCGTGTAAAGTTGCTTCACTCGGACAAATCACAGACGCACTCTTCCAAGTAGGGGGACAGTATAGACGGAATATGTAAACTTGGCAGTTGGCCCTTGGCGAAAGCTTAGCCAAAAAGCCAAAAGCCAAAAGCCAAAAAAATGAGATTAATAGAAGACATCCCCCACGAACGATACAAGATTCAATTGTTCAACTATAATTCAAAGTATATTTTGAAGATAGAATTGGGACAATTTGAACAAACCTTTAAAATTGGTGAAACGGACGTGATGAGTTTGCAAGAAGTGAAAAATATGTTGACACCAGAACTTTTGTCCAATTGTTTAACACGTTTTATCAGTATGCGAGCAGATTGGGAAAGTGCTTTTCTCAAAAAGAATCAGAATAATAGTAATTTAGCATAAAATATAAAAAAGAATGATTAAAAGTTTAGCCGTTTTGGCCATCGCAACATTGACCCTAGCAAGCTGTGGGGGAAAAGACAAAGAAGTTAAGGAAACCACACCAGCAAAAGTTAAAGAGGTTAAAACAGGTTCATTAAAAATTGCCTTTTACAATCAAGACACCTTGAAAAGTCAGTTCAAATACTATAAGGAGCAAGACGAATATGTTAAGAACAAACAATTGAAGTTTCAAGCTGAATTGGATCGTATGACAAAAGATTACCAAGGATATGTTCGTCGAAATGAAGAACGTGCACAGCAAGGATTATTATCGCAAAACCAATTGCAAGAAATCGGACAACAAGTTCAATTGAAAGAGAAGAAAATAATGGACTATGAGCGTTCGCAAGGTCAGAAATTGGAAAAAGAAACGGTCGAACTATTAGAAGGAATTAGTAAGAAATTAGATTCATACAGCAAAATGTTTTGTGAAAAGAATAAAATTGACATTTTACTTATTCAGGCACCTGGTGGACAAATCGGATACATTGTTCCAAAAATGGATGTAACGGATGAGTACATTGAGTTTTTGAATGCGCAAGAAGAATCAATCAAAGAGGATTTAGAGAAGTAAGAAATTCGAAATAAGTAGTAAGAAATCTGAAGGCAGAATTAGGAAGTTAATATTCTTATTTCTGCCTTCTTCATTCAAATTTTATTATGCTTGTAGCCCAACAAAAGCAAAAAGAGAATATTGCGGAGTACATATTGTATATGTATCAAATTGAAGATGTGATACGTGCGTATAAATTCGATTTGGAGGCAATCATGGAGCATTATGTTCAACCACATATTCCGAACGCTAGTTTTACGGAAGCGTATCGAAAGTGGTATGGTGGGATGATTCAAGATATGCAGGACCAGCGAATAGAGCAATCTGGACACCTGGTTGATTTGAAAGAAATCATGATTGAAATCTCTTATTTGCACAACACTTTAATCAACGTTCAAGGCGACCATAAGTATAAAGATGTATTTGAACGTGCCCTTCCAATGATTGAGGAGTTCAAAGAGCGCTCTAATTTAAAAGACAAGAATCATATAGAAATTGCATTTCATGCTTTGTATATGAAATTGCTCATGCGCTTACAGAAAAAGGAAATTAGCGCCGAAACGGAAGATGCTTTTGATGCCATGCGCGTCATGCTCGCTTATTTGTCCAAAACTTACGCTCAAATGAAGGCGGGTGATATGGACTTTCTCAATAATTAATGTCGAAAAACAATTCGTCGATAGACAACAGTTACCAAAATACTGTACAAAACCGCAAGAAGTAGGAGTGAAAGTAAGCTGACGGTAGTTGTAAACCCTGGACTCAGTATGTTTTCAGGGCTTTCTTTCATCTCCTTGAAAATTTCCTCTTTTGTTTTCAGTTCATATTTTGGGTTAGCAGCCTTAAATTCTTCTAAGGTATTGGGGTCATTAAGTTTCTGCTCCATCTCAAAGAGACGGTTGTTTACTAGTCTTTGTGTATACTCCGGGTTAATTTTTGCATAGTAAACATATATAAATAACGACACCAAGATGACATAGGGAAGTCCTGCTCGTAATCCATTTTTAATATCAAGCAGAGCATTTGATTCTTCTGAAGACTTACTCTTCAATAAATATAGGCCAATTGAAATGCTCAGTAAGAGAAATAGGATATTTATCATTACTGCCACATGAATTTCGCTAAATGGGTCGTACAAATACATTAAATATTTTACCGTGCACCATGCTAGAGCGAATCCAATTCCGACCTTTACAGTAATATTTTTCATACTTAAGAATTAACCGTTCATGGAAGCCAAAAACTCCTCATTCGAACGGGTGTTGTTCATGTGATTTTTTACGAATTCAATCGCCTCAATTGGGTTCATGTCCGCAATCATTTTACGAAGCAACCAAATACGCTGCAACGCTTCTTTTCCCATCAAGAGGTCTTCACGACGTGTTCCAGAAGCAATGATATCAATAGCAGGGTAAATTCTTCGGTTCGAAATCTTACGATCCAATTGCAATTCCATGTTCCCCGTTCCTTTAAATTCTTCGAAGATGACTTCGTCCATTTTGGAACCTGTTTCCGTTAATGCTGTCGCGATTATCGAAAGGGAACCTCCGTTCTCAATCTTACGTGCAGCTCCAAAGAAACGTTTTGGTTTGTGCAATGCGTTTGCATCTACACCACCAGAAAGTACTTTTCCAGAAGCCGGTGAAACCGTGTTGTAAGCTCGTGCTAAACGTGTAATGGAATCCAATAGAATACAAACATCGTGACCGCATTCAACCATTCGCTTCGCTTTTTCAAGCACCATGTTGGCTACTTTAACGTGACGATCAGCTGGTTCATCAAAAGTCGACGCTACAACTTCGGCTCTAACGCTTCTCGCCATATCGGTAACTTCTTCTGGACGTTCATCAATAAGTAGAACAATAAGATAGGTTTCAGGATGATTGGCCGCAATTGCATTAGCAACATCTTTCAATAAGACTGTTTTACCTGTTTTGGGCTGTGCGACAATCATTCCACGCTGTCCTTTACCTATCGGCGCAAACAAGTCCATGATTCGTGTGGACATGCTTTCGTTTTCGTGACCTGTCAGAGTGAACTTTTCATCTGGGAACAGAGGTGTCAAATATTGGAAAGGAACTCTATCACGAATATACGCTGGCGGACGTCCGTTTATTGATTCGACCTTAACCAATGGAAAGAATTTTTCTCCTTCTCTTGGCGGTCGAATGGTTCCTTTAACTGTATCTCCCGTTTTTAGACCAAATAATTTGATTTGACTTTGTGATACGTATACATCATCGGGTGATGGTAAATAATTATAATCAGATGAACGCAAGAAACCAAATCCTTCCTGAATGACTTCAAGAACACCTTCTGCTGTAACGATTCCGACTAAATCGTAACCATCGTCAACCACTTCTGTTCTATTACCGTTTCCTCGCGGCGGTTTACCTTGGTTGCGGTTTCTATTGTTATTTCTGTTGTTGTTATTGTTTGACCTTTCCTTTGGATTTGGACGGTTCGGGTCCTTGCGTGCCTCGGCCGTTTCCTTAAATTTATCATCCGGTTTTGCGGGCTCTTTAGGTGGAGTTTCGCCTTTAGCAATGGCTTCTTTCGCTTTTAAGGCACGCTCCAAAAGTATATTCCCTTTTTCCGTTTTTGGCTTAGTGTCCTCCGCCTTTTCTGGTTTAGATTCACTTTCCTTTTTCGTGTCAGCGGGTTTATCCTCTTTTTTTGAAGCCTCAGCTGAAGCGAAAAGATCCGCTGGCTTTTTTTCTACTTCTGATTTGTCAACCCGCACACGTGTACGTTTCTTTTTTGGTCCATCATCGTCCGATTCAGAAGCTGCAGCTCCACCTTTTGTGATTGCTTCAATTAACTCAGCCTTCTTAAAACTTTCGATTTTTTTAATGCCCATTGCTTTCGCAATTTCTCTCAAATCAGGGAGCTTTTTGCCCTCTAACTCATTTAAATCCATAGGAATAAAATATGTAAACTAAACTTTTTGGGTGATTTTCTGAAAATTGGAAAGTAATCTTCGGAATTCGTCGACTGTTCCATCGACAGGACAATGTTAAGCATTATTTTTTTATTGTGGGAAAATTACGAGGTAATTTTCGCTTAAAGCAAAAGGCTTAAAGCAAAAAGCTTCTTTAGTTATCTATTTAGCCGGGCAATGAAGGTGCTGATTTTTCTTTGAAGCATTTGAATTTCTGACAGAACAATGTTGTCTAAAGCCTGAAGTCCAAATCAGGCAAAAAAAACTGAATATATTTGAAACTTTGAAATTCACAACATTTACTTAAATTCGAGCATGAAAAAATTAGCGCTCCATTGGAAGATTATTATCGCGATGATTTTAGGGATTATCTGGTCCTTGATTTCTATTTCTTTCAATTTGAATGAATTCACAAGAAACTGGATTGAGCCTTTTGGTACAATTTTCATCAACTGTTTGAAATTCATTGCTGTTCCTTTGGTGCTGTTTAGTATCATCACAGGAGTTGCATCAATGGGTGATATTTCGAAATTGGGACGAATGGGAGCAAAGACGCTTGGACTTTATCTGATTACGACAGTCGCTTCGATATCCGTTGGATTGCTTTTAGTCAATGCATTGCAACCAGGTGTTCAGTCAGACAAAAATCAAAAGTTGAATTCCCGTCTAATGTATGAAATTTGGGCCGTGGATAATGGTATTGAAATAAAAGACAACAGAAATGCCCTGGCAACTGTAAGTGAAGAAAAACTCGCTGAGGTAAGAGAACTTATGCAGAAAGACGCAGAAAGCTCCGACTACAAACAGTTAACGGGTAAACAACAAGATGCGGCAAAAACAAAGGATAGTCGACCACTACAGGCTCTTGTGGACATGGTGCCCAGTAATATTTTCATCGCAATGAGCGATGGATCTAAAATGCTACAAGTCATATTTTTCGCATTGTTCTTTGGAATCAGTTTGGCACTTTTGCCGCATGAGAAATCACAAATTGTAAGTCGCTTTTCTTATGGAATGAATGAGGTATTTATAAAAATGGTCAATATTGTCATGATGGCGGCCCCCTTCTTCGTTTTTTGTTTGATGGCAGCTGTGCTCGCAAAAATGGCCAACACCTGGGAAGAAGTAATGAATATATTCATTGGTCTAAGCAAATACGGAGGTATCGTCATTCTTGGTTTAGCTATTCTCTTGTTTGGATTCTATCCTTTAATGATGCGTGTTTTCGGCGTGAAAATTAATTATAGAGATTTTTTCAAGGGATTAAGCCCTGCACAATTCTTGGCCTTTTCTACTTCTTCGAGTGCTGCTACTTTGCCTGTGACTATAGAATGCGTGGAAAATAATTTGAAAGTGCCCAAAGCCGCAACAGATTTCGTTTTGCCTATTGGAGCTACTGTGAATATGGATGGAACATCACTTTACCAAGCCGTTGCCGTTATCTTTTTGGCGCAATATCATGGCGTAGATTTAACCTTAGTTCAACAGCTGGGAATCGTTGGTACGACTACCTTAGCATCGATTGGTGCTGCCGCTGTTCCTAGTGCAGGATTAATTATGTTGATGATTGTACTAACCAGTGTCGGACTTAATCCGTTGTGGATAGTAATCATTTATCCTTTGGATAGAATACTCGATATGTGTCGTACAGTTATTAATGTTACCAGTGATGCAACCGTTTCTGCTATTATTGGGAAATGGGAGAGGCTTTAAACAATTGACAATGAATAATTAATAATGAATGTTATGAAAGGTATACTTACAGTTTCAATTTTGATAGTCTCATCGTTTTCTTTTGGACAGGATACTTTGCGTGTTTTGTTTCTTGGAAACAGCTATACGGGTGTTAACAACCTGCCTCAATTGGTAGCAGATGTCGCCCAATCGGCTGGAGATGTTTTGATTTTTGAGAGCAACACGCCCGGTGGATACACCTTGGAAGGACATTCAACAAACTCAATATCACTGCAAAAAATAGCACAAGGCAATTGGGATTATGTCGTATTACAAGAGCAAAGTCAACGACCCTCTTTCCCTTTGTCGCAAGTGCAACAGGAGGTTTTTCCCTATGCGACATATTTGGATAGTTTGATAACCTCTGCTAATTCCTGTACAGAAACCATGTTTTACATGACTTGGGGAAGAGAAAACGGTGATGCTTCCAATTGCGCAAGTTGGCCACCAGTTTGCACGTATCAAGGAATGGACAGCTTATTGCGTTTGCGCTATAATCAAATGGCGATAGACAATCAAGGGGTCGTTTCACCCGTCGGACCATTATGGCGCTTCATTCGTTCGAACGCTCCTGGATTGCAATTGTATTCTTCGGATGGCAGTCATCCAAGCTTGGCAGGAAGCTATGCAGCGGCTTGTTCGTTTTACACTACATTGTTCCGAAAAGATCCAACTTTGATCACCACAGATGCTGGAGTAACACCTATTGATGCATTGACAATCCGTAATTCGGCGAAGGCTGTGGTGTTTGATAGTTTGGAGACGTGGCATATTGGGGAGTATGATCCTGTGGCGAATTTTTCGTTAACTCAAAATTTTTTGACAGGGGCTTTTACAAATCAGTCTATAAATGCATGTAATTATTATTGGGATTTTGGAGATGGCGATACTTCAACATTTGAAAACCCGATTCATGTATATTCCTCGTCAGGTCCGCATACAATTATATTGACGGCTGAATGCTGTGGAATGTCGGACACTGCTTCGGGAGTTTTTTATAATTCCATTGGATTAAATGAAAACGAATTACAACAAATCAAAACGCAACCCAACCCAACGTCAGATTTTATTCAATTTGAATTGAGTAATGTTGAATCCGTTTGGATTGTTGATAAAACTGGAAAAGAATCCCAATTGAAATTTGAAAAACTAGGAGAAGGTGCGCAAGTTGATTTACGCAAATTTCCTGCGGGTATATATTGGCTGAAAATTGAAAGCGATGGACGTAGCTACATTTCTAAGGTGTTGAAAGAGTAACTAGCGGCGTTTCTTTTTCTTCTTCGAAGATTTTCCGTTGTTAAGTGTAAAAACCACCGGGACTCTACATTTTGTTCTAACAGGTTTGCCATCCGCCGTTCCAGGTTTCCAGGTTGGCATTTCTGAAATAACGCGAATAGCCTCGGCATCCAATTCAGGAGAAACACCATGGGCTACTTCAACTTCATTAATAGTGCCGTCTTTTTCAACGACGAAATTTATATAAACTTTTCCTTGAATGTTGTTTTCGATTGCCTCCAGTGGGTATACGATGCTAGATTGAAGATATTTCATCATTTCAGCAGTTCCGCCTGGAAAACTCGCATCTATATCAGGAAATTCGATTGTACTAGTTTCCGTTTTAATCTTTTCACCAGTTAAGGTATCGTATGTGGTAAATTCAACTTTAATTCCTTTGTCATATTTTTCTTCTTTATATAACTTTCCAGATTCATTGTAACAAGAAAGTGAGCCGTGCAAAGTATCCATAAAATAGTTGGCTACGGTACTTTTTATTTCTGTTCCATGATGGTATTTGGTACAAATTCCGTTTTTTAGACCATTCGCTTCTTCTTGCTGACTGAATAAGACATTATCCTTTGTATAATAATACCTTGCCATCCCAACACCGTTGGTATCATAATCCTTTATACCATAGTACTTGATGACTTTCGGGTAATTCGTTTCGGTCCAATTAGCGGTGTAATACAACGTATCTTGGGCAATGGCACCAAGCGAAAGGACTAAGAAAGCAAGCGTGATAAGTGGTTTCATTTATTTTGAATTGCAATCTGTTTTGAGCAAGTTACAAATTCTTGTTAAATCTTGAACGAAATATAAAATTTTCAAACCAAAAATAGAGTTATATTAGTTCTCTAAATTAGAACTGCAAAACCTATGGCTTCGAGTACCGAAAAAACGAACAAATACTTGAAAACAATCGCTTCCATGCAAAACGTGGAGGAAATAGTTCAAGAAATTAACGACAAGAAACCACCCAAAGATCATCTCGATCGTTTGCCTATTGAATTTGGTGTAACGGAAGAGAGTGCACAATTACGAAAAGACTTTCTCAAAAAGGAAACTTCCTCCAATTTGGAATTTCTTTCTGGAGAAAAAAAGATTGGAGACATTGAAGAATTTCAAGGAAATATTGAGAATTTTATTGGTCTGACATCTGTTCCAACCGGAGTTATCGGACCTGTTAGAGTGGTCGGTTCGGCGGCCAAAGGAGATTACTTCGTTCCCTTAGCCACGAGTGAAGGTGCCTTGGTTGCTTCGTATCATCGTGGTGCGAAAGCGTGTTATTTAGCTGGTGGCGCGACGTCCATTTGTTTGGCGGAAGGAGTCCAACGAAGTCCCGTTTTTAAGTTTCAAGACATTGCCGAACTCGGACTGTTTATCTCTTGGGTTTTGCCTCATATTGATGATTTTAAACGCATCACGTCTGAAAATAGTCGCTTTGCGGAACTCGTTGAAATGCGGACGCAAATTGAAGGGA
>CBFIBY010000092.1:0-10958 GCA_965660955.1 Crocinitomicaceae bacterium | reverse complement strand
ATCATGAACTTGAATTTGAATATTAACCAAACACCTGTCGACAATCAAGTAATTACTTCTTGTGGCCCTTATCAATGGTACGCCAATTCACAAACGTATGCTGTTTCCGGTAACTATTCGACAACCGTTGTGAATTCATCAGGTTGTGATTCTTTGCTCAATTTAGCCTTAACCATCACGAATCCAAGTTCGGGTTCAGAAACGATAACTAGCTGTACTTCTTATACATGGCCAGCCAACGGAACGACTTACGGGAGTTCGGGGACGTATGGAACTACCTTGACCAATGCCGAAGGATGTGACTCAACTGTCACCTTGAACTTAACGATAAATGCGCCTTCAACTGGAAGTGAAACGGTTAATACATGTAGTTCATATCTATGGCCAGCGAATGGAGCGACGTATAGTTCATCGGGCACATACAGCACGATTTTGACGAATGCTTTAGGCTGTGATTCAGTAGTTACACTGAACTTGACAATTAACGCTGGTTCAACAAATACCACAACAGATGTAGCCTGCGACACGTATACATGGGCAGCGACTGGAAACACCTATACGAGTTCAGGATTGTACAGTATAACGTACACAGATGCAAACGGCTGTGATTCTATTGTCAACTTAGATTTAACAATTCACCAACAATCGACAACGACTTCCACGGTTACAGAATGTGAGGCATATACGTGGGGTGTAAACGGAACAACCTACACGACTTCAGGAACGTATTCTGAAATGTACACCACAGTGAATGGATGTGATAGTATCGTTACACTGAATTTGACCATCAACTCAGTCAATGCGAGTGCTTCACAAGTCGATGATATTACTCTACAAGCTTCGAGTTTAACGGGCATGTTCCAATGGGTGGATTGCAACAATAATTACGCTCCAATTCCCGGAGAAACAAGTCAGATTTTTGTCGCTTCGTCGAATGGAAGTTACGCTGTGATTGTTACGGAAGGTGGCTGTTCAGATACTTCTGATTGTTTCACTATTTCCAATGTTGGTCTAGTTGAAAATGACTTCGGTGCTAACTTCAAAATATATCCGAATCCTACACACGGAAACTTGAAAATAGATTTAGGAACGACACATGCTGAAATTACAACAAAGGTTTTTGATGCAAAAGGGAAATTGATTGCTGAATATGTAAACAAAGACACGCAGACTTTTGACATTAAAATTGAAGGCCAACGAGGCGTTTACTTCTTAGAGATAAGTTCACACCAAGGTAAGAAGGCGCGAATAGAAATTGTAAAAAATTAATTTTCAACTCGAATGAAAAATGGACTTCTTCTGATTTTTGTTCTTTTGCTTTTTAGCACAATGACTTTATCGAGTTGCAGAAAAAAAATCGACATACCAAATGGAAAATGTGAGCGATTATTTGGGACATGGGAATGGGTGTATTCGTCGGGTGGCTTTGCTGGAGGCATTCTAACTCCTAGTAGTGAAAATTATACGAAGACCGTTTCGTACACCAATAAAGGTATTTACAAAATGTCCAAAAACGGTAAGAAAAAAACAAAATACACCTATTCTTTTCAATTAGGTGAAACTATTTTCTATGGAGAAGAAGAGTATTTGATCAAATACGCGGGAGCTGCACTTTCCAAAAAAGAGATTTTATCTGATTCTTTTTATTTTAATGGGCAGGATACCTTGGTTCTTCGAGATGAATGTTTTGACTGTTATTCGCATGTTTACGTTCGAAAATAAATCGAAAAAATAGTTTCCGTTTATCCTTCATATAGAACAACTTCTCCATGAACTTTTTCGTCCTTTGGATGTACAGCACCTAAATGGCGATATCCATTAAAGAACCTTGTCACGAAGATTGGTCGAAAATGACCCCAACTCAACGCGGGGCATTTTGTCAAGTTTGTACGAAAGAAGTTATCGACTTCACCGATAAATCGCCCATTCAAATCAAAAGTATTTTTGCCAAAGAATTTGCCGAAAATAAAACACCATGTGCCCGCATAACCAATTTCCAGTTGGATCAAATCAATGACGATTTTTTCAAATGGAAAAGCGATAGTCAAGCCTTTCGAGCCGTTTGGATTTTTTCTTTGATCGCCGTTTTTGGTTTTTCGCTTTTCAGTTGTTCCAGCACGCCAACAAAAGAATTGGTGGGGCAATTAAACATTGAAACCAATGTGATGTTGGATAGTTTGGAAAACCGAGATTCGTTGTTAGCTGAATCGGATGCCTTTGATTCTCTTCCCGTGACCTTTCAAGGTGATTCCTCAAATGTGGTTACTGATGTTCCATGGATTCTTCCAGAACAACCTCATGGTGGAACCTCTCCATGGGACCCACAAATAATTTCCAAACTAGATTGGAAAATAACCTGCGTCAACTGGGAAACAGTTATTTACGGCGACTTTCACATTCCTGAAACAGAAGAGGACTCGCTTAATGAATTTTTAAAAGCCGAAACGAATCCAACTTCTAATCTCCATCCAACGTTTACCATACCCGTTCTTCCAGTTCCACCACAACCCGCACCTACTCCAACTTCTCCAAAACTTGAGGCGATTTCATCTTCTGGCGACAAAAAATTTAGCGCTTTCATTTATCCTAATCCGATTGTAAAATCAAGTCGGTTGTACATTGATGTGAGCGAGTATGTTGAATTAACCATTTCAGTTTTCGAAAAAAATAGCGTTTCGGCGATACAATCTGGCCGTGAATCATTCGGATTTGGTCATTATGAAGTTGACCCCAAACTATTCGATCTAAAACATGGAGAATACCAACTCCGGTTGGAAAATGTTGGACAAGTTTCTTTGCTAGATTTCGTCGTTTAACACCTTCATCACTGCTTCGTCATACTCTTCTCCAGTCTTCACTTTTTTAAACTGTTTGAAAACTTTATGCGGATTGTCAAAGCCTTCGGCAAAATACTCCCAATAGGATTTCATTTTCACCAGCACATTGCTTTTACCGCCAGGAGCACTCAAATAACCTTCGAATAATTCATCAATGAAATTGCGGAAGAGTTCATTTTTGTTTTCAGGATATTCTTCTGTATCGGCTTGAATCATAGAAGGTAAAAACGGATCAATTATCATTCCGCGACCAATCATCCAATGTTCAATCGACGAAAATTGATCTTGTAACCGTCGGAAATCAGCTACGCTACGAATATCACCGTTGTAATAAATAGTATGTTTGGTTTTGTCGAGACAATCTTCAAATGAAACTAGATCCACTCCACCTTTGTACAATTGTTTCCCAATTCTAGCATGAATTCCAATATTCTTGATCGGATATTTATCTAAGATGGGAAAAACATCCAAAATCTCTTTCGGACCATCATATCCCAAACGCATTTTCATGGAAACGGTTATGTCGGATTCTTCGTGTGCCTTCTTCAGCACGGCATCAATTCGCTTCGGGTCGTTAATTAAACCTGAGCCCATACAACGCTTTGTCACCATCGGATATGGACAACCTAAATTCCAATTGAGTTCTGAATAACCTAAACTTTGAACGTACTTCACGACAAATAGAAATTCATCCGGATCGTTGGTCATTACTTGTGGAATGAGTTCGCGAACGGTATTGTTTTGCGGCAATAAATCACGTTCATAATTGGGTTTGATTTCCATCTTTCCATTCAAGCGAATATAGGGTGCATAGTAGGTGTCAATTCCTCCGAAATGCGCATCCAAAGCGTTGCGAAAACGAAACTCTGTGAACGATTGCAAGGGGGATGAAATGAGTTTGAAAGACATTGCGGCAAAAGTAGCTAGATTCAACGAAAAAATCCTAGAAAGGATTTTTCCCTAGGATTTGTAAGTTTAGGCAGAAAATGAAAGACAAAATTCTTTCCCATTTCCTTTTCCAGTTGAAATCAATCTTGCCAAATAAACTTTACACTTTTTACTAGCGATAAAGGTATTTCCTACGACTTTTCCGCTTTTGTTTTTTTTGCAGAAAGAACAACATTGTAATCCGCATCCGATTTAATCACATCCAATCCGAAAGCAGCACACCCATAGAGTTAATTGCTTCCAAAATTCTTTGGCAACTGGACCGGTTTATTATTAAAACTTTCAGTATCAGTCAAGGACTTCATAAAAACGATAATATCGGCTATTTCGCGTTTGCTCAAGTTCAAAGGATCACTAGGCAAGGTCTGATGTGGAACCGATAATCCTATACCTATGCCTCCACCTTGATTGTAAAAATCCATCACCTCTTCCAGTGTCGAGAAAGCACCGTTATGCATGTAAGGAGCCGTCAGAGCAACATTGCGCAACGTTGGTGTTTTGAAGGAATATTTATAAAAGTCGACTTGTTCTTTCAGGATACGGTTCATGTATCGACCTTCATCTTCATCCAGCAGATAAGGCTTCTGAAAATTAGTCGGAACGCCCAAAACCTCAGATTCGCTTTCCATGAAATTTGGTGGAACTAATCCAGCAAAAGTCGGAGCAAAATGACAAGTCGCACAAGCAGCTTTTCCAGCAAAAAGATTGTATCCTTTTATAACTCGTTTATCAATTTCATTTATTTCTCCGCGCATGTATTTATCAAAATCGGAATTGAACGAACGCAAAGAAGCAACGTAGGTAGTGATTGCATTCGTAACAGTATTCTTAGATATTCCTTCGGTACCATATGCTTCTTTGAAACATTTTTGATAAGACGCTGATTTATTTAGTTTGTCGAGTATTTTACTATAATTCGTATTAAACTCATCCGGATTATATACCACATGATCCATTTGAGCCGCCAATCGATCAACCCGTAAATCGTGAAAGAACTTTTCAGCATACAGGCTATTGATAATTGTTGGTGTGTTTCGTTTTCCAAATTCACCTTCAACGATGGAGCGAGCTGTTTTTAAGCCATCAGCAAATCCTTTTTCTGGCTGATGGCAAGTTGCACATGACATCTTATTGTTTATAGATAATATGGGATCGTAAAATAATTGTTCACCGAGCTTCTTTCTAATTTCATCTTTCGCTGTTTCTGAATATTCAGAATAGTACGCAGGGATTAGAAAATCATCTGAAAAAATAGCTTCACTTTCATAGTTAACTGCCCAAGGCTGTCTCGTTCTCTGATGAGGCAACTCCAACTTTAGGGATTTTTGTAAAACCAGTGTTTTATTCCAAAGTGGTCGAATTACATTTCTATGAAATGCCGATCTATCAAACGTCTCAAATTTGCCTGAATTCAATTCCTTCTGACCTTTCTGTATAAGTTTGAGGGTAACGTTCCATTCGGTTTCGGATAAATAAATGACATAGGGACGCATAGCGATTTTCATCCCTTCCAAGCTCAAATTCGCTTCATATAACGATTTATCTGCGTTGACCGGTGAATCAAAGCCAGTCACACCTAGTGAACCAATTCTTAATATTCCCATTCGTATCGCTTCAAAAACAACAGCATCGGTTAATTGACTTTGAATTTGATCTCTATTTATTCCTTCAATTTCATGGATGAGTTGTTTTACTTGCCTTTTAATAGATGTAAAATCCAATTTATCTTCATACACAAGTTCTTCAATTCTCTGAAATCCTTTTGGTTTGAGAACGGTAACATCCGGAACTTTAGGTTCCAATTTTGGCAATGGAGCTCCATTTATTGATGTATTAAAAAGTTGAGGGTCGAGGTAATAGAGAAGAAACTCTATCTTTTTAAATGCTCCTTTCGATTGAATGAACTGATCCTGAATTGTTTCATTAGGTTTCTCTTCTTCACAAAGAGCCATTAATTTCTGAAGTTCCTTTATCAAGGTGCTCTTTTCATTCTTAAGCCAAACTTTAGTTTCTTCACATGGCAACATTTGGATGGCTCCAACAATTTGAGATGATGATAAAATGTAAAAAGCGTAGGCAAGTGCCGCCAAAATTATTCCTATATTTCTCATAATTACAAAGGTTCTTTTACCTAAAAGTCCCCTGCCGACAATCAGTCAACAGGGGAGTTTTTTTGCAGCTTAGGTAGTGTTATTGGATAATCAGTTTTTTTGTTTGGCCAGCATCATTTTTGATGAAGTATGCGCCAGGATTCAAATCCATAATATCCATTTGTTTTGTATTTCTTTCCACTCGAACAAGTTTACCGTTCATGTCGTAAAGAGCTACATCCATAGCTTTATTGAAATAAACAATTCTTGAAGTTGGAT
This sequence comes from Crocinitomicaceae bacterium, assembly GCA_965660955.1. Classification (GTDB taxonomy): domain Bacteria; phylum Bacteroidota; class Bacteroidia; order Flavobacteriales_D; family Crocinitomicaceae; genus UBA2040. The sequence continues at coordinate 4,804 of CBFIBY010000092.1, read as the reverse complement.
TCGGATAAACGCTAAATCCGTTGTTCTCATTTGCCAATTCATCAACACTTGCCGTACTCACAATTTGATCCCAACCTGTCAAAGCAATAGTCAAAGAGTTGTTGTAAGGGAATGGGTTACTTGAGCTTGGATGTTGAGAGTTGAAGAACAATGTCTTACCATCAGCCGTTGCCCGCACTCCGGTAATCTCCGCTCCAACTGGTGTTTGAGCAATTCTCACCAAATCATCCAACGTTGGATTAGCGATACTCATGTCTAAAATGAACATCTCACAAGAACGATTTGAAATACCCGCTGGCATTCTTCCGTGAGAAGTTCCATTCAAATCTTCACAGATCACCATATACGTTTCTGTCCCAACTGTCATAAATGTCAATCCATCAGGATTCGAAAGGTGTGTTTCAGGGTATTGAGAAATAGATACGTCAGGTGTGTTGTGGAATTCTGGTCCAGCTTCCAACGTAACTGAAACGTCATCTGTTGTAACATCCAATTTTATGATACGCCCATAGTAATCTACATAAGATGGATCTTCAACAGTTGTTCCTTGAGCAGTTGCTCTTGTATTATGATGACTTGCGTAAACCCCACCACGGTACATTTCGTCATTCCATCTTGAAGCTGGATTATCTCTTCCCGTTTCTGTGATGTAAATGTTTCCATCCGCTTGGTTGTATGCCACCCACTCTAGACGGTTAAACATAGTTGCTCCAGCATTGATCGCTTCTTCTTGATAAGTAAGCATTTTCTCCATGCGTCCATTGTCAATCTCGATCCATTTGTCACCATCAAATCCATTCACATTGTAGGCAGAAATTGAACCGCCGTATGATCCGAATGCTTCATTTGTTGAAAGCAAGTAAGGCTTGCCAGTCGGGCTATTTGCCGCTTCAACGAATACCAATCCTTCAGGACTTAAATCCACTTCGTTTTTGTTGTAGTAGTTTTCGAAAACTGGTGCCATTGGATTTGTGATGTCGTACACCATAACTCCCGTCGCTCTTTCCAATCCGATGTATGCAAAAGTTTTACCTCCAACAACTCCTACTGTAATAGATTCTGGTTCTGAACCTTTGTCATCATCTCTGTTATCTGCATAGTTATCTGGGTAACGTTCTGCAACGATTTTAGCAAAATCATTTCCACTATCCCAAACCAAGTTTCCAGATAAATCCCAAATTGAAAATGAACGCGCTCCATAAGAATACAGAACATCATAATCACCATCTCCATCCGTATCCCCCTGAGAAGTTGTAATTTTCAATCTTCCTAACTGATCAAGTGCTTGAATAGTCGCCGCATTTGGGAATGCTGTCGGATCTAATGTTACATCTTCCACTCTTTCTTCTTCAGAGTATCCCGTATAATCGCGTGCGTCCCCTTCATTTGCAGTCAATAAATATTCTGTGCCACCAATGTTTGTGATAACCATGGCATCTGGTTGATACATTCCATAAACATTTGGCCATGCTTGAACATTCGCGATTGCATTGTCGTTATCCGAAGCGTCGATTTCATTCCCCGCTGCACCATAATCTTTGTACCCAAGCCCGATGATTGTATCAACAGTTGCAGTAGCAATATCAACGATTGCGATTGCATTGTTTTCTTGACACCCCACATAAGCTTTAGTGGAAGCTCCATTAATAGCTATATATTCAGGTTCTAAATCAGCTGCTACATTAGTCGTTCCGTTTCCAAAGATTCTAACGTTTGGCAAAGTCATTCCATTGAATGGAGTGAAGACAGCGTTTTGTGCTGTTGCAGATGCAACACCAGCTGAGATGTCAATAACAGTAACTGAACCATCCGGGTCAATTGTATAATCATCACTTGGTTCTCCTTCGTTCGCAACCAAAACTTTGTTTCCATCAGGAGTGAATATGATCATATCTGGCAATGCACCAGCAGTTATCGTATTTGTAATAGCATAAGTGGCATCCAAAAACACCACCGTTCCATTCAATTGTGTATTGCTGTTTGCGCATGAAACCGCAACAATTCCATTATAACATGCAACCGAAGTTGGTTGTCCGTAAGCACTCAAATCGACAAAAGCTACACTATCCAAAGTAGAAGGATTTGTAAATTCACTTACCAAAATTCCTTCTTGCGCACTATAGGTTGAATAAATTCTGTTGTTCACATCGTCATACGCAGAAATTTCAGAGTAGGCTCCTTCTAATGAGGCCTGATGAGAAAGTCTTAAATGCTGATCGTCTTCTCTATAGGCATAAAGCTTACCTGAGGTAAAATCACCTGGCGTGTCTGTTACGAATTTTGACAGTATACCTGGTGTATTGTCTGCACCTAAATAAACCGTTTGGTTATCTGGCATCACCACACCTCCTTCAAAAGGCTGACGTCCCCAGTTGTATTGCTTGCGAATCGCAACGGCCTCTTTTGGATCAATTTCAACCATCCAATTGAAGTTTTCATATTTCTGAATAGTTTGACCATCCGCCATTGGAATTCCTGAACCGTTGATTGAAAAATCCAATGTATCCAACACTCCCGCCCCATCTGCGTAAATGCTAGCATTACTAGATCTGAACCACTCTTCAGCCGTCCAAATTCTTCCATCAGCTTCGGAAACGATTCCTCCACAGTTCATACCAGTTTCACCAACCGTATTAGCAAAGTCTACGTTGAAATACTTTCCAGTTCGTCCATCTGCTAAAGTTTGCGGAACTACTACTATAGTATCGTTTTCGCGACGAATTTTGAAAACGGTCATTCCACCACCGTCACCAATATTAGCATCACTAGATATCATCTCATGATTGATTGAAATCCATCCTAAATCAGGAGAACCTGGTGTATCATCCGGAGTGAAACCAATGAAATCGTGCCATTGTTTTGCTGGATATGCCCCAGCAGGATTTCCATACGTTGCCGTCGTTTGAACTGTATCATGTCCTCCAATAAAAATCACTTGTTTTTGTATAGGAGAAGCTGGAACGATGACCTCATCAGGAATCAGTTCAAATTGAATCTCTGGATCAAACCCAATTTGGGCAGAAGCAGAACCAGCAAGAGTCACAGCTGATATAAGAGTTAGAAAATTTTTGTACCTTTTTTTCATAATGTGTGTTTTTCTAAGTTTACACTGCAAAATTGAAGACATTATGATGAAAGGAAATTAAACTCAAAATATGAGTTTATTATGATCTATTTAACTTAGTTTTAAATTAGAAGGAGTGAAAATTAAATTGATATTAATAGGTTGAAAAACTTGCCAGACTAAAATCGTACTACAGCTATTCTACCTGAAAAAAATCATATGGATTTGGTTCATTTTAACTTAATAACTGAGCAGCTTCTTTCGTTATAAGATTCCGAGCTACATTTAATCTTTGTTAAATCTGTTACCTTTTTCCCTTTCAGACATATATAAGTACGGAACTTTTACGTTAAAACTTTAAAACTGAAACTTATGCGCTTTCTGCTACCCTTGCTATTTGTTTTTATGTCGCTATTGTCTTTCGCACAAAACACGCTACTTTATTTTGAAAAAGATGGGTATGAATTGGATGATAAAGATAAGACGATGCTGAATCAATTGATAGCGAAAATTAAAAACGAAAAGAACACCAACCACATTGCGATAATTGGGCATACAGATACCGATGCTTCCGACAAATACAACGAGAAATTGGCTCTTAATAGAGCGCGATCTGTTGAAGAGTATTTTCTAAAATTCAAAGTGGTGAATCGTTTATCGCTGCTTTCGAAAGGAGAGAAAAACACAGTCAATTCAAACGTAACCGAACAAGAGAAGAAATGGAACCGTCGCGTTGAAATTATTCTGAATTACAATCCTTATGGAGAAGGTGGTCGCGAATCTTCGAATCATTTTCATAGGCACTACGATGAAGCACCGCAAATTTTCACCATAGACCCAAGAGAAGGTGGTTTTCTTCGAACGCGTGAGGGAATCGAAGTAACGATTGATCCAAGAAGTTTTGATACCAAAAGATTTGCCACGCCTATTGATATTCATATTCGGGAATTTACGAGCAAGGATCATTTCATCACTGGAGGATTGATGACCATGACAACAGACAATCAAATTATAGAATCGCGCGGAATGCTCAATATAAGCGCAATGCAAGACGGAGATAGTGTCTTTTTGAATAAAAGTGCTTCCATCGGCTTGTTCTTTCCTGATCGACGAATCAACGATAGCACTGCTTTGTTTGTCGGTCAAGGAGCTGTTGATCAAGAAATTCTTTGGCAACTCCTACCTGATCGTTTGACTGCGCTCCAGGTCAATCCGCCGCAAATTGGTGGAGAAACGAATTGGTACCAAGAAGGTCCATTTGTTCGACGTACACGATGGAAATTAGATGAAGTCGATTCTGTGGTTTACAAAATCTCTCGGACAGAAATCAAAAACAAAATAACTTTCGACACAGTAATTATCACACCACTTGAAGTAAAAAAAATGCTCACTTTCCGTGCACCTAACTTGGGATGGATTAATTGCGACCGTTTTCAAAATTTTAAAGGACCAAAAGAAGATGTTGTGATTAAATACAACGGGAAATTTGACCCAACGATATACTTGGTTTTTGATGATCTAAATTCTGTCATGCGCTATAGCAAAAGAGAAAACAACACCTTTACTTTCCAAGATGTTCCTGTAGGTTCCAAACTAACACTACTCGGCGTCCACAAAGAGGAAGACAAAAACGAATTTTATTACGACTCTAAACCCTTAGCATCGACTTCTGATCGCGACACGGAATTGGAGCTAAAACGGATCACGCAAGAGGAATTAAATGAGCGGATAAAGAGGCTG
>CBFIBY010000091.1:0-11055 GCA_965660955.1 Crocinitomicaceae bacterium | reverse complement strand
CAGCGTACGCCAAAAATCGATTGGTATACGCCAGCATAATCAAGGATATCGCCGAAAAGAGTAATGCGGGTGTTGTGAGTCTTAATTCTTCCATGTTTATGTGTTGGGGCAAATGTAGATAACTTCTGGAAATAATTGTACCGATGTTTCCAATTCAGATGTCTGCTTTTGTCGCACCCAGTTGGCGCGAATGTGTTATCCGTCAACCTATTCCACTTCTCGCCTCTCAATTTTATTCCTTATATTAGGAACTAAAATCCAGGACTTATGAAGAAAATCTACTTCGCTTCGCTTATTTCATTGTTGTCCATTTCTACTTTTTTTGGACAAAATTGTACCGACACAACGGCCGTTGGAAGTGCATCCAACGCATACAGCACTGCTTTAACAGAAAGCAATGCCATCGCAGTCGATAATGATCTCAATACTTTGGTTTTTATTCACCGAAACAATGTCATTCCTTACGGAGGACACTCCGGGCAATTACGGTACGATATCTCTACAGACAACGGAGTCAATTGGACCTCGAATTTGGGTATCTTGAATCCCACCTCTGTCAATGGAACCAACGCTGCACGCTATCCGAATGTGGCACTTTACAATCCACCGAACAACACGAACCCGAGCAATGCGTATTTATCGTACTACGCACCAACGGTTGCGACAACATGGAATGGACACGTTTCAGGGGTCCGGAAATTGGATGGAACGGGAAACACAGAAAATTACAATCAAGCGGGCGCAACCCAAACCTTAATTCCCCGCTCCATGTGCAAAGGTGCACCGGGTGTTTATTGGGCAATTGATGCTGTTTTCAACGGAACAGCGGTAACTGGCTATCGTATTTTGAAAGGTACATGGAATGGAACAAACGACGTGGTTTGGGGAATCGACACAACCTTCACGCCTGCCTTCAACATCAATTTTAATGGAACGGTATTCACTTCAGATTTCGCCATAGGATTTGACCCAACAGGACAGTTTGGCTGGGCGTGTATCATTACCGATATTAGCAGTACGACAGGTGGTTTTAGTCTGGATCCCGTTTTTTATCGTACAACTGATGCAGGGGCAACTTGGAGCACGCCTGAGCAAGTTGATTTATCGCAGTTTTCTTGTATATCAAGTTTCATCACGACCAATAACTTTGCAACAGCCGCCTTCGATATGGACATCACCGTCGACATGAATGGCAATCCGCATGCGTTGATGTGTGTGGGAAGTGGTCCGGGTCAATACTCTATATTTTTCACCCAAGAACATCGCATGTTTGATATCACACGTGAAAAAGGAATGTGGAACGCTGTGGATCTTGGTTTGGTACCTGGCGTTCGAAACACGTTTGGCACCGCACCGAATCAATTATCTATGGACATGGAACCACAAGTGAGTCGAACAGATGATGGATCGAAGGTATTTTTTAGCTGGTCGGGTTCAGATGTTACACCCGTTCCTCACTCGCCCAACCTATTCGGAGCGGCATACGATGTCGCAACAAATATGTGGACAACTATGAAGGATTTCACAAGTTGCGATGCATCTACCAATGGTAAAATCATATTGCCTAAAATGTCCGAAAACGTATTGGAATTAACAGGAAGTTGGCGATTGCCCATTATCTATGCCGAACCAACCGACACCTCTGATTTATTGGCCCCCACAAACTATGTTTATTTGGATAGTTTGCAGTTTACCCAATCCGATTTCGCCACGCCGCAATGTTCAGCGACAGTTAATTTCACGAATCCTGATACAGTGCATTTTTGCGAAGGTGGCAACGTAATTCTAACACTATCTGGGAGTTACAGTAAAATATTATGGGATAACGGTTCAGCAACAACAGGAATTTTAGCGTCGTCACCCGGTTGGTATCCCGTTACGGTTCGTTCAAATTGCTGTATTGGCAGAGATTCTATTTTCGTGGTTGTTGATTCTCTCACGACTTCCGCCTTCAACTCCACCCCCAATGACTTATTTGTCAACTTTACGGACCAGAGTTCGGGTACAATCACAACTTGGTTTTGGGATTTCGGGGATGGAAATACGAGCAATTTGCAAAACCCGACACATACGTACAGCGCAGCAGGCACCTACACCGTTTGCTTGCAAACCAGCGATGGTTGCACGCCAGATACAGTTTGCCAAACAATCACAGTAACATGTGTTACGGCAACGGCAAACTTCACAGCAAACATCGGTGTTGGCGGAAATGATTTAAATGTAGCGTTTACCGACGCCAGCGTAGGTTCACCCGCTTCTTGGTTTTGGGATTTCGGTAACGGAGTTACGAGTACGATGCAAAATCCAAATTACAACTACCCTTCTTCGGGAACATATACTGTTTGTTTAACCATTCAGGATTCTTGTGGAACCGATAGTATTTGTCAGAACATACAAATTGATGTTACTTCATTGAAGGAATTATTTGCACCGAACGTTTCCATTTATCCCAACCCAACGGAAGATATTTTACATGTCGACGCAAGTGGTTTGAATGGCCAAGATTGGACTTTAAGACTTCTCAATGCGATAGGAGAAGAATACTTGACCATTTCTGGAACGGGCAAAACGATTGAAGAAACCCTTGAAACGAGTCAATTGGCGGCTGGAGTATATTTTCTGGAAGTGCAATCGGAAAGTGGTGCGGTGCGGTTTAAGGTTATGAAGAGGTAATGAATAGGTATTTGGGGATTAGTTAGATGAGCGCTTGATATTGACTTACCCCCTTTTTAGTCAAGTAAGGATAAATCGATTGAATAATAATCTCTTGATATTCTGCAATAGTTTTTTTTGAAATTGGCTTCTTCTCTATTTCGGCAGATGACATCCAGGAACCAGATTGGGTGAAAACGGAAGGTGAAATCATGGAAGTTACGACGCATAGTGGAAAAAGAAGAGGAGAAACGGCCGTCGTGAAATTCAATCTAGAAAATGGCTCCGAAATATCGGCAAGTATGGATCTTTTTGGTCTCCCTTTCATTGGCAGTTTTAAATCTGTTGGTGATAAAATATCGATTAATTACGACAGAAATAATCCAGGTTTGGTACATACTGTTTTTGGTAAATTTCTTTCAACATATGGAATGTATATTTTGATTCTTTTGGGAATAATCTTTTCGTTAAACCTATTCTCAAATGGAGAAAAAGCAGGACTAAAGATTTCAGCAAATCACACATAACAGATAAATGATTTAACATTCAGCCAACACCTATTTAATCAAATCATAGTGCAGCGTTAATTCTATTGGGTTTTATATTTCTTTTCTTTGTAAAGAATAGAAATTCAAGACCATGTTAAACTACGGTATTCAGCAAAACGATTCAATTTCCCTTTCTGAAGTAGAAGGTGAGCTCACAATTTATGACTTATCAATTTGCGAAGAACGTGGTGATCTCGCCTACAGGCAAGGCAACGAACCCGAGGCTATAGAATGGTACGCAAAAGGTCTTACCCTTGCCAAAAAAAGCAGAAGCAAGGATAAGATTAATTTATTTTCAAGTTTGATTTTTGTGAGTTTGTAAACTCGAATCCAAATCTTCTTCTTTTGATTGCTTATATTTGGTAGAAATAAGCGAACGAAATCTTTATTCGATAACAAATGATTATTATCGGATATACTACTGATTTTCAACACTTTTTAAATAAAATTAAGAACACTAACCGTAGAATTAAACGTTTAACTCTACGGTTGAGTGGCGATTAGCCGGGTGTTGTAGATAATTCGGTCCAGAACATCTCAAATCTTGCAATCCACTTAATGGCATGCAATTGCCGTTTTGTCATTCTTAAAAAAATCTTACTTTAGAAACCAATAAAATATTGTTTACTATGAAAAATGTAATTTTAATTCTATGGATTTGCGCTGTTTCTTTTTCGTGCGGAAGTGAAACGAATAACACACCCGCTGAAAATTCTATAAAAGAGCTGGACCAAACAACAGAAATAGAGAAGGCGAATGATGAACCAAATAAGGTTGCCAAACTAGTTAGTGAAGAACCTGAGAATTTTAAAGGTGATGCTTCAATGATGTTGGGTACCTGGAGTGGTGTAATGAATGAAAAAAAAATCAGCGTAGTCATTGAAAGTGTTAATGAAACAACAATTACGGGTTACAATGTGCTTGGGACAAATAAGAGAGATATCAAGGGAACATACGAACAAGGAATAATTGACCAGCCATGTGCAAGAGCATTTGATGCTAGTCTGGCAGAACCAGGAGACGACAAGTGGGATGGAGAATTCCAAATTCATTTCATCGGATATGAAAATACCAAAGAAGCAGATGAGGGCATTGTTTGCATGGGAGGGCTAAAAGGCTATGAAGCATATGGAGAATGGAAATCTAACAATGGTAAATTGAGCCATCATTTTGATCTTATAAAAAAATAGTTTCTGTATTATTTCGGACATTTTTTTTGACAAAGTGAATTCTAAATTTGCTTGAAACCAATTAAAAAATGGAAAACACCAATTAGAAATAGAAGCGATTGAAGGAATATTAGATATTTCATGGTACTTTGGTTAGTTTTCACAAGGATATATAACAAGTTAAAACATCTATAACACGCACTATACTCCACTGCGCGGTGTTTAGTGCTACCGTTTTCGCCAAATGAAAAATCTATTAAGCATATTCTTATTCTTAACTCCTTGTGTTGCTCAAACACAAGAAGTTGTAGATGTTGAGATCAGTGCTTGCAATGTAAAATCTGACCCAGAATATATGTATCCAAATAGATTGATTTCAAAAGTCCTCAAAAATGATACACTTACTTTACATATTGGGATCGTAAGAAACTGCGAGTTCGTTCCAAGTGTTGCTCTAATTCAACAAAACGACTCAATTATAATCGACTTAACAAATAAATCTAATTTATATGCCATGTGCGATTGTTGCTATGAATTAAAAGTTAGTGCCACTGGTATTGCGGACACAAACTTCAAGCTCATACTACAATATGTGAAAGAGGATATAACCAAAGATGGCTTTATTGAGTGGATTGAACATTTAGAAATTAAATCATACCCAAATAAGTACATTTTCCCGACGCGCAAAGAAATAGAATCTTCTAAAATAGAAAATCGGTACACCGAAGACAGCTTAAAAGTAGGTTTATGGGAAATGTTCTATGAAAATTCAGACAAACTCCTGGCGAAAGTGAATTATTTCATCGATTTGGAAGGAAAATCAAGAACAAAATGGCGTATCGTTTATGACAGAAACGGGGATGTTACCGAAATTTGTGCATATGCTGGTAAAGACTCGAATGGATCAACAAATGTGAGTTGCGTAGATTGGAAACAATATTTAAAACTTGAAAAATAGACTCCTAACGAATGGATAGTAGATAAAAAAAATCTTTTGTTCAAACAAGAAAAGTAACTACCTTTAGTTCAACAAAGCATGCAAAAGTTTACCCACATTCTACTGATTTCATTGCTCCTCCTCTCTTTCAAAAGTTTGGGTCAGAAGCAAGCGAACGTGTGGTATTTTGGCAACCAAGCTGGAGTAGACTTTTCTTCTGGCTCACCAACTGCAACAACGAATAGTGCTTTAACATCCTTGGAAGGTTCTGCAGTTATTTCAGATAGTTCGGGTTCACTTCTTTTTTATTCCAATGGGGCGACCGTATGGGACAGGAATCACCAGGTTATGCCCAATGGGTCTGGTTTACTCGGGAATCCTTCTTCCACTCAATCGTCCATTATTGTACCATCGCCCGCACTACCCGATCGAGAGTTCTATTTGTTTACGACGAGCAGCGGATGGGATGGAGGAAACCCTTCGGATGGATTGCGTTACCACAAAATTGATATGTGTCAAAATAGTCTAGACGGTATAGTTCTTGCTTCAGAAAAGAACATTTTACTGGTCGATTCCGTTGCAGAAAAATTAGCCGTGACGCAACATGCAAACGGAAAAGATTATTGGATACTTACACATCGTTTTTATTCAGATGAATTTTGGGCCTTTTTGCTGGATGAGAATGGAATCGTTGATACGGTTATTTCCGCTATCGGTTCAGTTCACGCAGGAAATATAGCAGGAAGCCAAGGTCAGATGAAATTTGCCAACAATGGCGGTAAAGTTGCTATTGGTGCAACAAATGGTTTGGATCTATTAGAGCTTTTCGATTTCAATACGCTGACGGGTGTTTTGAGCAATTTTCAATCGCTAAATTGTTACGACAACGGACGAGCCTACGGTCTGGAGTTTTCACCCAACGACTCCTTATTGTACTGTTACAGCGGCTCATTTAGTCCATTTGGGATGACGATATCCCAATACAACATTTATGCAGGGAATACAGCAGCGATAAACGCATCACTCGTACCCGTTTACAACAATCCCAATATATTTACAGGACGTGGATTACAAATTGGAATTGATCAAAAAATATATTCAGTTGGCTTGATAAATGACGCTACCCTATCGGTCATTCAAAACCCGAATGCATTAGGAACCGCTTGTAACTTTCAAAATCAATCCATTTCACTGGGCAGCAATACAGGTGAATATACTTTACCGAGCTTCATCGCTGGATTCCAATACAACAGCACAACGACAAATTGTGAAACGTTTTCCTTTGATTCAATAGTTGCCTGTGATTCTTTTTATTGGTCGGCTACGGGACAAACCTATACGTTATCCGACACCTATTTCGCAACGCTAACCAATTCGCAAGGCTTTGACTCATCGTTAACGTTGATTTTGACCATCACGAACACCGTTCAAAGTACTGATTCTGTTACAGCTTGCGACGCATATTTTTGGCCAGCAACTGGATTAACCTACACCAATTCTGGGGTGTACACAACCACACTAACTAATTCGCTTGGATGCGACTCACTTTTGACGATAAATTTGACCATAAATTCGCTTAATGTCGGCGTATTACAAAATGGCAACACACTTTCAACAAATTCAAATGGAACCTCCTTTCAATGGATTGATTGTGATGCCAATTATGTCGCAATTCCAGGTGAAACGAATCCAAACTATTCTCCACAGTCGTCTGGGAATTATGCCGTAATAGTTACATCCAACGAATGCATTGATACATCCGATTGCTTTCCTTATTCGGATTTAGGTATGCCCGAGCAAGATGGGTCAAATTTGGGTGTTTTCCCAAATCCGACAAATAATAATGTTGTCTTGGATTGGGGAACTGTACCTGTTTCCTTTAATCTCCATCTGAACAATGCTCTGGGTCAAGAGCTTTATAACCAAAGCTTTAAAAATGAAAATAAGGTCGTTATCGTACTTCCATATCGTGCAGGTTGTTATTACCTACATGTTCATCTTGAAAATGGACAAAAACAGATTCTAAAAGTGATAAAACACTAGTTTTTTATTCCAAAAGCGAATCTATTTATCAAAAATTGTTAATTCACAAGGCATTTCGTTCCGTCCAATTCATTTACCCCAATCTTAAAACACATTCTAAACGACATTAAATCAATAGATTAGCGTCAAAATCCTTCTAAAGCATAAATTTTAAGTTATGCTTACAATGAAATATATTAATAAAAATTAATGAATTTGATTTTAAATATTTGCAGCCGTGTAACAATCTAAAACAAAGAACAATGAAAGTAGGTTTCAAATTTATAGCGCTCAGCTTTTTCTTCTTAACCAGCTGTGCGGTAATTAAACCAGGCGAAGTTGGTGTCAAACAAAAATTAGGTCGTTTGAGCGACGACTATAAAACACAAGGAACTATTTGGTTTAACCCCTTAATCACTGAAGTGATAATTACCAATGTTCAGATTAAAGATATTGAATTATCCTTGAACCTTCCAAGCAAAGAGGGATTGAGTGTGCAATCAAAAATATCAATTCTGTATCGAATCAAAGAAAAAAGTGTTCCAAGTGTCATAAAAAACATTGGTTTGGGTTACGAGAATATAATTTCAAACGTTTTTCGATCCGCAGCAGCTGATGTTTGTGCACAGTATTTTGCAAAAGACATGCATTCGGGCATGCGGGCTCAAATTGAGCAAGCCATTCTTGAAAAAATGTCGGAGACTTTGAATCCACAAGGAATCGAAATACAAGCTGTGTTAATGAAAAGCATAAAATTACCTGATGGTTTAGCGAATTCGATAGAATCAAAATTACAAGCTGAACAAAATGCGATGCGTATGGAATTCATCTTGAAACAGGAGAAGTTAGAAGCCGAGCGAAAAATAATCGAAGCAACGGGTGCTAAAGATGCTCAGAAAATTCTTTCCGAAGGATTAACTGAAGAAATCATCCGAATACGCAGTATCGAAGCGTTCTTGGAGCTAGCCAAATCAGCCAATGCAAAAGTCATAATCACAGATGGTAAATCTCCACTCTTGGTGGAATAAAAAACGAGAAACTATGAAAAATCAATTTATTACATTCAGCTCACTTATTCTTTTGTTGGCATTTAGTTCGTGTAACGAACCTATATCAATGGAAAAACAAACTAGCCCGGAAGCTCCGTCTCTTCGGGATCAGTTGCCGGTTATTTCTCACGTCATGACTTTAGAAGATCAAGAAAAATTAACTCCAGAAATGGTGCTCGACGAATTTAAAGAGGGAAATGCTCGATTCACATCGGGAGAAATCACGCTTAGGGATCACTCTGAGCAGATTCGAAAAGCAGCCAGCGCACAGTTTCCAAAAGCGGTCGTGTTAAGTTGTTTAGACAGTCGAGTGCCTGTTGAAGATGTTTTCGACCAAGGGATTGGAGATATCTTTGTTGGTCGAGTTGCGGGAAATTTTATCAACGAAGATCAATTGGGCAGTATGGAATTTGCCTGTAAAGTCGCCGGAGCAAAACTCATAATGGTTATGGGTCATGAAAGTTGCGGAGCCGTAAAAGCAGCTATAGACGATGTGAAACTGGGAAACATAACGGCTATGTTGACCAAAATAAATCCGGCTGTTCAAAAAAGCCAAGATTTTGACGGAGAAAAAACATCAAAAAATGACAAGTTCATTAAGCATGTCTGCGTAAATAACGTAAATCATGCCATCTCACAGATTAGGGAGAGAAGTCCCATTCTAAAAAAAATGGAAGAAAATGGTGAGATAAAAATTGTAGGTGTGTATTACAATTTATCCGATGGTTCACTTGAATTCGTGAATTAAGCCAAGAATAATACGTCAATTTCATGAGAGTATTTCCAGCCGATAAATTAAAAGGCAATTACGAAAAGCTTGATATAATTAAACATTATATTGATTCGACTTTACGTTTGATCACCTTCAGTAGACAGCATCATGCAGACGATTTGCTCAATGCCTACATAACAAAAACAACCAATCTGAAGGAGCTTTTGAGTGTTAAGAATGCGCAAATGGAGGCTGAAAATGAGGTGGAGGCAGAAAAATATACCGAATTACTGAAAACCTCTTTGGCATTTATCGCTGACGAAATAGTATCAGACGTTCAGTTTCATTCCGAAATTCAACTTTTCCAGTTGTTCAGATTGATTTCACCCGACGCGCACACAAAACACCCCAATAAATACAGACAAAATGACGTCCAAATTGGACGATACATGTGTCCTGAGCCTCGTGAAATTCCGTCGCTAGTAACTGAACTATTCTTTCAAATGAAGAAAATCGAAAATCCGATAACACGCGCTATTTACTTACACCACGAACTCATTCGCATTCACCCTTTTGTAGATGGTAACGGGAGAACCACAAGAATGGCCAAAAACTGGATGTTGATGTACAAATTATGCCCACCAATTTTCATTTCCAACGCACAAGAAAAAAAGGAATATGTTGAAACCTTGGAGAAGAGTTTTCTGTATTTAGGCAAAGAAAACTTTGAGTGGAACAAACATTTGGAACTATTTTTTGAACAAGAATTGGACCGATTAATTAAAAATGCTTCGGAAGTTTTCGAGACGGTTTCGAATGCTGGAAATAGTAGAAGTTAATACCGAGTAATGAAACTCTCAATTGAACTGTTTTCTTAATTTTACCGTTCACGTTTAGAACTCAATGCTTTTAGCCATCCTCTTTTTAATACTTGGACTCGCCGTACTCATTATTGGCGGTGAATTCCTGTTAAAAGGTGCTGTCGGAATTGCACGGAAATTCAAAATTTCTTCTTTGGTGATTGGAATGACGGTTGTAGCCTTTGGAACATCTGCACCCGAATTAATCGTCAGTATTACTTCTGTATTGCAAGGTCATCCTGAAATTGCGGTGAGTAACGTTGTGGGTTCGAATATCGCTAATCTAGCGCTTGTTCTAGGATTAACCTGTCTTATCTTCCCTGTAATTGTTAGTCGAGGTACAAAAACCCTGGACTTCCCAAAAATGATGTATGCCACAACTCTATTTTTGGTATTTGCCTACGATGGCGTCATCGAACGATGGGAAGGCATGGTTCTGCTCGTTTCGTTACTCGTTTTCATCGCATATATCATTAACAACTCGATTAAAAAAGCTCCACCTCTTGAAAAACTAGAACCTCATCAGCCCGTTCCGAAATCGATTGCTTTTTTGCTTATTGGTCTCATCGGACTTTACTTTGGTTCCGATTGGTTTCTGACGGGTGCGGTTGATCTCGCCCGACATTTAGGAATGACAGAACATGTTATCGGCATAACGATTGTTGCCTTTGGAACATCTGTACCTGAACTCGTTACCTCAATTGTAGCTGCACTAAAAAAGGAAACTGATATTTCAATTGGAAACTTGATTGGTTCAAACATCTTTAACATCAGCGCGGTTCTGGGTACAACATCCATCGTTTCACCGATGATCATTCAGCACGATTTATTCAATTTCGATATTTATTGGTTGGTTGGTGTGCCCATGGTTCTCTTCATTTTAATGTGGCGAAACAAAATTAGTCGTGTTAGCGGAGGAATACTATTTGGCACGTATATCACGTACATTGCTATGACCTTGAGTGGTATGGCAATCGCTTAATTTTATAAACTTTAAACGTAAATTTAATTTGAAATCAATTCGTTTGATAACACCCATTGTTGCATTATCTTTTTTTGCATGCACAAGTATTACGCAAGAAGATGATCATCAGGTATCTCTTCCT
>CBFIBY010000090.1:0-11086 GCA_965660955.1 Crocinitomicaceae bacterium | reverse complement strand
ACTCCAAAGGCTGTTTTGGTGCCACCAATATCTACGCCTAAGGCATATTTTTGATCCATAGTTTATTTATTCAAATTCCACTCGGAATAAAATTGGTTCAGATAGTTCACCATAAACTGATGTCTTTCTTCGGCTAATTCTTTTCCGGTTTTTGTATTCATTTTGTCCTTCAAAAGTAACAGTTTTTCGTAGAAATGATTGATCGTAGTTGTTTTTGCATTTACATAGGATTCAAATGAATCATGCAAAACAGGTATAACATCTTCTGAATAAATTGTTTGACTTCGATTACCTCCAAAAGCAAAAGCGCGAGCAATTCCAATTGCACCAATCGCATCAAGTCTATCTGCGTCTTGTACGATTTTGGTTTCCAAAGTCATTTCATCATTCTCTACATTTGCCCCTTTGAATGAAATTTTATCGACCAAACTCTTCACTTGCTGGGCAATTTGATTCGACGCTCCAAGTTCAAGCAACCAATCATAGGCTTTTTCTCCACCAGCGTTTAATTTGCCTCCATTAAATTTGTGATCGGAAATATCATGAAGCAAAGCGCCGAGTTCAACTACTTCCATGTTACCACCTTCTTTTTCATGAATATGGAGCGCCATGTCTCGGACACGTCGAACATGTTCCCAATCATGACCCGTTGGTTCGTCTTTCCATTCTCTTTTCAGAAAATTTTCGATTTCCTCTTTGTACTTCTTCATTTTTTCTTGAGGTCAAAGAAATAAACGTTTCCGTGAGATGCACTTGCCACCAGTTGTTTTCGAAAAATGGTCATCGTGAAGTAATTTCCATACGAGAAAGGGAGCCAAGTTTCCCCATTATCTTGCGAATAATCTATACCATTTGTTCCACAAGCGTATAAAATACCTTTGTGATAAATAACGTTTGAACGATAGCCATTCAATTTTACTTTTGGAGCGTGCCAAGTAAGTCCACCATCGTTTGAAATTCGACAAGTTCCCGCTTTTTCATCGGCTTGGGTATAATCACCGCCAACAGCTATAATGGTGTTATTTGGCAATAAGGCAAATGAATAAGCTCCGCAACTCGCACAAGAATTGAATCCCATATCTGTTTCCGTCCAAGTCAAACCAGCGTCTTTGGTCCGATAAAGTTTCGAGGCCATTCCACCTGAAACGAACAACCATTCTTTATCGGATAGCATGCGAACATTTGTTCCACTCGCTGCAAAACCAGCTTCACCTTTCATCGCAGTAGGCGCATTGACAACTTTCTCCCAATGCCAACCATAATCATGGCTAACGAGTAAATTGAATTTACCATCAATTGGATCACCCATCATGAAGAGTGTCTTTTTTCCATAGGCTATTCCATCCAAAAAATGATCTGGAAAGGGAGTGAATTTCGCTTTACCTATTTTCCTTGGACGCGACAAGGTAGCACTGGAATCGCCACTGGCGAGCAAAACGATATTCTTACAATTCACGACAATATCTCTATATTCAATTCCTTCTGTTTCGTCGGAGATCGCTATGGAAGCATCTTTTGCGTTGTAGGTGTACAATTTTCCATCCGATGCAGCGATGTACAGATTCTTTTTGTAGCTTTTTATAGCTCTCGAATGAAGTCCTGCTTCTTCGCCATACTTGACCAAAAAAGCAGGTTGAACCGTATTTTGTGCTAAAAATGAAAAACCAATTAGAAGCGCACTAAATAGGACCGAAACGTTCCGTAAATTTTTCATATTGTTCTTTTCTGAGTTCATCTAAATTTTCGGGAATTTCCCTTTTCCAACGCTTGTGTGACCAAATCCAATACTGAGGTGCTTTGAGAATGTCTTTTTCTAGGCACTGAACATGTGCATCGGTGATTTCGCCATATTTCATTTCACTTGGATTATCACAAATTGGTTCGAAGGTGACCTGGTAATATCCTCTTTTGATCTTGTTCATGTGGAGATAGACCACCGCATAGTTGTACTCATGGGCGATGTTTTCGGCACCAAAAGCAATAGCAGTATCTTGGTTTAGGAATTTTGTCCAATACGATTTCAGAGAATCACCTGGACTTTGATCCGCCAAAACCAATAGTGAAACTGGATTTCCCTTTTCTTCCGCCAAAATGGATTTAAAGTTCTTTGCATTAACGATTTTCATTCCAAATCTAGAACGTCTCTGGTTTATCCGCTTGTCCCAAAAAGTATTGGTCATAGGCATACCGATTCCCACGGCTTGGTGGGCAAAAAGGAAGTTTTGGGCACAGATCATCCATTCCCAATTGTTATAATGGCCACCCACGAAAATCACATTTTTACCTTGAAAATAAAGTTGGTCGATTGTATCTCGATTCAGCACATGAATTCTTTTCTTCAATTGCATTTTCGAAATGGTTAAATTTTTTACCCCTTCGGCTAGTAAATCTGTGAAATGTCGGTAAAACTGTCGCTCTATTTTTTTTCTTTCTTTTGCTGTTTTATTGGGAAAAGACCTCGCAATATTGCTTCGCACCACCTTTTTTCTATACGAGATAATCGAAATCAGTAGTAGATAAAAGATGTCCGTAAAAAAATAAAGAACCCACAGTGGAAGTAGCGATATCGGTATGACAAGAATATAATACGCTATTTTTGAGAGCATAGAGAGCTATTTGTATTTATCTCCCCAGCGTTCTTGAATGTACTTTTCAATTTCCTTTTCTCGACTGTTGCTTCCAGCTTTGAAAAACTGTGTGTTCTCCAATCCTTCTGGCATAAATTCTTGTTGTACAAAATTGCCTGGGTAGTTGTGCGAATATAAATAATCTTTACCATATCCGAGTTCCTTCATGAGTTTTGTCGGCGCATTTCTCAGTGGTAACGGAACGGGAAGATTTCCACTCTTTTTCACTTCTGCCTGAGCCGCGCCAATGGCCATGTAACTGGCATTTCCTTTTGGACTTGTAGCTAAATAGACCACGCATTGCGACAGTATTATCCGACTTTCAGGCCAACCGATGGTTGAAACAGCTTGAAAACAATTGTTCGCTAATATCAAAGCGGTTGGATTGGCAACTCCAATGTCTTCTGCGGCTGAAATAATCAATCTACGCGCAATGAACTTGGGATCTTCACCACCTTCAACCATTCTCGCCAACCAGTAGACAGCTGCGTCAGCGTCACTTCCTCGAATGGATTTGATAAATGCGGAAATGATATCGTAATGCTGTTCGCCGTCTTTGTCGTAGCGGGCAATATTTTCTTGAGCAATTTGCGTAACCAATTCATTCGTTACCACAATCTTCTTCTCGGAGATCTGCGCTCCAACCACCATTTCAAATACATTGAGCAATTTTCTTGAATCTCCACCAGAAATAGCGAATAGTGCACTTGTTTCCTTTAATTCTATTTTCTTGGTTTGCAGCCATTCATCTTTTTCAATCGCCCGGTTAAGAATCATTTGTAATTCCTCTTTTCCGTGAGATTCTAGGGTGTAGACCTGACATCTTGAAAGCAAGGCTGAAATCACTTCGAAAGATGGATTCTCCGTTGTTGCGCCAATTAAAGTGACTACGCCTTTTTCGACAGCGCCTAATAATGAATCTTGTTGTGATTTAGAGAAACGGTGGATTTCATCAATGAAAAGGATGCTTCCTTTTTGTTGGAACATACCTCCAGATTCAGCCTTTTGAATCACTTCTCGTACATCTTTGACACCACTTGAAATAGCGGATAAGGTTGTAAAGGGTCGATCTAGTGTGTTTGCGATGATTTGAGCTAAGGTTGTTTTTCCAACTCCGGGTGGTCCCCATAAAATGACGGAAGGTAAGATTCCAGCATCCAACGCTCGGCGTAAAGATGCGCCTTTTGCTAAAATATGATTTTGACCGATATAGCCCTCCAGTGTAGGCGGACGCATTCGTTCGGCAAGTGGAGTGGTGGGCATTGACATTAATCTGGTTTTTCGTGTTTCCAACGTCTGTGTGACCACAACCAGTATTCAGGATTTTCTGCAATCACCATTTCAAGGTATTTCGTGTGCTGATCTAAAACGAAACCAGCATCTACCTCTTTTGGTTTCTCCGTAATGGGATAGAAGCTTACTTCATAAAATCCACGTTTTCTCTTTCGGATACATCCAAAAAGAACCACTTGATCTAGTTTAGAGGCTAATCGCTCTGTCCCCGTCATCCAACCAGTTGGTTGATTCAAAAAGGTATTCCAATAAGCTTTTTTTGGCGCGTGAGGACTTTGGTCGTTCACCATGATGCTCATCGTTGGAACTTTGGGTGATTTCACCAATTTTCGTGGAACTTCCTTCATGCTCATCATTTTGATGCCAAAACGCTGACGTGATTTCAGAAGAACTTCATTGAAAAACTCATTCTTTAAAGGTTGATAAGCCGCAAATACTTTATGTTTCATTTGTTGAGCAAGACCCACTGCGTAGTATTCCCAATTGTTATAATGTCCGCACAATACCATTACGCTCCGACCTTGCTCAAAGTATTCGTTAGGAACCTCTGGGTTCAAAATCGCACAGCGACGCACAATTTCTTTATTTGAAATGGTAAGTGATTTTACACTTTCAACTAAAAAATCGGCAAAATGCTTGTAAAAAGCCTTTTCTATTTTTTTAATCTCTTTTTCTGAAAGTTCTGGGAATGAGTTTTTTAGATTTTTTTGTACGATTTTCTTTCGATATCCAACTACATAATAAGCAAGAATATATACGAAGTCGGCCAACCAATACAAGACCCGAAAAGGCAAATAGGAGATGGGAATCACCACACCGTAATAAAGTATTTTACTGAGCAAATTGCCTTTTTTCATTTTACGAGCGGCAAAAATACTCTTTTCACGCTTACTTGGTAGCGATATCTCCATAAAGTGTCCTTTTTTATTTACGAACGCAAAAAAATGTTAATTATTATTCGGATTGACTGGGAATTTTGAAAACATTTCATATTTCCCTCCTAAAGACTTCAAGCAACTTTCCCAAAGATTCGTCTTCTTGGTGTCCATAATCCAATTTTTACTCGCTGGAGTACAAACGACCCAAGACTTTTCTTTTATTTCGTTCTTCAATTGATTTTCATCCCAACCTGAATAGCCAAGAAAATAACGCACATCTTGATCCGGATTCTTCGATTTCTCCAAATTATCCTTCAAAGAATCGAAATCGCCACCGAGGTGAATGCCATCAGCCAGCTTCGTGCTTCCTGGCACTTTGTCGCCAAAAGTATGAATGAAATACAAATTGGAAACTTCCACAGGGCCACCAATGCTGATTCGCGTATCAGAAGATAGAATGGGTTCAGGAAGCCCATCAAATTTTTCTTCCAAGAAATTATTGAGGACAAAACCAAAGCTTCCTTTGTCGTTGTGATCGCAGATTAGTATAACGCTTCGGGTAAAATAGTCACTATCGAGAAATGGTTCAGAAACTAGGAGTAATCCAGCTTTTGGTTCAATTTTATTTTCAAAGTTTAAATCCAGCAAAGTCCTTTTTATTTTAAAGATATAAAAATAGACGAATGTATAATCTCGGTAGATTCCGAAAATAGTTATTGTACTTTTGACAATAAATAGATATCTTCGTTTTTCATACATTCTAAAAAATGAGAAAGGCATATTTAATTTTATTTCTGGTTGCTTTGGCTTCTTTTCCTGTCGTAGGAATAGCTCAAGGTCAATTTGATGTTACAGAATCCCAAGAAAAAAAGATTTCCAAAATCTTGAAGTCCTTGTCTCTTGAAGAAAAAGTGGGACAAACATGTCAAATCACCCTAGATGCAATTCTTAAAACCGCTGAAAAAGGTGGGAGTTTGGAGCCAGCTCAGATTGATGAAGAAAAACTAAAAATTGCCTTTGAGAAATATCATGTAGGTTCTCTTTTAAATGTGAGTTCACATACGCTTAGTTTAGAGGAATGGGAAACTATTTTGGCACAGATTAAAGTGGCTGAGAAAAAATATAAACTTGAAATTCCTATTATATACGGAATCGACGCAATTCATGGCGTTAATTACACAATTGGTGCGACTTTGTTTCCTCAAGAAATTGGGTTGGCTGCTACATGGAATAGAGATGTAGCTTTACAATTCGGAAACGTAGTTGCGTATGAATCGAGAGCAACAGGATTGAAATGGAACTTTTCTCCTGTACTTGATTTAGGACGTCAACCATTGTGGTCAAGGTTCTTTGAAACGATGGGTGAGGATCCATTTTTGTGCAGTGAATTGGGACAGCAAATTATTCAAGGGTATCAAGGTGGAAATCAATTGGACGATTATCACGTAGCCAGTTGTTTAAAGCATTTTGTTGGATACAGTGCCCCATTTTCTGGAAGAGACAGAACGCCGGCATGGATTCCGCAGAAATATATGACAGAGTTGTATTTACCTGCCTTCGAAAGAGCTGTTAAATCGGGAGCAATGACTTTGATGATTAATAGCGGTGACGTGAACGGGATTCCTGGACACGCGAATAAACATTTGTTGACCGAAGTTTTAAAAAATGAATGGGGATTTAAAGGATTCACAGTTTCAGATTGGGAAGATTTTATTATGCTCCAAACGGTCCATGATGTCAGTGCAAGTTTGCAAGAAGCGATTGTACTTGCCTTTAATTCAGGGGTGGATATGAGCATGGTTCCTTATAATCCGCAATACAAAGAATATTGTGAATTGATGATCAAAGCGGTTTGTGAAAAGCAAATTTCAATGGAAAGGCTGGATGATGCTGTTCGTCGAATTCTTCGCGTTAAAATGGCAATTGGACTGTACGATAAAGAGAGTGCGACGGAATATCCAAAATTTGGAAGCCAAGAGCACAAAGAGATTGCTAAAAATGCTGCTTTAGAATCAATCACCTTATTAAAAAACGAAAACGCAATATTGCCGCTTCAGAAAAGCGCAAAAGTTCTGGTAGCAGGTCCAACGGCAAACAATCTCACCTTTTTAAATGGAGCTTGGACACACACTTGGCAGGGAGTGGACACAAGCTATAATACCAAAGGATGCAACACCATTATACAGGCTTTTGAGAATAAGGTTGGAAGCGAAAATTGCGCTTTCAGTCCAGGCGCCGAACTGTTTTTCGATACAGGTTGGGAAACGACGAAACTTCTGGATACAAAAGACCTGGAACAAAAAGCGAAATCTTGTGATGTTATTGTTTTGTGTTTGGGTGAGCCACCAGCAACAGAAAAACCAGGTGATATTCGTTCTTTGAATCTATCGCCTGAACAATTGGAACTTGCAAAAATTGCTTACGAAACCAACAAACCTGTGATATTGGTGCTCGTTGAAGGTCGACCGCGCATTCTTCATCCAATTGTTGATGGAGCAGCTGCCATACTTCAATGTTATCTGCCTGGAGATTATGGTGCCGACGCATTGGTTGATATCATTTATGGTGATGTTAATCCGAGTGGTAAATTGCCCTATACGTATCCGAAATACGATGGTGTCATTGAGTTTTACGACAGACAAAGAAGTGTTGATCGTTCAGGTAAATCCAACCAATTCGACGCTTTTGACCCTGAATGGGAGTTTGGTTTTGGTTTGAGTTATACGACCTTTTCCTATTCTGAATTAACAATAAATAAAACCGAAATAACTTCTGCCGATAGTATTTCGATAAGCGTTGTTGTCGAAAATACAGGTGCGCAGAAAGGAAAAGAGGTGGTTCAATTATATGTTAGTGATAAAAAAGCGTCGATTGTCCCGGCAGGCAAACGCTTGAAAAATTTCGTAAAAATAGAGCTCACCCCTAAAGAGAAGAAAAAGGTTAATTTTACGATTAGCTCAAAAGAATTGCAATTTGCCAATCAAAATGGTGAATGGATACTTGAACCGGGCACATTTAAGATAGAAATTGGGGGACAAATTGTTGAATTTGAACTAAAAAAGGGATAAGATAATGTATAAAATAGAGTTTGATAATTTTTTCACATATTCATTTTCAGTGGATTGTGTCATTTTTGGATATCAGAATGGTCAGATACATGCTTTACTTATCAAACGATCCATGGAACCGTATGACGGACATTGGGCTATTCCGGGCGATCTCGTTTATCCAGATGAAGACATTACAGATGCTGCTGGACGAATACTGAGTGAATTGACGAAAATAGATGAGCTTCCTTTGCATCAAAGTCAAACTTTTGGCGAACCGAATCGTCATCCTCAAGGTCGCGTAATTACAACAGCCTATTTTGCCTTGATGAGAATTGATGATTTTGAAGTCGAAGCATCTTCATGGGCTGGAGAAGCGAAGTGGGTGCCCATTCATGAAATTCCCATGTTGGCGTTTGATCACAATCTAATTGTTAATTCAACTTACGAATTGTTGAAGCAAAAACTTAAAATTGATCCTTTGTGTTTTGATCTGTTGCCGTACAAATTTACCTTGAACGAAATGCAGCAGTTATTCGAATATGCTTTTGACTCCGAAATGGACAAGGCAAATTTCCGTAAAAAGATCAAGTCTATTCCACTTATAGAACACAAGGAAAAACAGGTGAACGTAAAGCATCGTCCTGCCAAACTGTTCTCTTTTGATGAAGAAGAGTACAACAACATGATGGAATCCAACGACTATCAATTCAAAATGTAAAATTGGATAATCTGAAGAACGTTTACGTTAAGTCTTACTGTAATTCAGTAAGACTTTTTTTATTGTATTTCGGGTCATTAACATAATAGAATACTAGGTTGTTAATAAGATGATTGCATAAAAAGCATAATACTTATTGTATTTTGTACAATATTATGTATTTTGCAATGCTAAAAAGTGTATAATAATTTAAATAGAATAAAATATGAAACGAATTTTTACTCAAACTAGGAAAAAAATATCGTGTTTATCACTCGTGTTTTTTGCCGCCTCTTTTTCATTTGGGCAAAATCAAATGACTTTACCAGTAACTTTCGAAGATCCAACTCAAAACTATGGTTTGATTGGTTTTGGCGGTGCGGATTCTTCTTATATTGTTGTTGATCCAACAAATGGAGCAAATACTGTAGCGAGAGTATATAAGTCAAGTTCAGCTCAATTATGGGCAGGGACTACGGTTACGGATTCTGCGAATAGCGGATTTGCCACAGCGATTCCATTTGCAGTTGGTGCCACTTCAATGACAGTTAAAGTTTGGTCACCTGATGCGAATATTCAAGTTCGATTAAAAGCCGAGGATTCTACTGATCCAACTATTTCTGTTGAAACCGAAGCAACTGTATCTACAGCGAATGCTTGGGAAACTTTGACCTTCAATTTTGCAAATCAAGCTGCAGGTACTGCCGCGATTAATTTAGCCAATTCGTACAATAAAGTCTCTATTTTCTTTAATTTCGGAGTAGATGGAGCAACAGCTGGAGCGAAGACCTATTACTTTGACGATGTAATGTTTGCTGGCGGAGGAGGTCCAGCATTGGCTCAAATGGATTTGCCAGTGACTTTTGAAGATGCCAATACGAACTATAGTTTAATTGGATTCGGAGGAGCTGAAGTATCTTCCATAGTGGTTGACCCAACAAATTCTTCCAATACCGTGGCTGAAGTAATTAAATCTGCAGCTGCTCAAACATGGGCTGGAACGACGATTACAGATTCTACGAATTCAGGGTTGGCTAATCCTATTCCGTTTGCTTCAGGTGCAACAGAAATGAAATTGAAAGTTTGGTCTCCTGACGCAAACATTCCAGTTCGATTAAAAGTTGAAGATTATACTAACCCTGGAATTTCAGTTGAAACAGAAGCTATGACTACCATGGCAGGACAATGGGAGACTTTGGTTTTTGATTTTGCCAACCAAGCTGCGGGAACGGCAGCTATTGATTTTAATAATTCTTACAACAAGGCGTCGGTTTTCTTTAATTTTGGAACAGATGGCGCCACTGCTGGTCAAAAAACGTATTACTTTGATGACCTTGACATGAATTCGGCTCAAACTGGATTAAGTATCACTGTTGATGTTTGTTCAACCACTGCAGATACCGTGCGTATGACTGGACCTTTTTGGGGATGGGATCCAAACGGAGGACCATTAGCAACGGATAATGGAAATGGTACATGGACAGTGAATTTAAATCCAGCTCCTACGGCGAATATGGAATATTTATTCATTGTTGACGGTGTGCAAGAAAATTTAATTCAAGACATGCAAAATGGAGGAACGTGTGCACCTGTGACAGATTATTTTTCTTATGCGAATAGAATTTGGAATGTTGGTGATACGAGTGCCGTTGACGTAGTCTATGACAGATGTGTATCATGTGCTTTTCCTGATTTGGTTATAACTACGGAAATTTGTGACTCAACAATTACACCGACTGAAGTAAGATTAGCTGGACCAATTTGGGGCAACTGGAATCCTACAACTGGACCACTTGCAACGGATAATGGAGATGGAACATGGACAGTTACTATTTCTCCAGCTCCAATGGATTCGTTCCAATACTTAATGGTTATCGATGGTACGACGGAGAATTTGATTCAAGCGATGATTGATAGCGGTGATTGTGCTCCAGTTACGGATTATTCGACATATGCAAACCGACTTTGGACACTAGGACAACCAGGTACAATTGATGTAACCTACGGACAGTGTATTACTTGTGCAACAGCATCGTTGGTAGAGGCAGATAATACGCCAGTATCGGTTTATCCAAACCCAACAAGCTCCACGATTTCTATTTCACGTGAGAATAACATTGAACAACTTGCTCTGTATAATGTTATGGGTGAGAAGGTTTTGGATATTGAAGTTAATGCTCAAAGCACAGATATTGATTTGAGTGAAATGGCATCAGGGATATATCATTTGGTAGTTTCTGGAGCAAATTCAGTTTCACATGCTAAAATTATTAAAGACTAATATACATAGCATTTCAACATAAAGGTGGGAGGCGAAAGTCTCCCATTTTTTTTGCTTTTATCTATTATGAAATTACTTCTTACAACGGTTTTAATTTTGACAAGCTATTCACTGTTTGCTCAATACGTGCTGGTTTGGTCTGATGAATTTTCAGGTACCGAATTGGACAATACTAAATGGGCACACGAAACCGGTGGATGGGGCTGGGGCAACAATGAACTACAATATTATACTTCGGGTTCAAACAATTTAGAAGTTAG
>CBFIBY010000089.1:4851-11321 GCA_965660955.1 Crocinitomicaceae bacterium | reverse complement strand
TGGGTTGAATGGTTTTTATTCCAACGATTTCGGAAATCTCTTTTAAGTCGAGCACCTCCTGGATTTCTAGAGCATCAAGAATCGCAATTTCACGATCTTCTGTGATGGGTGTGCGTATATCGAAATCAGGATGTAAGGTGATTTTAGTCTCGCTCGCCAACTTAAAATTCGAAGGTAAAGCTGCATTCATTACATCGCCAATTGGGGCCATGTAGTAACTTGCCATCCATTTCCAGAACTTAAGCAGGTTGTTTGTAATTATTGAATTTTCGTCGAGTAGGTGTTCAACATATTTCGCTTGATAATCTTTTGGGGCGTTTTCATGAATATTGACGACCAATCCTGTCAGTAATTTAGCTCTTCCGAAAGGCACAATTACCCGGGCACCAACTGTAACGAACGCGTTCAGTTCAAAAGGAATTCGATATGTGAACGCTTTGTGTATTGGTACGGGAAGGATGACATCAACAAAAAGGGTTTGCCTTTCATTCATGCTTTAAAAATACATAAGATTATGACTTAGAAAGTCAAATTAGATTAAAGACAACGAAAAGATTGTGGGTTGGTTAAGATGTTGTCGCCTGGATGTTGACTACAGAACAAATCCATACCTAAAATTTGACCTTCACACAGCTCTCGTGTTGAGTTCTGATCAATTGAGCGAATGTAGGCAATGTTTCCAACGACAAATGGTTTGTAGACAGACACCGTTGAGCGAGCTGAGAACAATCCAACTACATTATAACCGTTCGTAACAGAAAGGTTCGTGTAAATTGGTTTCGTTTGTGTTAATGTTGAACTTGGTTTATTAACGAGAATGTAATTGTAGAACTCACTTGCTCCGCCAATGAACTTCGCATTGAATCCCATAAAGTTTCTGCGAGTTATGGTGTTATCATTGGTTATTCCACTTTTGATTTGGGAATAGAATGTTTCGCCCTGACCTACGGCAGATAAACGATTGTTCGAAGTTGGAGATTCGCCAATTTTCCATGGAATGCGTAAGAAAGTTGTATCCGACCCTCTGATTTCTGCAATATCAATTTCTATAGTAATGCTTCCGAAGACAGCTGATCCTGCAGTACAGAAAACGGTTGAGGATACAAATTCACCTGGATCTTTCGCTAATTTCAATGAGGATGTTTGGTTGGATAGAGAAGTAGTTGTGCCAAAACCTGCTACTAATTTTGTTTCTCCGTTTACTACAAGTTTCCCTTCGTTTATGTCAACAGTAAGTCGGTAAATGGCATTTTCATCTAGCTGTCCTGGTGAACCAACTGTTGGGTCATTATCGTGGAAGATATATACTTTTTGCTCTGGTCCAAAGAATACTCCATCAGTCGATTTTGTATCAATTATCGTGTCTTTTAAATCCCAAGATCGTTGGACAACACCACCAACTAATTCTTCAACTTTGGCAGAAACAGTCTCAAAATAATTTGAGTCAGGAATCTTTGAAAATTCGAAAGCATCTCCAGGACCAATAAATCCTCGATTAATTTTAATCACGTGCATGCTTTCATTTTGGTCCAATAAACCATAAATGATTGGAGCTTCTTTGTACTCCGTCGAAAGTTCGATTTCTTCATTACATGAGGAAAAACCCAATAAAAATGAAAGTACGACTATAGTTGAAAAAATTAATCTTGTCATCTGATTTGCTTCTGTAAAGACAAAGTTAAGGATTAAGCCAGAGAAAAAATAACCGTTTAATCAATACTTTGCGCCGTTTATGTGATTCCTAGTCTTTTACTTTGTTTAATCCCATGGCTTTCAGCATCCATTTCGGTAAATGTTTTTCCGGATTTCGCTTCTTGAGGTTGATGTACCAACCCCATTTTTTCATAACAGGAACTTTGTGTGTCTCAACAAATTCGATCCACGTTCCATCTGGGTCTTCTATATAGGTAAATCGACCTCCCGCTTCACCCATGTCGAAAGTATCTCCACTATCAACTGTGAAAGGAAAACCAGCCGTCTCACAGTCTTTTTTCAATTGATCCAT
This sequence comes from Crocinitomicaceae bacterium, assembly GCA_965660955.1. Lineage (GTDB taxonomy): Bacteria > Bacteroidota > Bacteroidia > Flavobacteriales_D > Crocinitomicaceae > UBA2040. Next base: position 9,316 of record CBFIBY010000089.1, on the reverse strand, counting down.
CCCTTGCACATCAAAGCAAAGATGAATGAATCCCCAATCTCCCCAAAAACGATCCTCGAAGATTTTTCGGACGTCTGTTCTATCCATGCACTGAACAAGTTCAATTTCTGTTGGACCTAAAAGTTGAGCAAATGGACCTTTTCTTTCTTCGGGGTGTCCTAATAGGACACGTCGAAATTTAGAATTACCTCCTGGAACTTCGTTAAAGCAATCGAAAACACCCGTTTCATCGTATTTTACTTCGGTGTATCCTAATACATCACTGTATAGCTTTTTCGAGGCTTCGATGTCAGAAACACCGATCATGGTTCCCGCAACTGCGCCACATCTACTTGGGTGTTTTGTGTCCGAAAACCATCCAATTCCTTCAACGATATTGAATAAATTTCCATTCGGGTCTTCAACAACAAAATGCTGGCTACCATCCGGACGTTTGTTTAATCCACCTTTAATGTTCGCTCCATTTTTTTTGAAATAATCATAACTAGCTTGAATATCATGCGATTTGATTCGGCACATATACAGGCCTAAATCTCCCATTTTAATATCAAATTTTGCTTTTTCTGTATTTCTAGAGGTGTATTGCCAAATTTCAAAGCCTCCGCCACCATCCATGGATAGGGCAAGGGACGCTGTTCTTGATTGAACTTTTCCCCCGGTGTACTTGGTCATTAAGGGCGCTTCGGCAGCATCTTCAAAAAGGCGAACATTAACTCCGAAAAACTTTCTGTACCATCGCCAAATTTCAGGCACGTCAGGCACGCCAATCCCCATTTGTTGAATTCCACTTATGATTTTTTTCATACCTGTTTTTTACTTTCTGAGGCAAAGATAAAACAATGTGTTTACCGAATGGCTCTCTCGTTGAAAAGAACATACCCGAAACTAATTTGAAAATTAAGTGGGTTGTTGGTTTGTTTGGGGAAGTAGTTCAACGTTGCCCGAAGTGGTCCGAAAATCGAGTGATAGATGACCGAAGCAGAAGCTAAATACGAGTCACCTTTGAAAGGTTTTGAATAACCAGGTTTTCCGTTATCTTGGATTACGAGTTGACGAAACGGTTGAAAAATGAAACCGTCAAAACGAAAATCTATGTTCTTTTTCAAGGTATAGATTGCATTTATACCACCGCCGATAAATAAAGGTGAACGATATTCAGGCAGAAAATAGGTTCCTACATCTGGGATGATATTGAAGGACGTTAAAGAGAGTAATGTGGCGGTGTAATTTGAAAAAAGACTTTGACTGTTGAACGTTGCTTTTCCTTGAAATCCTAAATGGAAATGTTTGAAATTTATTGGGAAAGTTTGCCCCTCAAAATTTAAGTTAATCCAATCGTGGTTGTCGAATATATCATATTCAAATGGTGAAGTGGAACCACTTTTAGATTCTTCTTGCCCAATGACGTATCTAGCTTTGAAAGCAAGTTGATGCCCAGAATTGGCAAATTGTTTTCGGTTGAGGGTATTGTGTTCAATTTTCCAACTGAAGGTTTGCCCTATGAAGTTGGTGACATCCGCTGTATCTACTGCTGTAAAAACATCCGTTTGATAATACTGGTCGACCAATTCAACCATGCGAATGTCGAAAGTAGATTTGCTATTTCTTAAGACTGGATGTGAGAATTTGATTCCATAATACATTTCGTTCTGAACGAGAAACGAGGGTCGGACATCCTCAAAGAAAGTAGCAAAACTCCGAAAGTAATCCCAACGATTCATAGTAAAGTAAGGCTCGAAAATAACAGGGAATAAGGAAGGCACTTCAACTTGCAAATTCGTATTCAAAGAGCCGTAAAATTTCCCGAAATAAGACTCGGCATGGACTTTCCAAGCCATTTTCCCTAAATGAAAGTAGGTGAGTCCAAGGTAGGTTGTGTTTACAGGTCGAGAGGAAAAATGACCTCCTATATCGAATTTGAAATTGTTCTTTTTACGGACGGTCAAATCCAATTTGTACAAATCGTTTGTGTCAAGCGACAGTTTTGGAAAGAGAAAATCAACATGTTCGGTTTGGGCCAATCGGAAATAGCGCTTTTCTAAGGTTTCTTCGGTCAGTAAACGACTATTATTTTGACGAATCATGGATCGATTAACGAATGATTTTCCATTTTTTTCTAGATTAGAAGAAATACTAGAAATAACCAGTGGTGGAATTTTAGCACGAAACGCAGCTCTTCTCAACCGCAGTGCAGCAGTATCCACAGGAGTTGTAACATAATCAAGAATGCTATCTGCGTATTGCAATCCCGCTTGATAGCCAATTTCAATGGCTTGACTTACCTTTTCAAAATCGAATGTGCCGATGTTGAGTTCTGGTTCAATGAGTATTCCGTCTTCGCAGGGCAAGCTAAAATTAGAATACCGAACGAGCATGTTCGTTACTTGACTGATGAGGTCATTTTCCATCGGTTCATCAGCGTTGTATGAAACATTTGAACCAATAATGTAATCTGGAATGAATTCATTGTACAGAACATCTCCTGGAAAGTTATTGTATAGTCCGCCATCAAATAAAAGCCTTCCATCCACCCTTAAGGGTTGAAAGTAAAACGGATAGGTCATAGAAGCACGAACCACTTCGTTCAATTTACCTTCGCTAAAAACTACATTTTCTTTGCTGACGATATCCGAAGCCAAACAGCGAAAAGGAACAAATAAACTGTCGAAATCGTTGTTGTAAGCTTCACTCACTGTGCCTAACGTCCGCATCATTTCATAGTCCAAATAGGTCGAGGCATTAAAATTTGTTGGTAGCGATTTGTTTAGTAGGCTGTCGAGTGAAAACCGAAAGGCAAACATGCTGGAGTTGATTTCATTCTCTTTGCTGAAATATTGTTGAGAGGGTTTTAACTCTCCACGCGCCATGCGCAGAAAATTTTCACCAGAACAGAATTCTTCTATTTCTTCTGGAGAATAACCCGCCGCATACAAGGAGCCGATTAACGCTCCAGCAGAAGTTCCCGTAATATAATCGATGGGAACGCCTTTTTCCTCAAGTGCTTTGAGTACACCGATATGAGCAAAACCCGTTGCACCGCCGCCGCTTAGAACAAGACCTACTTTTTGTTGACTAAAAAGGCCGCTTGCAAAAAACAATTGCAGGAATAGTAATAGAAATCTGTAGAAAAGTGACTTCAAATGCGTTCTTTTGTACAAAATTAAGAGGATTTGCGATTAATCAAAGTATAGAATGGCGACACAAGTAAGTAACGACAGCAAAGAACAACTTATTATCACCTTGAAGACTTTTTATGGTCTTGAGCAAGTATTGAAGGAAGAGCTAGAAGAGCTGGGTTTCAGTGACATTAAGATATTGAATCGAGCAGTTCAGTTATCAGGAACATGGCGAGACGTTTATTATATGAATTTACACGTTCGCTGTTGTGTTTCCGTTTTGGTTCAAATTGCCAAGTTCCGAATTAGAAACGAAGACGATTTATACAACAAAGCTTTTAAAATTGATTGGACACAGTACTTCGATAACGACAAGACTTTTGCGGTAAAGGGAGCGGTTTTTTCAAAGTTATTTCGTCATTCTCAATATCCTCATTTCTTATTGAAAGATGCAATTGTCGATAAATTCCGAGACAAAGGAATGGAACGTCCTGATGTGAATGTAAAAGCACCTCAGGTTTTGTTTGATTTATATATTCAAGAAACAGAATGTATTGTTTCTTTGAATACTTCGGGTTTACCTTTGTTTCAAAGAGGATATCGCGAAGCTATTGGTGAAGCACCCTTGAATGAGGTAGTAGCTGCTGGATTGATTCGTATGACAGGTTGGGATAAGAAAACCGATTTGTATGATCCTTTTTGTGGTTCAGGAACCATTTTAATTGAAGCTGCTTTGATGGCCGCCGATATTCCTTCGAATATAGAAAGACACCATTATGCATTTAAAAATTTCAAAAACTTTCAACCGGAGATTTGGGATGAGATATATGAAGCAGCGAACAAACGATGCAAAGGATTACCGTGCAAAATCATGGGCAGTGACTTGTCGTCGGATATGATGCTGAAAGCAAAACGAAACCTGCGTGGTTTGCCAGTTGGTCGTTTCGTTGAAGTGACGAACGATGATTTTGCTGATGTTAAAAAACCATTTGAAACGGGTATGATGATTACCAATCCACCTTACGGAGAAAGAATGGGAACCGATATTCCGGAGATGTACGAAGGATTAGGTGATTGGATGAAACAAGAAATGACAGGATGCACATGCTGGATTATTTCAGCCAGTGAAGAAGGATTCAAAAGTGTAGGACTTCGTCCAACGCGAAAACTTCGCTTGTACAACGGTGATTTAGAATGTAGTTTCCGAAAATTTGAAATCTATGCTGGATCTAAAAAAGATCGCTATGACGAAGAAGGAAATCTGAAGGAGGAATTCAAAAAGTAAAATTCGTTTCTAATTCAAATCACTTTTTGAGCTTGCAGAAAACTCCGCTTTACGAAGTGAGCCT
>CBFIBY010000089.1:0-4841 GCA_965660955.1 Crocinitomicaceae bacterium | reverse complement strand
CTTAAAATTCTGATTGATGTAAAGATCCAACTTCCGGATATGGATATAAATCTTCCAACGTAACAATTTCATTCGATCCCACTCGTTTACTTACGGCCGATCGGTTTAAATCAGCCGCATTTTTAATTCCCATGGCCGCCAACATTTCAGTGAAACTGTGTACCGTTCTTTTGTGGTAACTGGCCACACGAGCGGCTTTGTCAGGCACATCCAACCCATGCATCAATTGTTTGTTTTGAGTAGCAACACCTGTCGGACATGTATTTGCATCACAAAGCAACGCTTGGATACATCCAACTGCCATCATCATAGCTCGAGCGCTATTACACAAATCAGCTCCAAGAGAAAGAGCTCTCGCCATATGGAATCCACTTACGATTTTTCCTGAAGCGATGATCTTGATGTCTTTTCTTAAGTCGTAAGCTAATAGTGTGTCATGAACAAAAACAAGTCCGTCTGCAAGTGGTGAACCTAGTGAATTCGAAAATTCAAGCGGTGCAGCACCTGTGCCACCTTCGCCACCGTCAACAGAAATGAAATCAGGAGTTATGCCTGTCTTTATCATAGCTTCGCATATGTCCGTAAATTCACTTTTCTTACCTACGCACAATTTAAATCCAACGGGCTTTCCGCCTGATAAATCTCGAAGTTGTTTGATGAATTGCATCAATCCCAAAGCATCGTCAAAAGCATGATGACCTGGAGGTGAATACACAGTGGTATTGGGTTTTACGCCTCGAATAGCTGCAATTTCTTCCGTGTTTTTCTTCGCAGGGAGAATTCCACCATGACCGGGTTTCGCCCCTTGTGAGAGCTTTAATTCGACCATTTTTACATGGTCATGGGAAACTGTTTTTTTGTATTTCTCAGGTGAGAAATTTCCATCATCGGCACGACAACCAAAATATCCCGTACCAATTTGCCATATTAAATCACCTCCGTGTTTCAAGTGATGTGGACTCACACCTCCTTCACCCGTGTTTTGTGCGAAATCACCTTTTTTCGCTCCTTTGTTCATGGCTTGAACCGCATTTTCACTTAGAGAACCAAAACTCATCGCTGAAATATTCAAAATACTGGCTGAATAAGGCTGTTTACAGTCCTTTCCTCCGATAGTGACACGTTGATCTTGAATTTCGTCGGTATGTTTTTTTGCATAGATGGAGTGATTCATCCATTCATAACCTACCGCGTTGACGTTCTTTTGTGTTCCGAATGGAGTGGTATCGCTAAGGTCTTTAGCTCTCTCATACACCATCGTTCTTATGAGGCGATTAAAAGGTCTACCTTCCATATCCGTTTCCACAAAGTATTGCATAATCTCCGGACGAATGCCTTCCAGTAAATAGCGCATATTTCCAATTACGGGAAAGTTACGACGAATGGCATGTTTCTTCTGAAACATATCGTACACTCCAAGTAGAATAATTGGCACGATTAAAATGAGACTCCAGATTATGGGTTGCCAAAAAAAGTAGGTAATGGCGATTGCAATGAGGACTAAAATAGAGATAAGAACAAATTTCTGACGAGCGTGCATTTTCTAAAATTGATAATAAAATTCAAAAATAGAGATTATTAGCAAGTCAAGCCTCAAATATCCATTAAATCAGAGTATCCCAACTTATTCGATTGCTGTTCGGTCTGCATTGGTTTTGAATATTTCATAAAAATATTCATAATCCTCTTCATCGAATTTTTCTTTATTCGACTCAAGAATTTCAATGGCCTTGTTGTAGCACGCATGGGCTTCTTTTTCTTTTCCTGACTTTTCATACATTTCTCCGCGAGAGTCATGTAAATTAGCATCTTCTGGAAACAAAAGAATGGCTTCATCGAGAATTGAAATGGCTTCTGCATGTTTTTTAAAATAATCCAAGGTATAGGCAAAGTTATTATAATCATCATTCGTCGGAGAAAACTCAAAACTGGCGAATTTTGAAAGGTCTGCATAAAATTGATGAAATCCTTTTACCGGGTCATTTCTCTGGGCTATTTCGTCACTTTGGGCTTCGGTTAGCATCCATTTTTTAGAAAATTTCAGATAACCATTATCAAACGTAGGGAGGAAAGTGCTCATATGTGTATCGTCTGGAAGAAACTCGTATTCCCAAATCATATTTTGGGGTCCATTGATTTTGGCATCTTCGTTCAGTTTTTCCAAACTCCATCGAAAGTTATTTTCCATCTTTCCTTGGTCACCTGCGGAACAATACACGAATACGCTTGAATTTGGGTTCTTCTTAAAATAATTCATCCCCTGCTCGACCACGTGCTCTTCGTCATATACCATATTTGGACTTACGGCGATTACGCCTTTGAATAAGCTTTCATCATTGAACAGTTCCGTCATGACATATGTACCACCAAGCGAATGCCCAATACCCAGACGATATGGTAAAATGTTGTATTTGCTTTCAACTTGAGGAATCACCTCTTCTTTGATAAACTTGGTGAGCGAAGCAGCTTCACCACATTTTCCATTCCATCCTTTCGTTGTTTTTTCGTGCTTAGGTAAAGGTGTGAATTCAATGGATCGATGGCTTGTGTGAATGCTGATAACAATCATCGGTACACCATCACCAATTTGTGAATAGTATTGTATTGTAGAGCTGACCATATTGAAATAAGGTGTGAATTGTCCATCGAAAAGATAGGCAACTAAATATTTCGTGTTTTTGTCTTCTGGATTATAACCAACGGGTGTTGAAACGGAAACGTATCTTGTTCCAGAATATATCTCCGATTCAATTTCGTATTGGTCAATTTTTGGGCTGTTCGAATTTTGGGCATATCCTGAAATCCCAAAAATCAGAAAAAGGAACGGAAATATGTATTTCTTCATAGTGAATGATTTGTTGTTGGTTTAATGTCTTGAACGGACATTTGGTTACAAGATACAAAAAAGCCGAATCTCTCTTCAGAAATTCGGCTTAATATATGTTTTGTATTTCTTACAAATGAATCACCTCTCCATAGGCTGCTGCAGCTGCTTCCATTACTGCTTCCGACATTGTTGGATGTGGATGAACTGTTTTGATCAATTCGTGTCCTGTTGTTTCCAACTTGCGAATCGCAACAATTTCGGCAATCATTTCGGTAACGTTCGCACCGATCATGTGTGCTCCCAATAATTCTCCGTATTGTTCGTCGAAGATCAATTTCACAAATCCGTCTTTCGCCCCAGCAGCACTTGCTTTACCTGAAGCTGAGAAAGGGAATTTACCCACTTTGATTTTCAATCCTTTGTCTTTCGCTTGCGCTTCCGTCATTCCCACAGAAGAAATTTCCGGTGAGCAGTACGTACATCCTGGGATGTTTCCATAATCCAATGGATCAGGCTCGTGTCCAGCAATTTTCTCTACACAAATGATTCCCTCGGCAGACGCAACGTGTGCCAAAGCTGGTCCAGGAATTACATCTCCAATGGCATAGTATCCTGGGATATTTGTTTGGAAAAAATCGTTCACTAAAATTCTTCCTTTGTCTGTTACAATACCTACATCTTCTAAACCGATGTTGGCAATATTTGCTTCAATTCCAACAGCAGAAAGAACAATATCACAATCAATTGTTTCTTCGCCTTTCTCTGTTTTAACTTTTACTTTGCACCCTTTACCTTTTGTGTCAACAGATTCTACTGATGAACTCGTCATCACTTTGATTCCAGATTTCTTAAAGGATTTTTCTAGTTGTTTCGACACGTCAGCATCTTCAACGGGAACAATTTTATCCAAGTATTCAACTATTGTTACTTCCGTTCCAATAGAATTGTAGAAGTAAGCAAACTCAACACCGATAGCTCCTGATCCAACGACCACCATTTTCTTTGGCTGTGTTTTTAACGTCATAGCTTCACGATAGCCAATTACTTTCTTTCCATCTTGTGGTAAGTTGGCTAATTGACGGCTTCGAGCGCCTGTCGCGATGATCAAACCTTTGTCGGCGGTGTATTCAGTTGTCTTTCCTTTGTCGTCAGTTACGTCAACTTTCTTTCCTTTTTTAACAACACCTGTTCCCATTAGAACGTCGATCTTGTTCTTTTTCATCAAGAATTGAACACCTTTGCTCATCCCTTCAGCAACACCACGACTACGACTTACCATTCCATCAAAATCGGCTTTGGCATCTTTTACAGATATTCCGTAATCAGCAGCATGGTTGATATATTCAAATACGTTTGCGCTTTTTAATAAAGCTTTCGTAGGAATACATCCCCAATTTAAACAAACACCACCTAGACTTTCTTTTTCTACAACGGCTGTTTTTAAACCTAGTTGAGACGCACGAATTGCAGTAACATATCCTCCGGGTCCACTTCCAACAACAATAATATCGTAATTCATAGTATTTCTTGATTCAAATTTGAGGAGCAAAGTTAATTAAAGATTTGAAATTTAATGACGTTCTGATGAGACACAAAGGAGTGTGCCTTCTGAAAGGGGATTTTAAAAAGAGTCTGATGTCCTGTAAGGACGATATCTTGCTTGAAAAAGCAGGATAACCGATTTTAAGTCCCAGAGGGACGACACTATATACAAATTACTCTGGGTCTTTAAAAATATATTTTGGATCGAATTGAATTTCATTTTCGATTAAAAATTTTTGATATTCTTCTTTGAATGTTTTTCTTGTGTGGTGCTCTTTTTGGTTGTGAATATAATTGATGACATTTTGCACATGTGTCAGTGAATAGGTGAATGCCCCGAAACCACTTTGCCATTCGAATTTAGATTTAGTCAAGGCATTTTCATTAATCCATCTAGATGAATTGATTTGACTATTTTCATTAAATCTGAAGCGGATTGATCAGGATGCATGCCTATGAGAATATGGATGTG
>CBFIBY010000088.1:0-11397 GCA_965660955.1 Crocinitomicaceae bacterium | reverse complement strand
TGGAATGGGAGCGATTTCTCCCGTGCCATTTGCGGATGCTGGCTACATGGACAAAATAAAAAACCAAATCATCATACCTACGGTGAAAGGACTTCGTGCCGAAGGAATTCCATACAAAGGATTTATCTTTTTCGGATTGATTAATGTGAAAGGTGAACCGTTTGTGATTGAATACAATTGCCGAATGGGTGATCCAGAAACGGAGGTGGTTATGCCGCGATTGAAATCAGATATTCTTGATTTGTTTGAAGGCGTTCAATCCAATACGCTTTCTGAACGGGATGTTCAATTCGACCAAAGATGTGCCGCTACTGTCATGATGGTGTCGGGTGGTTATCCAGAAGCCTATGAAAAAGGGAAACAGATATACGGACTAAACGCTATCGCAGAATCTATCGTATTTCACGCCGGTACGAAAGCAGATGGACCTGCTGTGACTTCTTCAGGCGGACGTGTTCTTGCTGTAACTTCTTACGGGAAAAACCTGCAAGCGGCGTTAGACAAGTCGTATGAATCCGTTAAGCAAATCGATTTTGAAAATTCGAATTACCGAAAAGACATTGGTTTTGATGTCGTTACAGACAAAAATTGATTATCTTCATCCATAGTTAAATGGACACCTCTTTTCTGATTATTCTAATTACCCTGCTTCTTTCTGCCTTTTTCTCAGGCATGGAAATAGCATTTATTTCGTCCAATCGTTTGAAAGTGGAATTGGACCGCTCAAAAGGAACTACCGTCGGAAAAATACTCGGTGGATTCTATAAAAATGAATCTCGTTTTATTGCCATGTTGCTTTTAGGCAACAACTTCGTCCTGGTTTTATTCGGTATTTCCGCAGCAATCGTGCTTAATCCCATTTTAATCAATTGGGGCATTACATCCGAAGGTTTGATCTTACTTCTTCAAACCATCATTTCAACTATTCTCGTTTTGATCATTGCTGAATTTATACCAAAAGCCTTGGTTCAAATCAACCCGAATTCCTTCTTAAGATTAGCCGCAGTCCCAATGGCAATGATTTATGGTTTGTTGTTTATTCCAACTCAAATCGTACTATTCCTTAGTAATTTGGTTTTGAAATTAGTAAATAGCGACGGTGACTCGGAAGAAAAAGTATTCTCAAAAGTAGATTTAGAGCATTACGTACAAGACATCAATGAGCGATTAAACGAGGAAGAAGATTTCGGAAACGAAATGCAAATCCTGCAAAACGCACTGGATTTCTCAAGTTTAAAAGCCCGGGATTGTATGATTCCTCGTCCTGAGATAACAGCCCTTTCTGTGGAAGAGGAAATCAATGTGCTACACAAGCTATTTGTTCAAACGGGTTACTCTAAAATACTGATCTACCGCGATAGTATTGATAATGTCATCGGATATGTCCATTCTCGTGAAATGTTTAAACTACCGACAAGTATCACCCAAGTTTTGATGCCTTTGGCCTTTGTTCCTGAAGCCATTCCTGGGAAAGAGTTACTAGAGATGTTCACTGCACAATCCGGAAATATCGCTGTGGTGGTGGATGAGTACGGTGGAACTTCTGGAATTATAACGATTGAAGATGTCATTGAAGAAATTTTTGGTGAAATCGAAGATGAACATGACACAGAAGAATGGATTGAAGAAGAAATTGACGAAAATGAATGGCGTTTTTCAGCTCGAGCGGATATCGATTATTTGAATGATAATTACAATGTCGGCATTCCCGAATCAGATGATTATGACACGCTTGGTGGATTAGTTATCCATCATTTAGAATCCATTCCCGAAACAGGCGATATACTAGAATTGGAAAAATTCTCCATTTCTATCGAAGAAGTCAGTGATAGAAGAATAGAAATCGTACGAATTTTCAAAAAATGATGCGTTTACTCCTCCTTCTTTTTCTTCCCACCTTCATTTTTGCGCAAGAGGCAGTCGGTGAATTGCCCAAGAAACTCAAAGAACTTTCTGGGCTCGTTTTTGTCACCGATGATTTGATGGTGGGACACAATGATGGTGGACATTCTCCAACACTCTATTTCATCACTATTAAAGGTGAAATTAAACACGAAGTTCGGGTCAAAGATGCCACCAATGTCGATTGGGAAGACATTGCTTTTGATGGAAAAAACAAAATTTACATCGGTGATTTTGGTAATAATCTCAACAAACGAGACGACTTGTGTATCTATGTGGTGAAACTAGATGACGCCATGAAAAAAGACAAAGTCGATTCGAAAAAAATAAAATTCCGCTACGAAGATCAAGACAAATTTCCGCCAAAAAACAAAGACTTACATTACGATTGCGAAGCAATGGCCTTCTATAACGACTCCCTTTATCTCTTAACAAAATCGCGAACAGAGCCATTTGATGGCAACAGTCATGTGTATTCAATCGACCTGAAAGACGACAAACAAAAAGCCAATTTCATCGGGAAATTGTATCTGGGAAAAAATGGCTGGTGGCAAGATGCCATTACAGCTGTGGACATTGTGGACGGAATCTGCTACGTGCTTACCTACAATCGATTGGCGAAATACAAAATTGAAAAAGGTCAACTTCGATTCATTTTTTGGGTCTACCTCAAGCCCATTACTCAAAAAGAAAGTGTTGCGGTGAATTCCAAAGGCGAGATTTATGTCGCAGATGAACAAGCCATGGGACTTGGTGGTGGATATATCTACGAAGTAACTTTTCCGAAAAACAAAAAATACAAGAAGCGTAAATGATAGACTTGAAGCAATACAAAGCGGTGGTTTTTGATATGGACGGCGTTCTTATTGATTCAGAACCGTTGTGGAAAATTGGGATGCAAAAGGTCTTTGATAATATTGGTTGTCACTTAACGAAGAAAGATTTTCAAAAAACGGTTGGCTTGCGCATCGACGAAGTGATTGAATATTGGTACGGCGTTTCTCCATGGAAGGATTATTCAGTGAAAGAAGTTGAAACGCAAATCATGAGTGAAATGGTTCGACTGATTCATGAAAATGGCGAACCGCTGCCTGGCGTACTCGACACAATCAAATTTCTAAAAGAAAAGGGGTTTAAAATTGGTCTAGGAACCTCTTCATTTACCGTTTTGATTGAAGCCGTTCTGAATTCCCTAAAACTCAACGATGCTTTCGATTTCGTTCACTCTGCGGAAGATGAAAAATACGGCAAACCTCATCCCGCAGTATACATCACTGTGGCCGAAAATCTAGGCGTAAAAGCCACAGATTGTTTAGTCATTGAAGATTCTGTTACAGGCATCATTGCTGGAAAAGCCGCTCGGATGACCGTAGTGGCAATTCCTGAAAAAACCCATGAAGTGAACCCAAAAATCGCTTTGGCCGATTTCGAATTTGAAGACATGTCGCTCTTCCTTAAAGCCATACAATGAAACGCTATTTCTTACATCTGAGTTATGTGGGAACCAACTATCGCGGGTGGCAACGACAGCCTGAGGTGAAAAGCGTGCAGGAAACCATCGAAACTGCACTTTCCAAAATTTTCAAGGAAGAACTCACCATTTATGGATGCGGTCGCACGGATGCTGGTGTGCACGCCAGTCAATATTTCGCGCAGTTTCAAACCAAGCAAGAATGGGACTTTGACCTCGTTTTTCGGATGAACAAAGTACTCCCCGATGACATCAGCATACACGAAATCATTCCATGCAAACTAACGGATCACGCCCGATATCACGCAACCGAAAGAAGCTACCAGTATTTCATTCACACAAAAAAAATGGCGCATTTGTCCATGCGTTCTACATTGCACCAGGAAACGGAACTCGATTTCGACAAAATGAAAGCAGCGGCAGACCTCATCCCACAGTATTCAGATTTCTTAGCGTTCTGTAAAACACCCGATGCCCATCCGTCGACAATTTGCAAATTGTCGAACGCTAACTTGCTCAGAAACAGCGATAACACTCAATTTTGCCTCGAAATTACCGCCGATCGTTTCTTGCGCGGTATGATCCGAAATTTGATGGCGCGTATCTTGCTCGGCGGTTCTGGCGAAATACCGCTTGAAGAATTTGAAAAAGCCCTGAAAAACGAATTGGAAGAAGATCAATTGCCGATTTCCGCTCCACCGCAAGGGCTGTATTTGTCGCGGGTGGTTTATCCGTTTATGGATGTACAGCCTGTTTTTGATCCGAAGTCGGTTATGTTAGTGCAGGAAAAGGATAGTTGGATTCACTAAATTGAATTTTTATTCCTGAACGAAATAAGTTAGCTTGCAATAGAAATGAAATAACTTTTTTCGAAAATGCCCGAGACAATTACAAAGGTAGAGCGAGTCAACAAGCGTCCAACATCCTTTGTTTTTATGCGGGTCTATGCATAGAAAAAGATCCCTTGAACTTGGCCGCTATTGGCAGAGCGTCTGGTGAAGAACAGCATAATTCAAGCTCAGGGGTTAATCATCGTGGTCATTTCGTCCTTTACCCAAACCCTAATGACGGAACCTTCCAAATTAAGGAATTGGCGAAAGGAACAATTGCAAAAATTGAAGTATTCGATCTTCAGGGGAAAGTAATCGCTTTTGATCAACATGATATCAATGAATCAACCAAGGAGATCGGCATCCTAAACGCCCAATCTGGAATCTACATTGTTAAAATTTGGAGCGTTTCAGGTGAAAACCAGATCATTCGAGTAATTAAGAACTAAACGCAATAATGTTGTAAATTTGGAGTGGTAACCAACTATTTGGTTGCCACTCCGTTTTTACTAGTGTAATGAATTGTCTAAAAATTATAGTTGTCTTTTTTTTCTGTATTCCTCTGATGGGGTTTGGTCAAAATTTAGGCTTTCATAAAGTCTATAATTTAAACGATACCAATGTATTTTTTAATGATGTTGCCATTCAAATAGATGGTTCTTATCTTTTATCTGGTTCTGTCGGTAAAGGAATTGAACGATTTTACCCAACTATGACTATGCTGAATGAAAATGGAGCAACAATTAATATTGACAATTATTACGATTCCATTTTTTTACATAAGACGGGCTATAGCTATACGAATCTAGATACCAATATTTTTGGACAACATCTTTTACATTATTCTACGGTAAAGAAAAATCTCAATGAACTGTGGTTCCATACCCTTTTAACTTGGAAACAAACCCAAGGATTTGGTCAAGCAAATTTTTCAGATACCCTATCCAATAATTTTTTAAAATATTTTGATACGGGGCGTGCTTTAATTTCTAATTCAGACTCTACTTATTATACCTTGAGCAATTATTCGTACTTATCTAGTATGGATACTATTAACAATTTGCCCAACAACAATGGTATTCTGCTGATTAAGTATTCGCAAATAACAGGTAGCATAATCTGGCTAAAAAAGATAAGTTTGCCTTCCACAACAGGTCCTGTACAAGGGCAAGTTAATCTACTTCAAAAACTCAACGGAGAGCTTCTGTTAATCGCTCAAAACTTTTTCAACAACAGCAACTTTAATTCGCAATATTGCAAGCTCCTCTTTTTCACCATAAATGAATTTAACGGGAGTATTGTTTCAACTAAACAGCTCCACGACACCCCTTGGAGCACTCCCAGTTACGGCGCCACCTTCATCAACAACGAAAAAGACTTGCTGATTTCCTATACAGAATCCGACACACTGTACACCAATACAACAATACCTCAACCCTATCATGCTGTCCGTCCTTCAGTTGCTCGTTTGGATTCTAATTTCAATGTGGTGTGGAAGGATACACTCTATTCATACTTAAGTTCAACACTTAGTTCTTATGGATGTATAGAGAAATTTGTGGTCGAGGACGTTGATTCTTCTTTTGTATCCGCGGCGGCTTATCTTAGGGTTACTGATGAAGGTACACCTAATCAAAAAAATTATGATGCCGTGCGTATTTCTAAACGAAAACAAAGCACTGGAGCCATTATTTGGAATAGAGATTATGTTTATTTTGACATAGACTATTTTAATGATCCTTTGTATAGTATTCATGATGCTGAAAGCACGTTGGACGGAGGATATATTTTTGTAGGTCAAGTTGAAAACTTTGACTCCCTTCAAGCTGGCGCCCCAGGGCAACTCGGCTATGTCCTCAAAACCAACTGCCTGGGTTTTTTGGATGACCCACAGGCTGGTTTTACAGCTGAAAACAATGACAGTTTGGGGGTTCAATTTACCAATACTAGCCTTATGGGTGGTAGTTACTTGTGGAACTTTGGAGATGGAACTACACTCTCCACAGGAGAAAACCTAGATTCGGTTTTTCATCAGTATAGCGATTCAGGAACGTACGAAGTAAAGCTCATTGCCTATGGTTGCAATGGGGTAAATGATACTATTATTACAAGCGTTTACGTTTCAAAATACAATGCACCCGAACCGCCTGTGAACCCAAATATTGTGAATTACATGGCTTTGGGTCCCAACCCTGTGCAAAGTGGGGAAAGCATAGCGGTTTATGTTGGAGTTTTACCTTCGAATAACTGCTGGTTGGCGTTTTATGATGCGCAAGGGAAGTTGGTGATGGAGCATGCTATTCAGCAAAGTAAAAGCACGAATATTATTGAAATACCCTTCTCATCAGGGGTATATCAAGTTGTACTTCGAAACGGTAGTAAGGAATTGGAAATGGAAAAGATCCTTGTAATCTAAGTTTCGGTAATCTGCGCCTGTCGAAGGGTGCCTTTTGCAGCGGGTGTCTATCAAGCTGTTTTGCGTGATGGTGATCGTGAGTTGGAAGTGGAGAAGGTCTTGGTTTATTAGATCTAACAGAAGAAGCTTTGATCCAGTTAATGCAATATTTCTTATTGAATTTCTAAACAAGCAATGTCTTTATAATCTGCGCCTTGAATAAATTCCCGTAATACAATTTGATGCTTACGCAGAATTTTGACAATATTGCTAGTCGTTAGATTGCCTGTCCTTAACCAAATAATTTTCGGAGGACACCCCTTTATATTTGCAATATCAGCAAAATCTGTATCAAAGGTAACTATGGTGAACCCATTCTCTTTTGCATAAGACCAGATGTCGATATCGGAAGTATCTTCCAAGTTCAATTCGCGTACTTGACTGGAATTTGGAAAATCAGATTGTAGTTTCTGGATAATTCTAAAAGAAATATTTTGGTCGAACAACAATTTCACGAAGCAACCCTTATTCTATTTTCTCTATTTGCCGCAAAAGACAAGCAAGCATTAATTTGATTCTCATTCAATTCGGGAAAGTCTAAGAGGATTTCTTCTTTAGTCATACCATTTGCAAGCCAATTCAAAACATCATAAACAGAAATTCGTGTGCCTAACAAAATGGGTTTCCCGAATCTTTTGTTGGGATCAAGTACAATGTATTTTTTAAAGTCGACCATGTTTGATTTTTATCTAAAATACGGCAATTTTTTATTTATTCCTTATGAATTGATAAATTTAAGCTACTTGTCTATAAATGTATTAATTCTCTTATCACAAATATGCCCTGTGATGGTTCAGCGAAAAAATAAAAATAGTATAGATCAATCTCAAATAATTTAAATTCGTAGTGGTGACTAACCTATTGGTGGCCGCTGGGTAAGCTTCCCTTAAATAGCTGCATTCAAAAATATATGCATCTGAAGCGTATCCTACAGTAGAAAAAATTGTTTGACCTGCCTTTCGACAGCCAGAGTGGAGTCCAGAAGATCGTTCCTATATCTGAATTTTCAAAATTCGATTTTAACTTGTAGCTTGCAAATAAGTATGGAAAAATTGATTTTTCTTTTTTTTGTTTTGATACTGAACCCAATTCGGGCACAAGAAAACCCCATTTCCAATTGGCAACAAGACGGCCCACTCACCCCCAACTTTAACGGACAAACTTTCCGCGGATGGGTGGATGCAATTTGCGTGAACGAAGACAACACCCAAGAAATGCTCATTGCTACGCGAACTTCGGGTCTTTTTCGGACGGAAAATGGAGGCGATCATTGGTATTGTGTGACGGACAGTATGAAAACGCCGGTGATTGGCTGTCGGACGATGATAGTGTTGCCCAAATCCAAACGAGTTGTTGCCATCACGGGATATGAAAAGATAAAAGGAACGGTAATTTACAGCGATGATTTTGGTCAGACCTGGAAAGAAACTGAACAAGATCTTCCTACTTTTCGTTGGGTTGATTATCACCCTTCTATTCCCGATTTGCTCTTTGCTTGCTCCAAAAAAGATGTATACTACAGCATTGATGGAGGTGAAAAATGGAAAATTATCGGTTCACCAAGCGATGTAAACTATCGGGCAAATGAAATGTTCAAGCTGTTGGTCAAAAAAAATTCGATTAGTTTGATTTCAAAGGCGCGGTGGGATGCGGAAGCTTTTTTGCACGAAATGTCTTTTTTAATTTCGAAAAGAAAAAGCAAAGTGCGGTTTTCTATTTGGTCGAAAAACCTGGCCGATGAATACAAAAACGCGCCAAGCGATAAAATCTTCTTCATGGATTTTTCCAATAAGGCGAAAGACATTCATTATTTCCAATATGAATCGAAACAAGCCAAACGAACATATCGCACGACAAATGGTGGAGAGACTTATGTACAACTCGATTACCTTCATTTCCCCGTCGGACATTGGTGGAAGAACGAATTGATTGCTTCGTTAAACAACCCAAACATCGTCTATTGGGGACAAGTGGGATTGATGAAACAGTACAATTTGAAAACGAAGAAATCTACTTTGATTCATAAGGATTCGCTGAACCCTGGACATCATGACGATTACCGTTCATCTCACATTATTTCCATTAAAGGAAAAGATTTCATTGCATTGGGTCATGATGGCGGAGTTGGAATCGTTGAAAATGGGCTTGCCAAAAAACCAACCATCACTAATGCCAACGGAGATTTGTCGATTAACCTTTTACACGCTTTCGATGTGCATGAAGGAACAGGTCGAATCGTTTTTGCTTATCAAGATGGCCCCATGTTCTACCGCGATGTCGATGGGACATTTTCCGAACATTTCATTTGGGAAGGTTCTGCAGCCATGATTCAAAAATTGTATCCAGATGAAATGGTGGGCGAAAATGCATACTCAGGAATAGTAGACAAGGATGAGCGCGTTCATCCCATTGTGCAGAGCAATTTCGGTCGAGGCGGTTGTTATTTGGGCGGGTATTTCATCACCTATCATCATTATCCCGATCGCTTTGCTCGTGGATTACGTAGTGGAAAAATTGCCCTGAATCGAGGTGAAAACGTATCCGAAATTTCAACCATTCCTGATGTGACAAGTGATATAGGTGCTGTAGCAATATGTGCAAGAGATCCAAAATTTATCTACGCGGCGACTACTCGTCCTGATGATGGAGACTTGAAATTGCACCGCTCCGTTGATGATGGTTTGACCTGGACGAGCTTAAAAACATCAACCATTAAATCCTTCGGGACAAAAGAAAGCCTGAATCAAAAATTGCACTGGAATTACATCAAATCTATTGCCGTTGACCCGGATAATTGGCGTATAGTTTATTGTGGAATTGGTGGGACGTACACCCAAAATGGTAGTCCAAAACCAGGACGTTTTCGCGTAATTAAATCGGAAGATGGTGGTTACAATTTCATCGATTTTTCTCAAGGTTTACCTGAAGTTCCTGTTGATGAAATCATAACCGTAGAAAGTGATAATGGATTGCTTTTTTGCGCAACGGTTTATGGAATTTTTTACCGAACGAATGACATGGATACGTGGCTTCCGTTTAACAATCAATTACCGAAAGTGGAAATCACCGGATTGAAATATGACTATTGCAACAATGTTTTGTACGCCTCTACGTATGGACGAGGACTTTGGAAAACAAATGTAGGTTTTGAAGTTCCCAACACGCATCAAGACATCATTTCAACAGATACCGTTTGGGATGAAAATCGAATTCAATGCGACCATGTTTTGGTGAAAGCGGGTGTTACGCTGACCATAAACGGAATTGTCCAAATGTATAGAAACAAAGAAATAACTGTTGAAGAAGGTGGAGAGTTGATATTAGACGGCGGGAAAGTTTTAGATTATTGTGATGAGTGATGAGTGATGAGTTTAAATCAAAATATCCATCAGTCCGAAGGACGATCCAAAGCCTCTTCCACCCAAGATTTCCCCCAAACTTCCATGTCAGCATCCGTCCAAATTGATGGAAAGAATACTCTTTTTTGGAACCTCGGTGGCAAATATTTCTGCCAATTTGTTCCGCCCGTTGCGTTTACGTCGCCTTCTTTCATTTGTAAATATCGAACCGCACTTTTGTAATGTGATAAGGGCCAGTTGACATTTACGGCTTGATCCAGTTTCTTTAATTCTTCGATAATCGCGGGATTATTTTGTTCTTCATCGGTAAGTTTCAAATAACATTGCCACAAATTATCCGCCGCTCGATTTTTGGTGTATTTCAAAAAAGTCTCTTCGTATTGTTCCTCAAATTGGATTAAGGTTAGCGTCTTTTTCTTCGTCGCAACATCTTTCGCACCTTCTTTCCAATAGACGTTTTCATAAAGCGTGTCTAAATCCGTTTCGTTCGCTAAAGATTCACGTTGATCAACATGAACCAAATTCTTTAAATCTGTACAATGAAATTCAATCAAACGGTACTGGGCCGACTGGAATCCACTTGCTGGCAAAAGCGCCATTCGAAATTTCATGAACTCTTTGTTGTCCATTCCTTTCGACATAATTTCAAAACTATCAATCAATGCACCAAAATAACGCGTTACTCTTTGCAAACGTTCCAAAAAGAAATCCCCTTTTAAGCTCTCTTTCTTGGAAATCAATTCCAACTCATTCAAGCACAATTTGAAATACAATTCGGTGATCTGATGGTAAATTATGAAAATCTCTTCATCGTCGAAGTTGGTGCGGGGTTTTTGCAGACTTAATAAGGTGTCAAGCTCGATATAATCCCAATATTTGACATAATCTTGATACAGTAAACCGTCCAAATACGCCAATACGTCTTGACCATTTGCCGCATACTTCTCATTGAGTAATTTTAATTTCTCCTCTACCTCTTTTGTAATTTCCATCCCTTTTTTAAATCTAAGTGAGCCAAATGTAATAAATCTGAATGCTTCTTCGACTTCGTGTTAAATTAATAACAACATTAATGGCACGACCATTGCAAGTGCAACTATTTCGAAAAATTGACGTATATTTCTCGACAATAGCGAATTAAACCAAAACATATGCGATTTCTTTATTCAATCCTTTTCATTTGTTTATCCTTTCACTCTTTCGGTCAAACGTGGAGTAGCGATGTAGCGAATATTTTCTACGAGAAATGTGCGACTTGCCACAATCCAAACGGAATAGCACCCTTTTCATTGGTTAATTACACGGAAGTGAGTCCAATGGCTGGAGCAATATATGACGCTGTAAATCAAGATCGTATGCCGCCTTGGCCTCCGAATAGCG
>CBFIBY010000087.1:0-11465 GCA_965660955.1 Crocinitomicaceae bacterium | reverse complement strand
TCTCCATCAGCTGGAAGCAATGAATATTTCCACAACGTAGGTTCCTTCAATGAAAACGGCAGGAGAATATCGAAGTCTTTCTCTTCCAAAGGCGTGAGAAGAACTCGGTCATTTTCTAGGATGATGTTTTGAGAAAAATCGAGTTTCATAGAATTAAAAATCTTTTGGAAGGTTGATAGCTCCGCATCCATCAACACGTACTTTTCCATTTTGCCGAAGGAGTTTAACTGTGGTGATTTGTGATTCCATTCCAATGCCTTTTAGTACAACTTTGCCTGATCTGGTTTCAAAAGACTGAAGTTCAAATCCTTGGTCAGGATAGTCTTGCCCGTTAATAATTGGGTCATAACCGAGTCCAAAATCCGGGTCTTGTGCAAATGCTTCTGTTACCATTTTGTTCAATTGAAGATTAAATTCTTCTGTTACATTTTGATTTTCTTCGCACCAAGTAACGACATCGACAGCTTCACTCATTTTATTACAATTTTCGATATACGAGTTAACGAATTCGATAGCGATTTTTGCATCGGCGTCGGTAAGGCTTTCGCTCTCCTCCGCGAGAATGGTGTCCTTGTCCGTTAAATTAGAGAGAGGTTCTGAATCTTGGTTTTCACTGCCAGAATTGCAACTATTTAGTAAAAGGCATAAAAAAAAGAATTTGAAAATTTTCATTGTGTTGGAGCTTACATGTAATTCTCCACACAAGATAAGAAAAAACGCTATAGTTTCTCCTTCAAATACCCTCCTGTAAAACTCTTCTTCTCTTTCGCTAAGGCTTCTGGAGTTCCAGCGAAAACCAAATTCCCACCTTTGTTTCCGCCATCAGGACCAAGATCAATTATGTAATCAGCACATTTGATCACATCCATGTTGTGCTCAATGACTACCACTGAATGACCATTGTCAATCAAAGCGTTAAAGGCGATGACCAATTTTTTAACATCATGAAAATGAAGTCCGGTTGTGGGTTCATCAAATATGAAAAGTGTCGTATCTGCGTTGGTTCCTTTTGCCAAGAAGGATGCTAGTTTTACCCGTTGTGCTTCTCCGCCACTCAATGTGCTGGAAGATTGTCCCAATTGCAAATAACCGAGTCCAACGTCCAATAGAGGTTGTAACTTTTGAACTATTTTTTCTTCGACTTTACCGGTTCCTTTTTTGAAGAATTCTACCGCTTCGTCAATGTCCATCGCAAGCAATTGAGCGATATTTACACCCATTAATTCTACCTCCAAGGTTTCTTGTTTGTAGCGCGAGCCGTTGCAAACATCACAAGGCAAGTGAACATCTGCCATGAATTGCATACCCACCGTAATTTCACCTTCACCTTCGCACATTTCACAACGACCGCCATCCACATTGAAGGAAAAGAAACCTGGTTTGTATCCACGATTTTTCGCCAAGGGTACTCTTGAGAATAAATCTCGAATATCATCGAATGCTTTGACATACGTGGCTGGGTTACTTCGCGATGATTTCCCAATAGGGTTTTGATCAACGAATTCAGCCGTTTTAATTTGCTTTAAGTCACCACCAATGGATTTGTAAGCTCCGTTTGGATTGCTGGAAACAATGCCCAAAAATCCACGAATTCCCGGATAAAGTATGTCTCGAATTAAAGTTGATTTTCCTGATCCACTAACACCTGTAACACAGAGCAAGCTATTCAAGGGGATGTCAACATCTATGTTTTTCAAATTGTTTTTACGTGCGCCGAGAATTTCAATTACATTCTTTTTTGGTCGACGCTTTTTCGGAACCTCAATTTTTTCATTTTCCAAGAGGTAATCTGCTGTTAAACTATTTTTAGCTTTAAGAAGTGCTTTGTGATCGCCTTGGAAAACCAATTCACCACCAAATCGACCAGCACCTGGACCTATGTCCAATATTTCGTCAGCCGCTTTCATTATGTCTTCTTCGTGTTCTACTACGATTACAGTGTTACCCAAATCACGTAAATTTTGAAGCACTTTTACCAATCGAGCCGTATCGCGTGGATGTAATCCAATGGATGGTTCGTCTAAAATGTACATTGAGCCAACCAAGTTACTTCCTAGTGATGTTGCTAGGTTAATACGTTGCGATTCTCCACCAGAAAGTGAATTCGCCGAACGGTTCAATGTTAAGTATCCCAATCCAACTTCACATAAAAAGGATAATCGACTGATGATTTCAGGTAAAATTCGTTTTGCCACCTGGGCATCTTGTTTCATCAAATCCAAACCTTGAAAGAAAACAAGTGCATCTTCAACGGGCAATAAAACGATATCTGTTATCGATTTTTCTTTGATTTTGACATAATTCGCGTCTTTTCGCAAGCGAGAACCATGACAATCTTTGCAGTCCGTTTTGCCGCGGTATCGAGATAGCATCACGCGGTATTGTATTTTGTAGGTCTGCGATTCCAAAAATTTGAAAAATTCGTGCAATCCCATGAAATGTTGGTTTCCATCCCAAAGCAATTGGTATTCAGCATCGGTTAAATCGTCAACAGCGCGATGAATTGGAAAATCGAATTTTTTGGCGTTCATCACCAATTTGTTGAGGTACTCACCCATGGTATCACCTTTCCAACATGCAACAGCACCGTCATATACGCTCTTGGAACGATCCGGAAAAACGAGGTTTTCATCAATTCCTATGACTTGTCCGAATCCTTCGCACGTTCGGCAAGCGCCATACGGATTGTTAAAGGTGAAAAAATGTTCGTTCGGTTCTTGGAACATTTTACCGTTCAATTCAAATTTATTGGAGAAAAAATGAGTTTTATTTGAACTCGGAAAAAGAATTCGACATTCTCCACCGCCTTCGCCGTAGGCCAACTGAATCGAATCTGCAATCCTGGACTCTTCATCCTCTTCCTCAAATCGACAGACGATTCTGTCGATCAATAAAAGAGATTCGGTAATGTTTTTTGGCGGATTTTTCTGAACATCTTCAAGGTTGACCGTTTCACCTTTCAGGTAAAGGCGAGCATATCCTTGATCGAAAAGTAATTTCAACTGTCTTTCCGTTCCATATTTTTCAAAGCCAAGAATAGGTGCGAGGATCATCGCTTTTTCAGTCGGTTTTTGCTTTTTCAACAAGTTCAAAACGTCTTGGACATTGTTCTTTTTCACCTGTTCGCCTGTATCGGGATCAAACGTTTTACCAACGCGAGCAAAAAGAATTTTCATGTAATCGTATATCTCCGTTGTTGTTCCAACAGTTGATCGCGGATTACTGGTTATTACTTTTTGTTCAATTGCAATAGCTGGAGCAATGCCTTTGATGTAGTCCGTTTCTGGTTTATCTAATTTCCCCAGAAACTGGCGAACGTATGCCGATAAACTTTCAATAAAGCGACGTTGGCCTTCAGCGTACAACGTATCGAAAGCCAAAGATGATTTTCCTGAGCCAGAAAGTCCCGTCACCACGGTCATTTTTCCATGGGGAATTTTGACGTCTAGACTTTTTAAATTATGGACTCTTGCGCCCTTTATTTCGATACATTTTTCCATTCCAGAACTTGCTTTTTTTTGGAGATTTTAAAGTTACTATAAAACAATCAGGAGAGCTTAAAGTTTTTGGCACAATTCTTACAGCAATTAGGTTTGTTGACGCAATTTGAAATTATAACATGTATTTTTGCATCAACTTAATCAACAATAAAAACAAATAGTTTTATGAAAAATGTAATTTATAGTGCGCTATTGCTAGTGTTCTTTTCTTTTTATTCTCAATCTCAAGATTACAATGTAGAATGGGGTGACATTGAAAGCTCAAAAGGTGCAGCGTACAATATTCTTCCAATACGTGGGTCTGAGTTTTATTCACTTCGTCAAACGGGTAGCCGAATAGCACCTTCATACCGCGTAGTTTACCACAAGGATTTTAAAATGGTAAAAAACGGTCGAATCATTACGAAAGTAAATGGTAGTTCGGCGATTCTTGAAGGGTCTCAAATAATTGATGGAAAATTTGTCGTTTTCCTCTCAGATAGAGTGGGCACGGAAAAGATATTCTACATGCAAGAATATAGCGACGACTTAGAACCTAAGGGAATTGCAATTGAATTGGCAAAATTCGACATGCCGAAGAAACGGAAGAATCGAGGTGGTTTTAATGTGATTACTTCTAGAAATGGAGAGTTTTTTGCTGTCGAATACACGATTCCAGGATTAAAAGAAGAGTCAGATAAATACGGTTATAAGGTGTATGATAATGAAATCAATCTTGTTTCCGAGGGAGATTTCGACTTACCATTTGATGGGAACTTATCCTCAATCGACCAACATTACATTTCAAATACTGGAGATTATTTTTTGTCGGTGAATGAGTATGAACCTTCTGAGAGAAAAGGTATTTTTAGAAGTTATGTGAACTATAAAGCCATGCATATTTTTCATATTACACCGGATGGCGCGGAGCAATATACAATGGATATGGACGATAGACGCGTCGAGTCTATGACGATGAGTTCCGATAATGATGGAGTTTTCAGTATTACAGGAATGTACGGTGAAAAAGGTGTTGGAGGAGTTGAAGGAATATTTCATATCCAGCTAGACTTTTTTAAGAATAAAGTAATTCAAGAAGGTTTTGAAGCATTTACGAAAGACTTCATTACACAGGATTGGTCGGACCGTCAAAAAGAAAAGGCGGATAAAAGAGCAGCGAAAGGAAAAGGTGAGCCTCAATTATATGAATACATCATGCGAGATACGGAAGTATTGAAAGATGGTAGTATTATTGGTTCGGCAGAACAATATTATGTTGAGGTAAGGACCAGAACGGACGCAAATGGACGTACGACAACGACATACGTCTATCACTACAACGACATCATCGCCTTCAAAATAGGTAAGGATGGTGACTTTGATTGGATAAAGAAAATAGATAAGTACCAAGCGTCAAGTAACGACGGCGGACCGTTCAGTAGTTATAGTCGTTTTGTTGATGGAGATAAATTAGTTTTTATCTTCAATGATAACGTCGACAATTACAAAGAAAACGGAGAATTTGGTCTTCAAAAAGACAGACTAAGAGGAACGCTTTACCGTAAGAAGAAAAATGTGGTAGCAATAGTTTCAATGGATATTGAAACAGGTGAGTACGACAGAAACACACTCTTCAGTAGAGAAGAAGTGGATGCTATTGCTATTCCTAAAATGTTTAATGTGGATTATGTGAACAAGGAAGTCCTTATCTACACATGGATGCGGACCAAAGAGAAATTTGGTTTGATGACTTTGGACAATTAAGTACCGAATTAGAGTTTAATTTAAAAAGGGAGATTATTTATTAATCTCCCTTTTTCGTTGAGGGTCAGTGGCAGTAGAGCTAAAAACTTGGAACAATTCTTGTATTATTTTAAATAAATTTGGCAGTATAAAGCTAAAGTCATACATTAGTAGTTCAAACACAAAACAAAAACGCGTATAGAGACATTTTTACACTTGATTTAAGAATCTGAATAATAACAAGTTAAAAATGTATACTATGTCTTTAAAAGAACAAGATGACAGCGTTTTAGTATCCCTGTATATCAACGGTAGTGAGAAAGCATTCGAAACGTTAATGCTACGTCATAAAGATCGCGTTTACCGTTCCATCTATCTCAAAATTAAAAATCCAGCATTAGCTGAAGATATATTCCAAGAGGTATTTATCAAAATCATCAAAACGATGAAATTGGGTAATTACAACGAAGAAGGTAAATTCTTGCCATGGGCATTGCGTATTGCGCAAAATATGGTGATAGATCATTTCCGTAGAAACAAGAAAATCAAATTGATTTCCGAAAGTTCTTCTAAATCGGATGACTACAACATTTTTCATACCCTGAAAATGGAAGATGCGAATGTGGAAGATGTCATCACGAAAGAAGAGATGGAAAAACAAGCCGTTCAATTGATCGACCACTTGCCAGAAGCGCAAAAAGAGATTTTATTGATGCGTTTGTTCCAGGACATGAGCTTCAAAGACATCGCGGAAGCAAAAGAGATCAGTATAAATACAGCCTTGGGTCGGATGCGTTATGCTTTGATTAATATGCGCAAGATCATGGAAGAAAATAATATCGCATTAGACTTTGCGTAAACCTAAAAACTTAAATTAAACAGAATGGAAAACGAGCTTCAAATTGAAGTTCGTTTTTTTGTGGAATATAATTCATCGCTTTTTGTAATTCGTAAAATTTGAACCACGTAAGAACATGGAAAGCATGGAGAATGTATTTAGTCGCTACACTTTAGAGTAGAATATCAAGAAAACTCATCACTCATAACTCAAATCTCACTCCATAAAGGCGTACATCAAAATATTCGCACCCATTTGAAGAGCGGCTTCACGTTTTTGAGGTGGGTCGTTGTGAACTGCGGCGTCTTCCCAACCGTCTCCTAAATCTGTTTCGTAGGTATAGAGACAAATCACACGACCATTCTCGATTATAGCAAAAGCTTGTGCACGTTTTCCGTCGTGTTCGTGAATTTTAGGAATCCCGTTGAAATCATATTTCATGTGGAATATAGGATGATTGGGTGGTAACTCAATCAACTCTTTGTTCGGGAATAATTTTTTCAATTCTACCCGGATGAATTCATCCATTCCATAGTTGTCATCGATATGAAGAAATCCTCCTGACATCAAATATGTTCGCAAATTTTCAATTTCAGCTTGTGAGAAAACTACGTTTCCATGTCCTGTCATGTGCAAGAAAGGGTAAAGGAACAAATCAGCCGAAGCTACATCCACGTAAGGAACATCTTTCGAAATCTTCGTGCCTAAATTCGAATTACAAAAGTCGACTAGATTCGGAAGCGACGTTGGATTCGCATAATAATCGCCTCCACCGTTGTATTTCAAAAAT
Organism: Crocinitomicaceae bacterium; assembly: GCA_965660955.1. GTDB lineage: Bacteria > Bacteroidota > Bacteroidia > Flavobacteriales_D > Crocinitomicaceae > UBA2040. The sequence continues at coordinate 4,615 of CBFIBY010000087.1, read as the reverse complement.
GCGACTTGATAGGCGTCCTGTCCGAAAACGGATGTAGAAATCAAAAGGCAAAGCGCGATTATAATTTTAGAAATTGACATGTCGTTCCTTTTTTTCTTCATAAATATCGTCAAAAGTCACCAATATCCCCGTTTCTTCAACGTTTCCAAAATCTGGATTAACGGCCGTACCAAATGTTTTCATCGTTGGCGATAAATTCATGTAGATGTTGACCAATGGTGGAATAAATTCGCCTCTCTCACGAATATACGTGTTCAGCGTTTCAAAATCTTCTTTGAAATCCTCTCCATTGAACAATTGCGTGTAGGGCATTTGAGCATGTGCAATATGTAGAGGCTGATATGGATCCATTAATTTTTCTTTGTCTGGAAAATGTAAGTGCATGAAGTATAATAACGCATTTCTACATTCTTCATTGTACGTTGGATACATGGTTACTTTTCCAAAAAAGTATTTGAGGTGACTTCTCGTTTTTACAATAGCGCCGAGTCCGTCCCAAATGTTATCTAATGCAAACAATCCTTTTCTTGGATTTACAGACGGCTGGTAGTTGGGTTGTACCCAAGAACGGCCCAATTCAATGGTAAAAGGTAAATAATCAGATATAAACTGTTCAGAGAATTTGAAATAAGTCGCCGTTGAAAGATGAATCTTCTCTGGTAAATCTTTCAAAGCATTCGCGCATTCTATAAATCGATATCCGCCAATGATCTCCTGGTCTTCCGGCGACCAAACAATCAATTGCTCGTAGCAAATTTCATCCGTATCGTAATGGTCCAAATCCATTGCTTCACCTGTTCCACCGCCGGCTTGCCGAAAAGTAACTTCGCGCAATCGACCAATTTCCTTTAGTACATTTGGTGAATTGTGAATGTTGACACAATAAATTTCATTGTCACCCTTTCGGGTTGTTCTTAAAAAGCGGTCTTTGTTCAATTCGCTTTTTAGAATTTTTCGGTCAATAGGGTCAATAATTTTTTGCTCCGTCATTCTATTTGCTTCCCAGTTTATACAATTCTTCTTTGATGAAATTGGCTTGTTCCTTGTCTGTTCCCTCGGGTAATTCGCTTGCAGGAATAGGTTGGCCAATCGTCATTTTAATGGTCGAGTTTCTCAATTTAAACAATTCATTCGACAAATACAGCATTTCAATATTCGCTTTGATACCAAGTTTTGTCCGAAAATTCGCCAAACGATAAAAGAAATTGCTCAATCTACCTTCAATGTGCATGGGTACGATAGTTCGATCATGCGCTTTCGAAAGAGTCACGAAAGTCTTTTTCCATTCCAAATCCCTTACCTTACCATCCACTTTACGACTGACCAATCCCGCCGGAAAAATACAAACGAGGTAATCACTCGAAAACAATTCCGTAATCTGTTCGCGTTTGCTTTGCGTATTTTTACCATGCTTATTGACCCCGAGAAATAGACCATTCATTCTATTCAGGTTCAACAACAAATCATTCACAATGTATTTCAAATCCGTCCGCGTATGTCGAAGTGCAGAAACTAAGGCAATAGCATCCATTCCGCCCAAAGGATGATTCATGGCTAATACTAACTTCCCTTCTTTGGGTAAATTTTCAACCCCGTTCAATTCAACTTTGATATTGAGATAGCGCATTACATCATCGCAAAAATCGGCATCCCTAGAATCGGGATGATCCGCCATGAATTGGTTAATGTCTTTTTGATGCAGAATGCGCTTGAGATAGTTGATGACAAATCCTGGCAGCCACTTCAGTAGTTTCGGATTTTTACTGGCGATTAATTTCCGAATATCAATAAACTTATTCTCTTCCATAGGTCTGCTTTCGCACGAATGCTAAATTAATTTTTTTTATGCTTCAAAATCATTTTTGAATTGCCAATTTTCCACATCTTTTCCCCATAAAAAAACGAAGATTTCAACTGATTCTACGCCTTGAATGATTAGATTTGTTTTTGCATTATTAAGTGAAATTCATGATTCAATTAGCGGATAGAGTTTTAAGCATGGAAGAATCGGCGACGATTGCTATGTCAAAGAAAAGTAGAGAGCTCAAAAGTACAGGGAAAGATGTTATTTCTTTAAGTCTGGGGGAACCCGATTTTTTTACACCCGATTTCATCAAAGAAGCGGCCATTGAAGGAATTCAAAAGAATTTTTCGAAGTACACTCCTGTTTCAGGTTATGAAGATCTGCGTGAGGCGATTGCCCATAAATTTCAACGCGACAATGGTTTAAACTACACGAAAGAAAACATTGTCGTTTCGACAGGAGCGAAGCAGTCCATTATTAATGTGGTTCTCGCTTTGGTAAATCCAGGTGATGAGGTGGTGGTGCCAGCTCCTTATTGGGTTTCGTATATCGAAATGGTAAAAGTTGTGGAAGGAGTTCCTGTTCCAGTTTCGGCTGGAATCGATCAGGATTTTAAAATAACGCCTCAGCAATTGGAAGCGGTCATTACCCCGAAATCGAAATTGATGATTTTTTCTTCGCCCTGCAATCCGACGGGAAGTGTGTATACGAAAGAAGAATTGGCTGGATTGGCTGCCGTTATCGCCAAGCATCCACAATTGACCGTTGTATGCGATGAGATCTACGAGCACATTCGTTTTGAAGGAAACCATGAAAGTTTGGCGCAATTCCCGGAAGTATTCAATCAAGTAGTCACTGTGAATGGTGTATCCAAAGCTTGGGCGATGACCGGTTGGCGCTTGGGATACATAGGAGCGTCAAAAGAAATTGCAGCCGCTTGTGATAAAATTCAGGGACAATTCACCTCGGCTACATGCAGCATTACGCAGCGAGCAGCAATTGCAGCCGTGAATGCAGATCCAATAATCTTAACCGACATGGTAAAGGCATTCAATAATCGAAGGGACTTGGTTTTACGTTTGTTGAAGGAAATTCCGGGAGTTCAAACCAACTTACCAAAAGGTGCGTTTTATGTTTTCCCTGACATTAGCTCTTTCTTCGGGAAATCCTATAATGGAACGAAAATCAATAATGCAACAGATTTATCGATGTACTTGTTGACCGAGGGACTTGTGGCTGTTGTTACCGGCGAAGCCTTTGGAGATAACAATTGTATCCGTTTTTCGTATGCTACTTCAGAGGATATTTTAACCGAGGCACTCTCTCGCATAAAAGATGCCTTGGGTAAATTGAAATAAATGACGATTAAAGATGCCTTTTCGAAGTTCGATCAGTTGAAAATTGCCGTTGTAGGCGACGTAATGATTGATGCATATATTTGGGGGAATGTCGCCCGTATCAGCCCAGAAGCGCCTGTTCCCATTATTAATTTATCGAAAAGTGAAGATCGATTGGGTGGTGCGGCGAATGTTGCATTGAACCTAGTCGCCCTGGGTGTTCAAGCAGAAATCATTTCGGTTATCGGCAAAGATGAGGCCGGAGAAAAGTTGAACCGACTATTCGCAAAACGAAACATCAAGAGCCAAAATATAGTTGAAAGTTCGGATCGTAAAACGACGATAAAAACACGCGTCATAGGTAATAGTCAGCACTTGTTACGTGTGGATAACGAACAGACCAATGCCATTACAGAGAAAGAAGAAATTACGCTGATTGAAGCCGTTCGAAAATCGATTGATGCGGGATTAGATGCAATTATCCTGGAAGACTACAACAAAGGAGTTTTGACCGAGCGAGTGATACGTGAAATTGTTGAACTCGCGAATCAAAACGGTGTTATCACAACTGTTGACCCGAAGAAAGAGAATTTCTTTGCATTCAAAAATGTGACAATGTTCAAACCTAATTTGAAAGAATTAAAAGAAGGTTTAAAAGTCGATTTTGATTTCGAGGATTTTCATTTGTTTGAACAAGCCGTAATTGACTTAGAAGCTGAATTGGAAAACACAATCACATTTGTCACGCTTTCCGAACATGGCGTTTATGTTAAAAAAGGAATAGAACGCAATCATTTACCTGCTCACTTGAGAGATATTTCAGATGTCAGTGGTGCAGGTGATACGGTAATAGCCGTTTCTACAGCTTGTTTAGCAGCCGGACTTTCGCAAGTTGAAATGGCGAACATAGCCAATCTGGCAGGTGGACTCGTTTGTGAAAGTAGTGGGGTTGTTGCCATCGACAAGCAATTGTTACTTGAAGAGATTGAAAATCAAGTAAATGGACATTAGAAAATTTCGAGAAAAGGTCAATTTGGCCATTTACGGTTCAAAGACAAAAGTCCTTGGAACTTTCAATATTCTCTACGTTCTTGTTTCCATAGCTTCACTCGGAATATTGGTGTATTACTATGGATTCCGACTTACAGAGGAAGATCGAATATTTGCATTTCGCTTGCTTCAGTACAGTTTTGCCTTTTACATTATCCGATTTTTGGTCAAAATTCTCTATCAATTTGATGTTCCCCAGTTTCTCAAAAACAATTGGTTCGAAGCTTCCATATTATTTTTGTTGGCGTTAGAAGGCGTGTACTACAATGTAACGGGAAGCTTCATAATTGAACCGATCTTTACAAGCATTGGCTTTACCAATTTTGCGGATTTCTCCATGATCTTCGTTCAGCTTTTCATCTTTATTTTGATGACGACGAACGTAGTCAAACAACGTAAATTTAAACCGTGGATGAAGGTCCAT
>CBFIBY010000086.1:0-11512 GCA_965660955.1 Crocinitomicaceae bacterium | reverse complement strand
CGAGCGAAGCCAAAGGACTTTTGATGGCATCAATCGACGATCCAAATCCTGTGATGTTTTTCGAACACAAGAATTTGTACCGAAGCATGAAAGAAGAGGTTGTCGAAGCAGAATACACAATAGAAATTGGAAAAGCCAAAGTAAAATCGGAAGGAAATAAATTGACGGTGATTACCTATGGTTTTGGCGTTCACTGGACGCTTGATTTAATAGAAGAATACGAAGAAGGAACCATCGAAGTAATCGATTTACGCACTTTGCTTCCTTTGGATACTGAAGCTATTTTTGATTCTGTTCGCAAAACAGGTCGAGCGCTTATAGTCCACGAAGACTGCTTAACAGGTGGAATAGGAGGTGAGATCACTGCCTTGATCAACGAAAACTGCTTTGAAAGTTTAGACGCTCCCGTTCGCCGATTGGCTTCTTTGGATACACCGGTTCCTTTTGCTGCCGAGTTGGAAGATAACTTCTTGCCGAAAGAAAAATTGAAGCAGGCGATTGACGGGTTGTTGAATTATTAAATAAAAAAAATCCCTTCTCGCAATGAAAAGGGATTCTCGTTTTATTTCTATTTCCTATTAGTCTTCAATCAAGGTATATCCAGGATATTTCTTCGCGTCATACACGAATTTAGAATCGCTGATAGAAGGATTACTCTCAAATTTCGTCAAGTTGTACGTCATTTTAGTTCCATCTTTTCCACGCGTAATAACGCGTTTCATTTCACTGTTTGATTTCGAGATGTACAAGACAACTGTGTGGTAATCTACTGTGCTTGGTTTTTTCGGGTATAAGTAGATTTTGTGACAAGGTGTTCCGTTAATCGTTTCTTCTGCACCATAACGGTTTTTGAATCCATTTTCCCAGATCGTCATTAATTTCTTAGGATTAATCGCATCTTCATCTTCATCGCTAGCGTCTGTTTCATAAACCGCTTTCTCTGTTTTAATGATTGTCCACGTCTTCATTCCATTTGAAATGATTGTGTTTTCTCCGTACGAAGCATAATATTTATCGCCTTTTACCCAACCTTTTCCCGTTTCAGATTCATTGGTTCCTGAAGCTTTGTTTTTAATGTTTGCGCTGAACTCAATGTAGAATGATTTTTGCGTTTTCATGTGCTTTGTTGCCTTGTCCAATAAAGCGGTTGCTTTGGCATCTTGACCGAAAGCTGTGAAAGAAATTAGTCCAACAAGTAAGAATAAATATTTCATGTTTAAAGTTTTTAATGACTGATTTGCACAAACTGTGCCAAAATCTGTTATCTAAATGTTAACGAGAATTGAATGTAGCGTCTGTTTATCAATGTCATGTTTTCCTTCAAAAGAAACTACATTTAATCCTAATTCACTGTGCAAAGTTAGTACTTCTTTTTGTTTTTCAATTGGGAAGTAGGGGTCCTCATTTCCCAGTACAAAATATTCGTGCTCCCCTTCGAAATAGCCTTTTAATGGGTCAATATCAGGTGGAAATACGTTTGCCCAGAGAATCATTCCCTTGAAGAAATCTTTGTTGTCGCAATAATAACGTGCAGCTGTGGCACCGCCCTGGGAAAATCCGAGTAGCACTATTTTTTCATAGTCGTCGCCATATTTTTCGCAAATCGAATGCAGATAGTTTTGATTGTCTTCGATGTCGAATTCACGTTCTTCTTTGGTCATCCAAGAGGCTCCAACACGACCAGAACTGCCTTGCAAATAAAAACGATGTAAACCTTCAGGAATCAAAACGTCATAGTCGAGTTGTTCCAAGCCTTCAAATTTTCTTGAGAAATAAGTAGACAATTGTCCATAGCCGTGGAGTGCAATAAGTAAGTGGCTATTTTTCTTTTTTGCATCTTTAATCCAAGTTAGTCTAGCCGTTTTTTCAACTTTTAAAAATCTGTTTTCTTTATTTTCGGGCATTAATTTTTGTTTCAAGCTGGAAAAATAGCGTTTTTACATGAATCCTTTTGGAATTGATTTCGAATAAAGACGGCCTTAAAGCATCTGTATATTTGGCGTGATTTTTGTTACACCTGCGCTAAAAAGTATGCTTAAAATACGTCTAACTCTTTTTCTTTTTCTTATTTCATCGACAGTTTTCGCCCAGAAAAACACTTTGGTTCAAGTCGTTGATATAGATACAGAGACGCCTATCGAGATGGCCGTGTTGTTCACAAAGAACCCTGACTATCTTGTTAGAACTGATGCAAAAGGCTTTGCAGATATCTCTGATTTGGTGGAAGCAAGTCGTATTGAAATTCGAGCGTTTAACTATGTTACTATTACCACCAATTTGAAAGAAATTCAGTCAAACAATAATATCATTAAACTTCAATCATCTACACTGGAAATAGATAAGCTGGTGGTTTCGGCTACTCGCTGGGAACAATCATCAAATGATATTCCAAACAAAATCACCTTGATTTCGTCCAAAGAAGTGGCTTTACAGAATCCACAAACGGCTGCTGATTTGTTGGGAAGTTCGGGGGAGGTGTTCATTCAAAAAAGTCAACAAGGTGGGGGAAGCCCCATGATAAGAGGGTTTTCGACTAATCGACTTCTGTATGCTGTGGATGGTGTGCGTATGAACAACGCCATATTTCGAGGAGGTAATTTGCAAAATGTAATTTCTTTGGATCCACTTGCAGTGGAGAATACTGAAGTGTTTTTCGGTTCAGGGGCGGTTGTTTATGGGAGCGATGCAATAGGAGCAGTGATGAGCTTTAAAACCCTGCGGCCAATCTTATCTACAACGGATAAAACGAGTGTTTCTGGAAAAGCTTTGGCCAGATATTCAACTGCAAATAATGAAAACACCTTCCATTTCGATGGGAATGTGGGTTGGAAGAAGTGGGCTTTTCTCACGAGTATAACATATTCTGATTACGATGATTTGCGCATGGGAAAGTACGGTCCTGAGGAGTACTTGAGAAGTTTTTATGTTGAAAGGGTAGATACGGTTGACTTGATTGTTCCGAATGATGATCCTATGATTCAACGTCCAACGGGTTATTCACAAGTGAATCTTATGAATAAGCTTAGGTTTTCCCCGAACAAAAGGTGGGATTTTCAATACGCATTTCATTTCTCAGAAACTTCGAGCTATTCTCGTTACGATCGATTGATTGAGCTGGATGATCAAAATTTACCCACTTCCGCAGTTTGGAAATATGGTCCCCAAGGTTGGATGATGAATCAACTTTCTATTGATCACAAAGGTGATAAAAAAGTATTCGACCATATGAGTATTCGCATGGCGCATCAGATTTTTAAGGAAAGTAGAATCAACCGAAATTTTATGGGAAGCAATGCCAATCGTTTGAGAACACAAGCGGAACAAGTTGCAGCTTACTCCTTGAATATTGATTTCGAAAAAGAGTTTGATCGTCATAAATTCTATTATGGAATTGAAGGGGTCTTGAATGAGGTTACCTCCGAGGCGTCTGCAGTACATATTATTACAGGCGATAATATTCCCGTTGCAGATCGTTATCCAACTTCCAATTGGAGTTCATATGGAATCTTTTTGAATTACAATTGGGACGTGAATGAGAATTTTATTTTACAAGCAGGTAGCCGGTTGAACTTTTTTAGTTTGAGTTCAGATTTTTCTAGAAATATGGCTTTTTATCCTTTTGACTTCAATGAGGTTAATTTGCAGAATCAATCGTTAACTGGAAATGTAGGGTTTGTTTATAGACCAAATAAAACCCTGCGTATTGCGGTGAATGGTTCGACAGGATTTCGTGCACCAAACGTTGATGATATTGGTAAACTTTTCGACATCAATTCGACAGAGGTCGTCGTTCCGAACAATAGCTTGAGACCAGAAAATGCATACACGGGTGAACTGAACATTGCCAAAGTGTTCAAGAAAAGAGTAAAATTAGATGTAAGTGGATTCTATACCTATTTGGACGGAGCAATGGTCCGACGAGCTTTTAAGGTCAATGGGGAAGATAGTGTTTTGTACGAAGGGACTTTGCGCAAAGCTTTCGCCATTCAAAACGCCTCTTTTGGCACGGTATATGGCTTTAATGCGGGAATGGAAGTCAAGATTTCGAAGAAGTTTAGCTTATCAACACGTTACAATTACCAATTGGGACAAGAGGAATTGGCCGATGGAACAGTTGCGCCCTCTCGCCATGCGGCGCCAGCATTCGGAGTAACCCGATTTAATTTCAAAGCGCAGAAATTGAGAATGCAGGTTTACGCTATGTACAGCGCCGAAGTTAGTAACAAGAAACTGAACCCTGAAGAACGACAAAAATTAGCCATTTATGCAACGAATGTAGATGGATTACCTTATTCTCCATCATGGTACACCCTCAATTTCAAAGCAATGTTTGACCTGAATAAAAACTTTAGTATTTCGGCCGGTGTAGAAAATATTACGGATCAAAGGTATAGACCCTACAGTTCGGGATTGGTCGCGGCCGGAAGGAATTTTATTTTCACCTTGCGCGCGACGAACTAATTTAGACGATTGCTGTTTCGTATACCTCTTTAATTACGCTTACTGCAAAATCTATATCTTTTTTGGTTGTATATCGCGAGAAAGAGAACCGTGCATTTGGTTTGTCAGAAGGAGCGTTAATCCCGGCCAAGACATGCGACCCTTGAACAGCACCCGAAGAACATGCACTTCCTCCACTGCAAGCAATTCCCTTTAAGTCCAATGTGAAAAGAAGTAGACCTGATTTTTCAGTTTTGGGTAAACAAACATTCAAAACTGTGTACAAACTTTTGCTAGGATCAATTTCACCGTGAAATTCGATATCAGGAAGTGCTGCCTTCAATTCTGAAATCATGTGCGATTTAAGACCTTGCACATCCGCTTGATGAGCCGCCACATCTTCGTAGGCTAAATCCATAGCTTTGGAAAGTCCAACAATTCCAGAAGTATTCTCCGTTCCTCCGCGAAGTCCACGTTCTTGCGCTCCACCTTGAATCATGGAATGGATTTTCACATGCTTGTTGATGTAAAGAAATCCAACACCTTTTGGTCCGTGAAATTTATGCGCAGCGCAGGTTAGAAAGTCGATATCAAGTTTTTCTAAATCAAAAGGGTAGTGCCCCATCGTTTGAACTGTATCCGAGTGAAAATAGGCGTTGTGTTCACGACAGATTCTTGAAACCTCATCTATGGGAAGAAGTGTTGCGATTTCATTATTCGCATGCATCAAAGTGACTAACGTTTTCTTACCGTCTGCTAAAATTGATTTTAAATCGTTTAAATCGACATTTCCTTTGTTGTCAATTTTCACGTAAACTAGCTCAATATTTTTCTTATCACAAATACTTTCGGCTGTATGTCCAACGGCATGATGCTCGATAGTAGATGTTACAATTCGCTCAACCCCTAAAGTATTCACCGCTTCGGAAATGGCCATGTTATCGGCTTCCGTTCCGCCCGAGGTGAAAATAATTTCACTTGGCGAACAATTAATGTGTTTCGCAATATTTCGCCGTGCCGTTTCCAAATGCGCTTTGACTTGACGTCCATAAAAGTGAGCAGAAGATGGATTACCAAAACCTTCTTTCAGAATCGGAATCATCGCTTCAACTACTTCTGGTGCAACGGGTGTGGTTGCTGCATTATCGAGATAAACGGGCATGTAAATTTTGTTTTAGGCAAAGATAGAAATTAGAGATTGGAATTATGTGTAGTTCCCATTAATCTTTTCTTAATAAATCTTTGAAGTCTTCTTTACCAGGAGTGGTTCGTTTTAAGTTGTTGAGCAGCATGAGCGCTCTTTCCACTCTTTTTTCGGAAGATTTGACTTGTATGGTGTAGTACAACATGTAACGTTGGAATCCCTTTTTGAGTTGGTCAAAGCGTTGTTTGGCTTCAGGATCCGATTCCAACACGGCAAGGAATTCAGGAGCGACTTCTATTCCAAATTCAGAGTCATCTTTGACCAAATGAACGGTCACTTCTTCTCCGAAATGAACACCGAATTTCTTCATCCTTGCCTGTGAGATAGTTACATAACCATCCCCACCGCCCAAGGCAACAATTCCACCTTGCCATTTTTCTTTTTCGCAGTTATTTATTTGAATCCAAATGCGTTGGTTGAATTTTCCATGTTCAAATTTCCCAAGCTCTTCGAGAATTGACGAAGAGACCTCAACATAATGTAGGTTGAGGTCCGTTTTGTGATGAATTAAGCTTTTGAAAGAGATCGCTTCGTTGGGCATAGCCCTGAAATTAATTAATCTCCTTTGTATAGCCAATTTTCTTCGCTTTCTTTTCTATGCTAATAGATACTGAAGACCCAAAATCATTTTCAGCATCAACGCCCAATTTCAATTTTTCATCAGCAATGTAAATTGCTCTGTCTTTCGCTAATTCAGCTATTTTCTTCTGATATTCCGTGCGTTGTTCGTTTTTCTCTGTTAAAAGCGCTTTTTTCTCTTCGTTAGTTTTACCTTTGAATTCTTCGGGAAGTTCTTCTTCTTTCAATTCTTCAATTTTGATTTTACCATCTTTCTCCGCATCGATGAGATCCCAAGTCGCATTGCTGTAGTTTTTCTTTGATTTGGCTACACTTCTTTCGGCTTTATTTGATGCTCCGACTGATTCTGCATTCGCATCTTGCGCAACTTGCATTTCTTTGCGCGCAGCTCCTTTAACACCATATCCCATGTAGGTTGTGTTCAATGAATCGTTGTATACATTAATAAGTGAATCGTATGGCGTAGCAATTTGTTGAATGCTTTTGTCTGCATCGATATTGAAATAGTCTCCGCATCCGATTTGAGCACCGTCAAACCAAAAATCTTTCACACCTTGTTCGTAAGAACCACAATGTATTGTATTGACGAATACTTCCATTTCACACGCTTTCTTCGTTACTATTTTATAGTCTATTGGACCTTGGTTGAACGGTTCGTTTCCTGCAATGTAGATCATTTTTAAATCGAGCACCTCAGGTGACCATGCCAGATCGTCCAAGGATTTTGAAATTACACCGCCACAATATTCGGAGCCACCGTTTGTCGTTATGGAAAACAGTTTTTCCGAGATCAAATCCAGATCCGTTGTCAATGGAACCAATTGTTTTACAAAATAATCAGATGTTGGGTGTCCATCGTTACCATATGAATACAAAGCTATTTCTACCGAGGGAATAATACTGTCATACCGAAGACTAGTCAATTCATTGACGATACTCCACATTCTTGCCTTGGCTTGACTTAACAAGCCATTCATACTTCCCGAGGCATCAAATAGGATGGCCATTTGAATTTTTCTAGTACCAGTAGGTAATTGCGTGTTTGTTTCTGGCTGCGCATAAGACGGAGCAATTGAAATCAGCGTTACAAATAAAAGGGCGATTAACTTTCTCATGTTGATTTTTTCTTCAGTACATCTTAGTTTGGGATTGGTTCAAATACCTATCTTCGCTTTCAAAATAAATCGACTATGCGGACATTCATTACTGTAGGATTATTAGCGCTAATTATCTCATGTGCTCAAGGAAGAAAGCTTCCCAATACGTATACGCGCTCAAAAGAGCCAGTTAAATTTCAGAAGATTGATTTGCACGATTTGTTCGGAGCGAAGAATTTGAGCGGTCAGGTTTTATTGTATGATGAAAGCAGTAATCAATACACGAGTAGTGATTTTGATATGGCGAAGAATAAGTTCATTCCTGCTTCAACATTTAAAATTCCAAATACCATTATTGGATTAGAAACGGGAACGATTGCTGAAGATTACATTTTTGCGTACGGTCCTGAGGAGGGAAAAAGAAGAAATGATGCTTGGAACAAGAACCTTAGCGTTCGAGAAGCATTTCAAGTTTCTTGTGTGCCGTGTTATCAGGAATTGGCCAGAAAGATTGGCGTTGAAAAAATGAACAATTACTTGGATACCTTAGGTTATCCTGGAATGGATGTGAACGTTAAAAATTTGGATAAGTTCTGGCTGAAAGGTGAATCGGCTATTTCATCACTAGAGCAAATTGACTTTATGAGAAGATTGATTACAAAACAATTCAATTTAAAAGAATCAACTCGTGAAGCTTTGGCTAGAATCATGGCTGTTGACACAACGGACCAAGGGATGCGCTATGCTAAAACAGGTTGGGGATCGTTTGAAGGAAAAGATTTAGGATGGTATATGGGATACATTCAGAAGCCGAAAAATCGAATATTCTTCGTCACTTTGATTATACGCGAAGATGGTTTTCCAGAAGCATTATTTGCTGATGAACGCAAGCGTTTAACGGAAGAAGTTTTAAGAACATTGAAATTCTGGTAGAAAGCAGAAAGGATATTGAGAGCCTCCAGTTTTTGGGGCTTTTTTGTTATATCATTACTTTAAAATCCCAAGTGAAAACTCCAGGTTCAATCGAGATTTTAGATTCTCGGTTAATGCCTCGATCAATTTATTCTGCGCATCGATGTAACTTGTTTCTCGATAATTGACCAAGAACAGCGAGCTTTCTCCATTATCGAATAGGGTTTGTTCTCCTTGTACGAGTTTCTCATAGTCTTCAACCGTTTGATTGAAAAGCAAGATTTGATTATACGTCGTTTGCCATTGATTTACCGCCATTCGTGCTTTGTATTCAACCATTTCAGTCTTGAATCCGAGATCATTCTGCATTTCTTGGATTTGTATATCGGTCAGTTTCAAATCTCCTCTAGCCTTTCTGACGAAAAGTGGAAAGGCCAATTGAGCTCCCCAGTTGTAATTGTTGATTGAATAATCGGTAAATGGGTTTCCACCAATGGGCTCACTAATCGCGTTGTATTTTAAATCTAGTTTTGGCTTGAGGTTTTCTTTGTTTAATCGATACTCAACACGTTTGAAATCAATCTTATATTGGTAACTCAGAATGTCCGGATGTTGCGATTTCAAGGTGTCCATTTGTGACAAATAGGAATTGTCGAATGGGGAAGGAGCTGTCTCCAAACGAGTCGGAGGAATAGAGTTTGAGCTTAATTCCAATGGTATAAAATTCTCCGCCCAAAGATAAACGGAAAGCAATTCACGACTATTCTGTACCTCCAACTTTGCTTGTTCCAATTGAAACGTTCTTGTTTGGACTTGAATACCCGATTCTAAAGTGTCTAACGCAGGTTTGTCCCCAAACAAGACACTTTGTATTACTCCATCGTAACGTGTTTCGGCCAAAGACAATGCTTCTTCGAAGACCAACAGCTTGTTATAGGCTTTGAACCAATCAAAATAGGCTTTTCCAGCTTCATAAATCAATTCATTGATTATTCTTCGTTGCTGGACTTCTGTGCTTTGCTGATATATTTTGGCTTGTTTTAAGTCCGCTCTGCGTTGATCGATGAACAAACCTTTTCCAAGTGGAACAGATATTCCTGCATACCATAAACCATCATCAGGTGTGTAATTTTGTGCATTGAGGCGCGAACCTTGTGTGTTTTGATAACCTGTTTGCACTTGTATTCCGAACCAGGTTGGAATTTGAAGATTAGCATCTAGAAGACTGTAATACTGTGATCCATCGTAGTACTTTTGATTCGCATCGCCTTGAAGTATGGGATCAAAACCACCTTTGGACTTGAGCAAATAAGCATTTCCTTTTTCAATTTGCAGATTGGCCTGTTTTGCAATCGGATGATGCGTACGCACAATTTCCATGAACGCTTCAAAGGTAAGGACCTTAGTGCTGTCATTTTGTCCAATTGAAATGGTAACCGTCCAAATCGATAGAATAAGAACAATTAGATTTCTCATTTTTTAGCTTTTGATTTCATTTCGTTCTTCTTTTCTGCTTCTTTGCCCTTGTAATAATTTGGCGGGAAACCGTTGATTTGTCTCCAGACTTCATAGTAAATTGGAACATCATCCAAAAGCATCATGCCCTTAATTCCTCCACCTACGCGAAGTTGTTTTGGCCAAGCAGGCATATTCTTTTCAGGTTGAATCAAAACTCTAAATTTCCCGTTTTCGCTGATGTAATTGTCGACGGCATAAACTTCACCTTGATAGGTACCATAGCTCACATTCGGCCATCCTGAGAAGATGATTGCCGGCCAACCATCAAATTGCAACATGACTTCATTACCTTTTTTAACCAAGGGCAAATCAATCGGTTCTACATACATTTCAACCATTAAGTCATATTGTGAGGGCATAATAGTCACAAGTGCATCGCCTTCTTTTATGGTTTCTCCAATACCAATTGTCATGGATTTTGTGATGTACCCATCTTGCGGAGCAGTGATGTAATAGTTACCCAATCTGTATTTGTAATTCGCGTATTGATTTTTCAATTTGGTAACTGTAGCTTCTGCATCAAATTTGTCGGAATAAGCTGAAGATTTATCTGATACTGCTTTTGCAACGTTTTTCTGGTAGTCCATTCGAACGGAAGAATACTCAACTTTCGCATTAATCATATCATTCTTACTTCCCATCCATTTGTTCAGTGCTTCAACCTCGTATGCTTGTGCTTGCTGCAACTTTAAATTTCGTGCCTCAAAATCAGTGAGTGACTTTAGTCCTTGATTGTACAATTCTTCCATTCGTTTGAATTGGTCCCGAGCAATTTTAGTATTCACAACAGCCGCTTGATGTGCATTGCTGTCAATTTCACTTTTCAATTTAGCCTGTCTGTACTTTAATGTGGCTTGTTGTAATTTTAAACCCAATTGTTCATTCAGGGCACCAATTTGATTGTCTAAAGCTTTGATTTTATCATCATAAGCCCCAACGGATTGCTCTTTCAAAACTCTTTGATTATCAGTTCTAGCTAATAATTCGGGATCGAAATATGCATCTTTGATTTCAGAAATTTGGAGCAAAGTATCGCCTTTTTTTACCAAGTCTCCTTCTTTAACATACCATTTTTCAATTCGCCCGCCTATAATTGAATTCAAGGTTTGTGGCCGCTGATCTAAACTTTTCGTGTTCACATTTCCGACGGACCGTATATTTTGCGTCCAAGGAAGGAAAAGTATAATAAGCGTGATGATCAGGGTGAAAAATATGATATTCGTCAGCACCTTTTTGCTCACTTTCTTTTCAACACGATTAAACGTTGAAAAGCGTGTTTTATCAAGATGTTTATTGATGCTATTGTGAGAAATGTTCAACATTTTCTTCCGTTTTTTAATTTAAATATTTTACCATTGACTCGTAATTACCCATCATTTCAAGCTTTCCGCTCGATAAAAAGGCAATTTGGTTCATCCTTTTAGCGATAATTGGATCTTTTGAAACAACTACAAATGTCCATTCGTTTTCTTCCTCAGTCAAGAAGTCAATTATTCTTTCTTTTTCACTTGGAGATAGAAATGCAAACATGTCTTTAATGATCAATAGTTTGGGTTTGTCTGCTATACTGCGCGCCAACAACAGTTTATTTACGACACTCTTAGAAAATTGCTGTCCTTGAGGATAAATCTTTGTTTCATACCCTTCTGGCAGTTCTTTAATTATTTTTTCAAGACCTAAGTTCTTGACCGCCCATTGAATATTCTCAAAAGTTGCCCTTTCCCTTCCCATCGAAATATTTTCAAGGATAGTTCCTTCAAAA
>CBFIBY010000085.1:0-11614 GCA_965660955.1 Crocinitomicaceae bacterium | reverse complement strand
TATTTGGCGCAAGAAGGAGCGAAAATTATCGGTATTATTGATCGCGTTGGCGGATTAATTAATGAGGATGGGTTTTCACTAGAAGAAATTCGTGATTTGTTTTTGAATAAAAACGGGAATGAATTGAATCACCCGAATATGATGTCCTATGAAGATGTGAATGCAAAAATTTGGGATTTGAAAGCAGAAGTATTTATCCCATGTGCAGCTTCTCGATTGATTCAGAAGGATCAACTAGAAAGAATGATTGCATCTGGAATGGAAGTTATTTCCGCAGGAGCGAATGTTCCTTTTGCAGATCCAGAAATTTTCTTTGGAGCGATTGCAGACCATGCAGATAATAATATCTCCATTATACCTGATTTTATTTCAAATTGTGGAATGGCTAGAGTTTTTGCTTATTTGATGAGCAACGATTTAGAAGAGATAACAGACGAAGGCGTATTTGTTGATACCAGCCAAATTATTAAAGATGCCATGGTTAAAACGCATCAGAAAAATGTGAGCAAAACAGGGATAGCAAAAGCTGCGTTCAGTTTAGCGCTTGAACAATTGGTGTAAAAAAAAGCACATGTATATTGTTGCCTCTCAAATTCTTTTGGA
This sequence comes from Crocinitomicaceae bacterium, assembly GCA_965660955.1. Lineage (GTDB taxonomy): Bacteria > Bacteroidota > Bacteroidia > Flavobacteriales_D > Crocinitomicaceae > UBA2040. Next base: position 11,011 of record CBFIBY010000085.1, on the reverse strand, counting down.
GGGGCTTTTTTGTGCTCAGATATATTTGAATTGACCGATTTGTGTATTTCATCAAATAGTGGTGGATAATTAATGGTTAGTTCGATTAAACAGCCAAATAGAATGTTTACTTTTGGAGCAAATAAAACAAAGTAGACATGGAAATATTTATTGTATCCGTTTTCATCTTAGGATATTTAGCCATTACAATTGAGCACAGTTTGAAAATTGATAAGCTCATCCCAGCATTGATTATGATGGCATTGGCATGGGCAGGAATTGCCTTTGGTTTGGATGATTTTACCACATGGTTTGACAGCAGCAAAAGCGTCATGATTAATGGGTATGCTGGACTTGGACATGAGGAAAGATCTCATTTGATGGAAGAAACTCTCCTACATCATTTCGGGAAGACCTGTGAAATCTTATTTTTCCTTGTTGGTGCAATGACTATTGTTGAAATAACGGATCATTTCAATGGCTTTCAGGCGATTAAAAAGGCGATAAAGACAACGAATAAAAAGAAGTTACTTTGGATTGTTTGTGGATTGGCTTTTATTCTTTCTGCCATTATCGACAATTTAACTGCGACAATTGTATTGATCACAATTTTACGTAAACTAGTAAAAGACAGAGAATTAAGAATTTGGTTTGCCGGTATGATTATTATCTCCGCTAATGCAGGTGGAGCATGGTCTCCAATTGGTGATGTTACCACTACGATGCTTTGGATGAATGGAAAAGTGAGCTCGTTGAAATTGATTGAATTCCTTATTATTCCATCATTGGTATGTTTTATTATTCCAACTTTCTTGGCAACATTCTTACCTATTTTCAAAGGAAATATTCCGCAAGAAGATGACACGGAAAAGGTGAGCAAAAACAGTAAATTCATGTTATTCCTTGGATTAGGAATGATTGTTTTCGTTCCAATTTTCAAAACAGTGACGCATCTTCCACCTTATGTCGGTATGATGCTTTCTTTGGGTGTTGTTTCTTTGGTTGCAGAGTTTAAAAGCAATCGCGAGTTTAGTATGACGGACATTGGAAATCATGAACACGTGCACGGACCAACCTTCAGAGCTTTGTCAAAAATTGAGATGCCGAGTATACTTTTCTTCTTGGGTATTTTGATGACAGTTGCGGCGCTAGAGTCACTTGGTTTGATTTTCCAATTCGGTCAGGATGTAAGTGCAGCCATTCCAGAAAACGTATTTGTCATGTTAATGGGAGCAGGTTCAGCCATTATTGATAACGTTCCATTAGTAGCAGCATCGATGGGAATGTTCCAAGAATCGATGGACGCGCAAGTATGGCATTTCATCGCTTATGCTGCTGGAACGGGAGGAAGTATGTTAATCATTGGTTCAGCCGCTGGTGTAGTAGCAATGGGAATGGAAAAAATATCTTTTTTCTGGTATTTACGTAACATTACTTGGTTGGCCATCGTAGGATATCTAGCTGGAGCAGGTGTGTTTCTTTTAATTGAAACCATCGTTAAATAATTTTGATAATAAATTAAGTAACAAAACGTTATAGGATTATGAGTTTTACCTTTTTACTTCAAACCGCTGGGACGGTAGCAGATACAACTGCGGCTGCCACAACAGGAACAGCCGAGAAATCACTTTGGTCTATTGTCACTAGAGCAAGCGAAAGTGCCTTCGGAATGTTTATCATAATCGCCTTAGCCTTAATGCTTGGGTATGCCATTTTTATTTTTGTGGAGCGTTTTTTAGCCCTCCGAAATGCATTAAAGGAAGAAGGAAACTTCTTGTCCAGTGTGAAGTCCTATTTGACAGAAGGGAAAATTGATCAGGCCAAAGATTTTTGTGCTCGTTCTACTTCTCCTTCGGCGCGTATGCTTGAAAAAGGTATTGCACGGATTGGGAAACCAATTGAAAGCATTGCTGCATCTATCGAAAATTCTGGAAAATTAGAAGTGCTAAGATTAGAACAACGTCTGAGCTATCTGGCAACGGCAGCTGGTGCTGCTCCCATGATTGGTTTCTTGGGTACAACAGTTGGTATGATTAATGTATTTATTGATTTAGAAAATGCAGCAGCGTTGGAAATAAGTACAATTGCTCCTGGTATCATGACAGCCATGGTGACAACGGTAGCAGGTCTAATTGTTGGAATTATCGCCTTTATGGGATACAATTTTTTAGTTGCTCGTATTGGAAGCGTTGTTTACCGTATGGAAAATGATGCTTTGGAGTTCATGGATTTGTTAAACGAACCAGGAAAATAAGATGGATTTAAGATCAAGAAATAGTGTAAAGGTTGAAGGCGGAATGGCTTCGATGACCGACTTGGTCTTCTTGTTGCTCATTTTCTTCATCATCATGAGTTTGATGTCGAATAATCAGACACCTTTGGATTTGCCGAAAGCGGAAGAAAAACTTCCACCAGACCCAGAAATGGTAACGGCTGAGGTATTGATTACGAAAGATAACAAGTACGTTGTTATGCCAGGAGGCGACATGAAGAATCCTATGGAATTCGATGAAATTAGAGATCTTGCAGCTTCAGCTGTATTGAAGTCGGAACAATTAAAATTAAAAGTAGCAGGACACAAAGAAGCTTCTTATGAGGCAGTTTTCAAAGTCTTGGCTTTTGCCCAAGCAAACGAATGGGACCCGGTAATAGCATACAACAAATAGAATTATTAGAATGGCACGTTTACCAATAGCAGAGAGAAAAGATATTCAAATTGGCCTCGTTTCGGCGGTGGTTGGTTTGTTATTGATTCTACTTGTTTTGTTGCTGTGTAGCTTCGAGGTGGCCGATCCACCACCTGAACCGCCTGTTGTTACAGCAACAAGTGAAATAGATGAAATTCTTTTAGCCGATTTAAAAGTGGATATGGGAGGCGGAAGTGAAGGGAGTCCTTCGGATGATCCCGTTTCTGAACCACAGCCCCAGCAAGAACAAGTTCTGACAAAAACGACCAACCCAAAGACTTCGGCACCAAAGGGACAAAGCAATAAGACAACGAAACCCAACGCTCAAGGCACACCGTCTAGTTCTACAAAATCGGATAATCCATTTGGTGGAGGCGGATCAGGTGATAAAGGTGATGGTGACGGAAAATTTGGAACCGATAAAGGATCAGGATCAGGAACTGGCCCGGGAGGTTTAGGAGACGGTTCAGGAAGAACACGTTTGAACGACCCCAAAGTGGATGATATTGTATCTGATCAAAATCATACGATTCATTTACGTGCTCAAATTAATTCGGACGGAAAGATCATGAAAGTGACCAATATTTCTTCGAAAACAACAACAACAGATCAGCGAATTTTAAATCAAGTAATCGCAGCTGTTAAATCACAAGTTAGGTACTCTAAAAAGCCAGGAGCAGGAATGGAATTGGTTTTCATAACTGTAAGATTGAATGCCAACTAATTCCTATCAATCTGCTATCGATTGGCTCTTCGCCCAATTTCCTTCTTATCAAATGATGGGTTCACCTGCTTACAAACCAGGTTTGGACAATGTCCGAAAGCTTTCTAAGGCGCTCGGAAATCCTGAATCAAAACAAAAATTTGTTCACGTAGCGGGAAGCAATGGTAAAGGTTCCACAGCTTCCATGTTATCCTCATTTTTAACAGAGAACGACCTAAAAACAGGACTTTTCACTTCGCCTCATTTGGTTGACTTCCGAGAAAGAATACGTGTGAATGGTGATATGATTTCTGAAGAGTCGGTAATTTTGTTCTGTGATAAAATAAGAAGTCTTGAACTTGATTTCGATCCTTCTTTTTTTGAGATAAGTTTTTGTATGGCTTTACAGCATTTTCAGGAACAGGCCTGTGATGTTTGTGTAATTGAAACAGGTATGGGAGGTAGATTGGACGCGACGAATATTATTACGCCAGTACTTTCCATTATTACAGGTATTTCACTTGAACATACGAATTTCTTGGGCAATACCCTTGAAGAAATTGCAGTTGAGAAAGCTGGGATTATTAAAAATGAGGTACCTGTAATCATAGGGAAAAGACAAGAGGAAACGAGACTCGTTTTTGAGAAAAAAGCGTCCGAAGTGGGCGCTCCAATTCATTACGCTGAAAACTATACCATCGATTTCGTCCAGGGTTTCCCTTTGTTGGGTGATTATCAAAAGGCAAATTTCACTACAGCATGCTTGGCAAGTATGATTCTTGGTCAAGAAAGCTTTGAATTTGACTTCACTAAATGGTCAAGTGCCATTTCGAATTTAAGCGAGAACACGGGATATCAAGGTCGGATGCAAATTGTTTCTTATTTACCCAAGGTAATTTATGATGTTTCTCATAATGTAGAAGGAATAAAAACGACATTAGATTTTCTACAGAAAGATAGAAATGAAGGAAAACTTCATATCGTTTATGGCTCTAGCGCTGACAAAAATTTTGAAGACATTTTTCCATTGTTTCCAAAAGAGTTAACCTATTACTTTACTGAGTTTACTAATGATCGCTCTGCTAAGGCAGAGTTACTCGCTGATTTCGCTTCTAAATCACGGTTAGATTTCACATCTTTTACCAGTGCAAAGGAAGCTCTAGAATCGGCTAAGAAGACTTCAAGCCAAGAAGATACAATTCTTGTTTTTGGTAGTTTTTTCTTACTACACGATTTTTTAAAATAATTTTTACAATTCACGTTGGAATTAGAAAAAAGCATATTATATTTGCACTCGCGTTTGCGCAAGGGAGTTTAGCTCTCCCGATAGTTATCGGGAGGTTTAGAGCATCTGTAAGCGTATTTAGGTTTTTATTGGGAGTTTAGCTCAGTTGGTTTAGAGCATCTGCCTTACAAGCAGAGGGTCGGGGGTTCGAATCCCTCAACTCCCACTCTGATAGAAAAGCATCATCCGAAAGGATGGTGCTTTTTTCGTTTGAAGGCGAGTCTGTCCGCCGTTGCGGACAAGGGAGGATTCAAACGAAAAAAGCACAGCTGCGAAGCAGATGTGCTTTATATCCACTGCACGTCGGGATCCAGGGATCACGCAAGTAATCCTCTAAAAACAAGTTGAATTGACTCACTGCGCTACCGCCGCTTGGTCTTTGAAAGCGATGCTTTCTCTACTCAACTCCCACGAAACATCACCAAAACGGTGATGTTTTTTTTGTTCTCAACATTTTGTAGTTTTAAATTGAGTGAAATTTTATACGTATATCATTTATTCGAATGCAGTAGATACCTTTTATGTTGGAATGACATCAGACCTTGACTCTCGCCTCCGAAAGCACAAAGGAAAAAGTAAAGGTTTTACAAACAAGGGAAAGATTGGAAAATAGTTTATTCTGATTTTTTAGACTTCAGACTTTTCAAATTCGGGAATTTGCAACCGCCGAAGGCAGCAGTGAAGCTAATTTACCTACGAGGCTATTGAAAGTCAATAACAGCAGTTGTTTCCAGTAGAACACTTAACTTTTTTACACTCCATAGTCATTAAAAAACATAAATTTCTCTCACCAAAACAATCTAATCAAAATAAATTCGTTTACTTTGTAATTCAAAGTACTTTTTATATGAGTGAAGAAAAGCATTTAGAAAATTTACAAGAGATCCGCAGCATCATGGAGAAATCGACTCGGTTTTTATCCTTAAGTGGATTGTCTGGTGTTGTTGCGGGAATTGCGGCATTGATAGGAGCAGGTGTTGCATACATGCGATGGACAAATCAATATTTGAACGTCTATCAAGAGCCTAATTACGAGCAACTAGAAATGGAATTTATTCTGATTGCGGCCGTCGTTTTGGTAAGCGCAATTGGCTTCGCTTATTTCTTCACAGCAAAAAAGGCGCGAAAAGCAGGTGAAAAAATTTGGAACAAAACCTCCAAAAAAATCCTTTTCAACCTATCAACACCTTTGATTGCCGGTGGATTCGTTTCGCTCATGATGATTCACTTTAACTTGTATGGTTTGGTCGCTCCATTGATTTTGATTTTTTATGGATTAGCGTGTATTAATGCAAGTCACCAAACTGTGCGCGATATATTCTTTCTTGGATTGACATGTGTTCTCTTGGGCATGCTTAATTTTGCTTTTATTGGACGTGGTTTGCTATTCTGGTCTCTCGGTTTCGGCGTCGCACATATTCTTTATGGTACGCTGATGTACTTCAAATATGATCGCAAAGCATGATTGAAGGTCTAAACAAACAATTCGAAAGTCGAGTTAGGCTGGGGGTGATGGCGTTGTTGATGGTCAACGATAAAGTCGATTTCCCTAGTATGAAAGACGAACTTGGGTTAACGGATGGGAATCTAGCCAGTCATTTGTTGTCGCTCGAAAAACACGGGTACATTCTGGTGGAAAAAGACTTTGTCGGGCGGAAACCCAGGACGCAATATTCAGTCACAAAACTGGGTCGATCAGAATTTGTTAAACACTTGAATGCATTGGAAACATTGCTTAAACAATCGAAATAAAAATTTTTTAAAAATTAACTCTGAAATTCAAAGTACTTTTAAAATGATATTACAAGCTGGGATGTTTTTTGGAATGCTACTGTTGCACGCTGCGGCCATTCTAATAGTTGTTGTGTTTCCAACAATCGCATTGACTTATGCCAATATTAAATACACAAAACTCAAGAATAAAAGTAAGCGTTTGAGTCCTGAGACTATCATTGTTATAGTAATCGAATCAATTGTGATTTCGGCAGGAATAACCTTGGCGACGGCTTTAGCAATATGGATCGTGTTGTACCTATTTGTTGATTTGTCTGTCTCATGAACCCTTAAAAAACATATCCTCAGTATTAACTTAATAAACACAAATAATCATGAACAAAAGATCCCTAAATTTTATCGCCGTACTAATTGGCGCGTTTGCGTTCAACTTTATTTTCTGGAAAGAAGATGTTGCGCTTAATTTTACATTATTCAGTGCCTTTAGCATACTAATCAATTTTTTCAATTCACCGGAAATGTTTGCTAAGAGAAACATTCAAATCACGACTGCAGGAAATTTGGTTGCCTGTTTTTTACTGCTCTATCATCACAGTGTCGTGAGTATCATCGCGGCCATAGTCACGTGGGTAGTCATGATTGGATACTATCAATTGGAAGAGTTGAGAACCGTTCATCGTGCATTTCTATCGAGTATTTTGAATTTCTTTCGACTTCCTCCTTTCCTTTTTTCGGTGAATTGGAGCGGGAAATCCCCAAGTTCACAAACGATGTTGCGTAAAACTCGAATCATTTTATTCCCGTTTTTTGGTCTATTAATTTTCTACTGGATTTTCTTAATGGCCAATCCCGTATTTGCAGAAATGAACGATACGTTTTGGAATAATGTTGAATGGTTTTTTGTGACCTATTTAGGTGCGATTTCTTTTCAACGTGTTTTGTTTTTTCTTCTTGGATTTTTTATCAGTACCTGGTTCGTATACAAAGCATTATTTTCAATTGTTTTGGAGGGTGAAAAATTCAAAACAGCCGATTTGTTTCGTATTCGGAGGAAGAAAAAATCATATCCTGCGAATTATCCAAGCTCCATGCGCAAAGGATTAAGTGTTGGACTTAAAAACGAAAATCGCTCAGGTGTTTTGGCCATGGGGTTGATTTCAGCACTTCTTCTTTTTGTGAATGTCATAGACATCGTTTATGTGTGGTTTGGGAATGAATTCAATACAAAAAGGGATTTCTCAGCGGACGTGCATCAAGGTGTAAACTTGCTCATCTTCAGTATTTTTCTGTCCATTTTTATTATGATTTACTACTTCCGACGGAATCAGAATTTCTATAAGAACAACAACATGCTCAAGCAAATGGCGTATTTCTGGATTCTTCAGAATGTTATTTTGATTATTTCCGTTGTTTTCCGAAACGCACATTACATTCAATTTCACGGGTTGACTCAAAAGCGAATCGGCGTCTTTGTTTTCTTGGCAGTTGTTGTGGTCGGATTAATCAGTTTGACCTTAAAAATAGCCAAGCGAAAGTCCTTTTTTTATTTGTCTCGGTTCAATTCATGGTCACTGTATGGTGTTCTTATTTTCCTCGCCTGTTTCAATTGGGACATGATTATTTTCAATCACAATTTCGCCAATAGAAAACACAAAACGATTGACTTGACCTATCTCGTTGGATTGTCGGATGAGGTGATTTTGGCAATAGAATCCAACAAAGAGGTTCTTTTTAAGGAATATGATGTAGAGGAAAAACAGTTGTACAGTCGAAGTGGTCGTAGTCGCTTTGATAGAAGATTAGAACGAATAAAGGACAGGGTGTTTTATAGTGACGAAACTGTTTTCTCTTGGAATTATCGGAAAGTAAAAATTGAAAGAATAGTAGAAAACCAAGAAAAGAAAAAGGGAAATAAACTAGCCACTCATTGATATGAACAGAAGAAAATTTGTAAAAAACTCCTTCTGGGGAACTATGGGAATTGGTCTTTTTTCCGGTATTTATACATGGCAAGTAGAACCATTTTGGTTGGAGTTTGTCAAGAAGAATATGCCCATAGCTAATTTACCGGATCACCTCGTTGGCAAAACGCTTATGCAAATTAGCGATATTCATGTTGGCAATCGATTTGACTATCAATACCTAATTGATTCATTTAAAAAAGCGCAAAAACTCAACCCTGATTTTGTTGTATACACGGGAGATTATGTGTCTTACGAGGACGAAGAACAGTTTACTCAATTGGCGGAAGTATTGCGACACACTGTAAAAGGTAGACTAGGAACAGTTGGCGTGCTCGGAAATCATGATTACGGAAAGGACTGGGCTGAACAAGAAGTGGCCGATAGAATCAATGAAGAATTGACCCATGCGGGAATAAATATCCTCAACAATTCTCAAATTGACGTAGATGGATTAAATATTATCGGTTTTGAAGATTATTGGTCTTCGAATTTTGCTCCTTGGAAGGTAATGAAGGACTATGATGACCAAAAAGCCAATGTGCTTTTGTGTCATAATCCAGATGTGTGTGATCTTGATATTTGGAATGGTTACAAAGGCTGGATTCTATCGGGACACACCCACGGAGGTCAGTGCAAGCCACCTTTTTTGAAAGCGCCGATATTACCTGTGAAGAACAAAAGATACGATCAAGGTGAGATTGACTTGGAAGATGGTAGAACCTTATATATAAATCGAGCACTTGGACATTTGTATCAAGTACGATTCAATGTGCGACCGGAAATAACATTATTTCAACTCGAAAAAGCTTAGCTTAATCGAAATTGAATCAATTATCTCAACAGATTGATGTGACCTGTCTTTGTTAGTTTTTCATCCGTATTTAAGTCGTGAGCATATTTCACTACATAGGAATACACACCTTGCGGACAAATTTTCCCGCCGTAGGTTCCGTCCCAATGTGTGTCAATGTCATCGGTTGAGAAAACCAATTCGCCCCACCGATTATAAATATCCATGTGGAAGAATTTGATAAATGAACCTGTCGTTCGGAAATAACGGTTGTGCTCATCATTATCAGGCGTAAATGCATTCGGAATGTACAACGTAACAAAACAATCTTCACCCAACTCCACGAAAATATCATCAGTATACTCGCAGCCGTTGTTGTCCTGAACGGTCAACGTGTAGGTTCCATCGATATTAATTGTTATGCTTGGTAAATTAGAACCATTGCTCCACAAATACGATGAGAAAATATCGTTTCCGAAAAGAGTAATTGGAATTTGCGGACAAACCGTCGTGTCCGGTCCCAGAGAGAATGGGAAAATGGGATAGAAATCAACAAACACGTTGTCCGTATTCACGCAACCGTTAGCATCCGTTCCTGTTACAGTGTACGTTGCTGCAGTTGTTGGGGTAAAAGAAATACCATCGGTCACACTATTATCCCAAACATAACTTTGAGCGCCACCTCCAGTCAACACCAAGGGATCACCTTCGCAAACCCCAAAAGAACTTGGATTGGCCGTTACAATTGGTAAATTATTTACTGTGATTTGAATACTTGATGTGTCGGTGCATCCAAAGCCGTTTGTTCCGGTTACCAAGTATGTCGATGTCGTTGTTGGAGCAAAGGCTACATTGTCCGTCACGCCACTGTTCCATACATAACTTGTTGCACCACTTCCGGTCAGTGTTACCGAATCCCCAAGACAAAGAACAGTTGACGTTGCATTTGCGGTTACATTTGGATTTGGGTTTATCGTGATGTTTACATTTGCTGTATCCATGCACCCATTTAGATCGGTTCCAATTACCGTATAAAGTGCTGTCACAAGCGTAGTCGCCCAATCACCATCCATAATTCCATTGTCCCAAACATAAGTGTCGGCACCTGAACCTGTCAATTGGGTGGAGTCTCCTTCGCACAAAACTGTACTTGTTGCATTGGCCGAAACTGTTGGCAATGGATTAACCACAACGGTTATCGTATCTGAATTCTGACAGTTGTTCGCGTCTGTGCCTGTTACCGTATATAATAACGTTGTGGTTGGAGAAAAATAAACACTATCCGAAACACCATTATCCCAAAGATAGTTGTTGGCACCTGTTCCGTAAAGCATTGTGGAATCAGTCAAACAAATTGGATTTGTAACAACGTTTGCTTGCACCAATGGCAAATTGTTGACCGTAATCAAAATACTCGCGGTATCCGAACAAGAACCGATTGATCCAGTAACGGTATATAAAGTAGTTGCAGCAGGGAATATGTAAGCATTGTTTATTCCTCCATTATCCCAGGCGTAAGTCGTTGCGCCAGTTCCGTTTAGAATGATGGAGTCACCCAGACATATAGTGTTAGTATCAGCAGTTGCTCCAACCACAGGAACAACAGATACATTCACAACAACTTGCGCGGAGTCAATACATCCAAATCCGTCCGTTCCAATCACGGAATACGTCGTGTTTACCGTTGGTGAAACCCATTGACCATCAGGACCACCATTGTCCCAAACATAACTTACGGCTCCACCACCTGACAATTGTGTTGAGTCACCAATGCAAATAGGATTGGGAATAGCATTTGCTGAAACGGGTGGACTCGGTACAACAAAAATGGTAATGTCATATGGCGAAGTGCTTCCACAGCAATTCAAG
>CBFIBY010000084.1:0-11663 GCA_965660955.1 Crocinitomicaceae bacterium | reverse complement strand
ATGAACTTGAACATTGATACTTCAATGGAAATAGGTTTAGACTATGCTAAAGGTGTTTACCAAGTACATGTATTACAAAATGATAGAATGGAAACCATTCGCATTTTGAAAAAATAGAAGTATAAATAACACTATTCTAAAGGCTGTCGAGGAATTCTTGGCAGCCTTTTTATTCAACCACCAATTCGAAAAACAATTTTTGAGTGATGAACGAAAAAGACGCCAACAAGGCACTTTAAGCAATAAAAACACTTATTAAAGTCTTGAATCTTGAGACCAAATCTCCCAGGCCTTCAACGCCTGCTGTTCCAACATTGGCTGACCATTCAATGTCGCAGCTCCTTGACCTTTTGCACGTTTCAAAAACTTGGTTTCGGCTGGATTGTAAATCAAATCGACAACCAAATGTTCTGCGGTTAAATATTCAAAAGGAAATGTTGGACAGCGATCCACTTGTGGAAACATGCCAACAGGTGTTGTATTCACCACCAATTTACACGCACGAAGCATATTTTCATTTACCTCATCGTAACCAAATTGCTTCTCCCCTTTTGGGTTTCGACTGATAAAGATGACATCGATGCCTAAATTTTCCAGGACATACGCCACCGCTTTACCCGCTCCGCCCGTTCCTAGAATCATTGCACGTTCATGCTGAAAGGTTAAAAACGGTTTGATGGACTGGGCAAAACCAAACGCATCAGTGTTGTGTCCAATGAGCTTGTCGTCTTCAAATTGAATTGTATTGACTGCTCCTATTTTTTTGGCTTCGTCTGAAAGTTCATCTAAATATGGTAAAATAGCTTCTTTGTAGGGAATCGTGACGTTCAATCCAGTGATGTCTGCTCGTTCTAAAATTTCACTTACATCGGAAATGTTTTCCAATTCGAAATTCAAATAAGCGGCCGTGATATCATTAGTCTTGAACAACTCCGTGAAGTAATCCATGGAAAAGGAATGATTCAGTTTTTCGCCAATCAGTCCGTAGATTTTCATGCTTTTTTGCCTCCTATTCGTTCCATCACGAGTACCAGAGCTAATCCAAAAATGGCACAAACAATCGCCATAATCAATTTTGGGTCCCCATCAAATCCGTTTGGCAATACATTCGACATCATCCAATCTTCTCTTCCATCCGAATGAACAACCAAAGGCTCCGCTCCTACTTTCACTTTCCATGGCCAAACTTTGTATAGCGAACCAATCATAAAACCAGTCAACATAGCAATGGTCATCTCTTTGTATTTGGAGAATAGAAATTTCAACAATCTTGCAAACGAAAGAATTCCAACCAAACATCCAGCTAAGAAAAGTAAAATCGTTACAATTTCCTTCTCTTTTATAGCGGTCAATACAACGTGATACGACCCCATCAGTACAAGAATGAACGCTCCTGAAATTCCAGGGAGAATCATAGCACAAATGGCAATACAACCACTTAAGAACACATACCAATTTCCCGTAATTGAAGCCGTTGTTTCAATGGACGAAATATACATCGCAATGATGGTTCCAATGGTAAACATGGTGATGACAGGAATGGTCCATTTGGTGATGCTTCTACCAATGATGATCGCACTGGCGATGATTAAGCCGAAAAAGAAACTCCAAATTAAAATAGGTTGTGTTTCCAAAAAGTAAAGAACAACCTTGGCCAAAGAAGCCACTGAAACGATGATTCCTGCAAATAAGAAAAGGAAAAATGTTCCGTTGATGTGATTCCAAAATGCTTTTAATCCCTCTTTTCGAAGAACTTTAAATGCATCGAGGTTGATGTTATTGATGGAAGTGATGAGTTCCTCATAAATCCCAGTGATGAAAGCTATTGTTCCGCCTGAAACTCCTGGAACAACATCTGCTGCTCCCATAGCCATGCCTTTCAGCGTCAGTAATCCGTTTTGAGCAAGTGATCTTTTCATTAGTACGTTTCAAGTTGAGTATCTACTTCGGCAATCCAATTCATGATTCCGCCTTCTAACACATAAACGCTAGAAAAACCGAAATCGCATGACAATAGATTTGCTACTGCCTCAGCACGCTTTCCTGTTTTGCACATCACGACGATGTTTTTATTACTATCTAATTCCGCATGCCGTAACACTATTTCTCCCATGGGTATGTGTGTGCCAGCAATGGAACAAATGTCCAATTCATATGACTCTCGAATATCGAGAATCAACCAAGAATCATTTTCAAGAAGTGCTTTTTGTAACTCCTTTGGTGTTATCCACTGCATGCAGAAAATTTTTCGGCAAATATAAGCTAAATCTTTATTTTACCTTGAGCGAAAGAGTCATTATAAATGTCGCGACTACTTCATTATCGGTATTAAATGCTTCCACAAATATGTCCTCGTTTTGACGTTCACCTGTTTTAACAGAAGTATCCATTTGAGTGGCTATTTTCCGACCTTCTTTGCAAACGAAAGTAATATCTGTTTCAGCACGTTTTAGAAATTCCGCTTTACACGATTTGAATGCCAAAGAAAGCTTCAATTTTTTATCAACGCCTAAATAATACGCGTGAATTCCTGCTGCAGTGTCCGCTCCAACAGCCAATGCACCGAAATACATAGAATTTAGATGGTTTTTTGTCCGACGGCGCAATTTGATTTTCATCACGACTCGTTCCTCATCAATAGAAACTAACTTCGGACGGGCAAATCCCAACATAGGAATTTTAAAAGTCCCGAGCAGCCAAATGTTTCTTTTTAATTTTCCCAAAGGAATCGCATTACCCATTGTATTCCGTTTTTAATTGTTCAACTATTTCCGAAACTTTTCGAATCGACTTCACATGTTCTATACTCGGACCAGCGCACCAAACAGTTTTGTACGTCGTGCTAAATGCCGCTTTTTGTAGAGACTTCATTCCTTTCAAAAAGGTAAAAGCTTTCATCCATTTTTTAAATCGTTTGTTCTTATTTAAGAATCGCTCTAGCCAGTTTTGTTTCGTTCCCGTTTTCTTCACATAGGGTGTTTCAATCACGGTGCAGGGAGTTCCCGAAAGTTTCGTAGACATGACAATATCTTTCGCACCATAATCGACACAAGCTTGCTTGTACTCTTGCGAAACGGGCGCTTCCTCTGTGGCAATAAATATGCTTCCCATAGAAACACCCGCTGCTCCTTTAGAAATAATTCCTTTTAATTCTTGTCCCGTTCCAATTCCTCCTGCTGAAAGAACGGGAATATTGGACTCTTTTGCCAACATCGGCACCAATTCATCCATTGGAATTTTTCCAGCATGTCCACCCGCTTCTTTGTTCACAGCTATTAATGCATCCGCACCAAGCGCTTCCACTTTCTTTGCATATTTCAAATCTGTTACGTCGCAGAAAACTTTCGTACCAACTTTATGTGCTTCGCGAATCGTTTCTTCAGGCGAACCCAACGAAGTGATTATAAATGCTACTTTCTCTTCGCAACAAATCTGCAGTTGTTCTTTGTATTTGAAATTGGATTTGTTCACAATCAAGTTGATTCCAAAAGGACCATCCACCTCTTTTTTGATGCCTTGAATAGCCGCACGTAATTCTTCCGTCGTTCGGTAATTCAGAGCTGGAATGGCTCCCGTTATTCCTGATTTGACTGCTTCAATCGTCATTTTGTCATTGGAAACCAAAAACATAGGTGCCATGATAACTGGAAAATCAATATTCAATAATTCACAAAGTGCTGGACGTTCCATAGTTGAAATTTACTATGCAAACATAATAAAATTTAATGAGTATGTCAATTAAAAATTTACGTTGACACCTCCCATAATCCCTCCTTAATGAAGGGGACCTAAATGAAATATCAACGTAAACAATGTTAGAGCTATTCATTATCCTTAACTTTGCCACATGCAGAATTTGAAAGCGTGGATTGGTGCGTTTCGTTTGAGAACATTGCCGTTGTCTTTGTCGGGAATAATCGTTGGTTCAATGGTTGCTTTACGCATGGGATATTGGAATGGGACTATTTTCACCTTCGCTATGCTGACAACCGTTTTGCTTCAAATACTATCCAACTTGGCGAATGATTTGGGTGATCACGTCAAAGGGACGGATAATGACAATCGAGTTGGTCCTATGCGTGCCACACAATCCGGTGCAATCTCAGCAGGACAGATGAAAAATGCCGTAATCATTCTTTCGACTCTTAGCGCTGTCTCAGCTGGAATTCTCATTTACGTTTCTTCGGTAGAAATGTCGGCTACACGAATTTGGACTTACGTAGGTTTAGGAATTGGAGCTGTCATTGCAGCATTGATGTACACCTTGGGTAAAAAAGCGTACGGATACAATGGATTGGGTGATGTTTTCGTTTTTATCTTTTTCGGATTGGTCAGTGTAATTGGTGTTTTCGGCTTATACTCGCCCATTATCTTTTGGAATATCGTATTACCCTTGGGCGTTGGCGTTGGTTTATTGAGCGTTGCTGTTTTGAATCTCAACAACATGCGCGATCACGAAAATGACGCGGTTGCTAACAAAAGAACAGTCGTTGTAAAAATGGGACTTGAAAACGCCAAAAGCTATCACACCGCTTTGATTTTGGGAGCTTGTTTTGTCTTCACGTATTCCGCGATTTATTTTCAAATGGCGTACTACCAAAAATATACGCCACTGGCTATTTTATTAACCGTGCCATTGCTGTTTCATTTAAAACGTGTTATTCAGAATGAAGTGCCGAAGGAGTTAGATCCCGAATTGAAAAAAGTGGCCTTAAACACTTTCGCTTTGGTTGTTGTTTTTAGCCTACTCATCAATATTCCTCTTTAATTGAAAGTAGCTTTCGAACATAAGATATTCCAATTTAAAACACCGAGTGGAACTTCTCGAGGGATTTTAACAGAGAAACACGCTTGGTTTATCACTCTCACTGAGAATGAAAAAACAGGGAAAGGAGAATGCAGCATAATTCCTGGTCTATCACCTGATTTCGAAAGCTTTGATCAATACGAAAAGTTGTTAATTACGTTCAAAGCGGAAATTGAAAAAATTGATTTTTCTGAGATTCAGTCCTGTGAAGAGTTCGAATTATTGGAGAAAATCAAATCAAATACATCTTTGTACACGGATTTTGGACGCTTCCCTTCTCTCCTATTTGGACTTGAAACGGCTGTTTTAGATTTGTATTCAAAATCTCCCGTTCAATATTTTGATACGGCTTTTTCAAGAAGAGAAGTGAAAATTCCTATCAACGGCTTGGTATGGATGGGTAGTATGTCCTTCATGTGCAAACAAATGAAGGATAAGGTCAAACAAGGTTTCAATTGCATAAAAATGAAAGTCGGAGCCATCGATTTCTCTTCAGAATTGGAAATTTTGGCTGATTTTCGGCGAAATCACACGCCAGATGAAATGATTTTACGTGTCGATGCGAATGGTGCTTTTACAAAAGAAAATGTACGCGAAAAGTTAAAATCTCTTTCAGAATTCAACATTCACTCTATTGAGCAACCAATCGAAGTCGGACAATGGGAATTGATGGCAGAACTTTGCCAAGAGAACATTCTTCCCATTGCTTTGGACGAAGAATTGATTGGAATCATTTCAGCAGAAGACAAAGTAAGGTTATTGGATAAAATCAAACCACAATACATCATTCTCAAACCGAGTTTGCACGGTGGAATTTTATCATCCAAAGAATGGATAGAACTCGCCGAAGAACGAAACATCGGATGGTGGATGACCTCAGCTCTAGAATCTAATTTGGGACTAGAATGCATCGCACAGTTCACCTCAACCTATCCGATCAACAAACACCATGGATTGGGAACGGGAAGTCTGTATGTGAATAATCTAGAGACTCAGTTAAGGATTGGAAATGGGGAGATATTTTATACTATCTAGTACTCTAGCTCCCTAAATCCCTCCTCAAGAAGAAGAAAAAGCGGAGTGAGAATTTACTTCATCACCACCACTCGCTGTGGACGAGCTACTCGACCATTTTCATTGGTCAACATCAACGTATAAACTCCATCCGCCAAACCAAGTGTAGAAACACTCCATTCGCTTGTCGAATTATCGATAACATTTCTTGCTACTTCTTTTCCGCTCGCATCCATCAAACTATAAGCACTTCCCAGTAAATTATCGCTGGAGCTGATTACAAAATTTCCTTTCGAAGGATTCGGATAAACCGTGAAATACAATTCATTTTCTGAAAGACTATTCGTTGTTCCTCTGTGAATTGTGAAATCATCAAAGTAGAATCCATCCTGACGAACACCGCCATCTGCTTCCATAATAAAGCGAACTTTGATTGTCTCACCTAGGTAATCTGAAAGTGATATTTCTTCACGAACCCAGTTTTTGGTTCCTTCGTATACCGGTTTGTTATTGGGTTGAACTGAACCATTTGCGCTCGTGCCGAGGACCGTATAAATTCCGCATTGTCCAATCCAACTGTTCCCTCCGTCAATCGACACTTGAAACTGACAATAATCGTAATCCGCTTCTATTTCCCATTTCGCGAAGAATTCAACGCTTGCATAATTTGCATTTGTCAAATCAATGTCTGAGGCGAACGTGTACGTTTTGGATGAATTATTTAGGTAATTCGAAGCATTTCCTCCGGACTCTGAATCGCTGAACGCCTGAGAAGGAGAATAGGATGTGTGCGTCTGTGTTGTCCAGTTTCCTGTCCAATTTGTTGCCGTTGTAGCATCATCAAAAACAACAGCTGGGTAGGTTCCGAATAACTTCACAATCGTATCTCGATGTGTCCAAGTTGGATAAATAGTTTCCAGAACATACTTTATTGTATCGTTAATCGCAATTCCTGTATTCAAAGTATAAGCAAACGATCCAGCTTGGGGAGCTATTTGCGCTAGGTCATAATTCAACGGACCGCTTATTGTTGCAATATTCTGCAAGGGCTCAATCTGAACGATTACATTACCCGTATCCATTCCAATTCGCTCTGCAATATGATTAAAATTACCGGTTGCTGATGCCAATCGCAATGGATCTTGATCTTCGACAATCAAATATTGGTGTGCAATATGCGCCAACATCAAATTCGGAAAAACCATGTTCTTCGAATTCGGAATAATTTCATTCAGTGCTGGCCAGAAGCCCCCCGAATTTCCAATTTCAGGGGTCATTGCAAATATTCGTGGTTTATTACTCAGATCATCTTGATACATGTAGTCGTCTGAATCTCCTGAAGCGGGATACAGGCCTGAAGACTTTATATTTGAGTATCCGTTGTATTGCACCATGTAACCTGTAAAACGGTCGAAATAATTATGGTGAACAGCAAACTCATTCGTTGTCGTCCCAATAGGAAACAACAACAAATCCCCGTAGGTATGAGCATTAAAAGCTAATTTAAAATCATGATTCTCACAAAACCATTTCATCGCTGAAGTCTCTGCTTCTGAAAAAGGTCCTGTTCCTGGATATGTATCGTTGTTTGTGTTAAAACTTATACCCGTTGTACCCCAACCGTACGAGTAATTTCTATTCAAATCAACTCCTTTGTTGGACGTTCCGACATCCCTGCGATTCTTTCGATGCATTCCACCTCCGTTAGGGTCATTCACTTCATTGTAGATGTACCCATCTGGATTCAAACAAGGAACAAAATACAATTCCGTATTGTCCAGCAAATGTTGAATTTCTTCCGATGTCGCATAGTTTTCCAGCAAATACCACATGTAAAAAATGGTTGCGGTCATCGAATTGGGTTCACGTGCATGATGAATAGCTGAATACATCACCTCTTTTTCACCTGGTTCGTCTATATCTGGATTGTCTGACATCCGCACCCAATAAATAGAAGAATCATTTATCGTTTGAAATGTATCGATTGGTGCTCTTTCGGATATTAAATTTGGATATAACTGGCGCATCAAACTCAATTGTGCTAGCATCTCGTCGTATTTGTAAAATCCGGCCATCGAACCTAATTGAAAATTAACAGGAACTACTGGATCGAAACTAGAACCACCACCCGAATTGTCGCAAATTGCATTCTTTGTTACGGGACTTAAATTCTTGTTCTGTTCAACATAATACTTCTTCACATCTTCTATCAGTATTTCGTACTGATAATTATTCGATTTCAACACGTCAATATCGCTGGATGAAAAGTCAGAAATAAAGAAATGACCTTGCTTGCGCGTTCCGTGATCAACCGCCAATCCTAATTCAGCAAGCTTTTGCAAGCCTAATTCATCGGTATAAATCTTTACACGCGAATAATCCTGAGCAGACGCTGAAGAAGTAAGAATCAAGAAAAAGAGGATTAAAATGGTAAGTTTCATGCGGTTCAATTTTATTATACTATACAAATAAACGGAATTTTAACTTCGAACGAAAACTGTAAATCAATGAATATTGTATTCATATGAACTTTCTGAGTACATAAGAATTGTTAAGAAAATCAGTAACAACGGTGAATTGTGTAAATTTGAATAACAAAATCAACAGGTATGAGTAGCAGAAAAATAACATTCGGAAGTATTTTTTGGCCCAGTTTTTTAGCGGCCTTAATCGTTAGTATCATAGGAATCATCATTTGGGTGCTGAGTATCTTCGGGATAATTGGTAGTTTTTCTGAAATGGGAAAACCGGCCTCTGTCAGTGCTGGTGACAACTCCGTGCTTCATATGAAATTGGACAAAAGAATTGCTGAACGTACCCGCTCACAATTCAACACGAATACCTTCAACTTGGACAATCAAATAGGGTTAGCTGATATACTTGAAGGTCTGAAAATGGCAGAAAAAAATAATAACATCAAAGGATTATACATTGAGTTGGATGGTCTAAGTTGTAATTTCGCTACAGCAAAGGAAATTCGCAAAGCAATTGACCGTTTTGAGAAATCTGGGAAATGGGCGATAGCGTACAACTCAGGTGAAGTAATCACGCAAAAGGAATACTACATCTCATCTGCTGCAAACACTGTTTATGGTTTCCCGAAAAGTAACATGGAATTGGTCGGATTGGCTGGCGAATTGGCGTTCTTCAAAGGTACCTTAGATAAACTGGACGTAGAGGTTGAAGTTATTCGCGGAAGAGACAATCATTTCAAAAGTGCAGTTGAACCTTTCTTCTTGGACAAAATGAGTGATTCGAGTCGTTTGCAATTGAAAACCTATATCGAGTCCATGTGGAAAGACATGACAATAGACATCGCAAAAACGCGAGGAATAACTTCAGCTAAATTAAACGAAATCGCTGATGGAATGTTAGTGACAGACGCAGCAGATGGTGTAAAATACAAGTTGCTAGACGGCACCAAATACCGCGATGAAATAGATAAAATTCTGCGTAAGAAATTGAAAATAGATTCAGACAAGAAAATTGCCCTGGTCAATTTCGAAAAATTCGCTTCCAAAAACGTTAAAAAAGCGCTGATGGCAAAAGGAAAAAATGGAAACATTGCGGTTGTGCTTGCGGAAGGCGGTATATCTGTTGATGGAGAAGAAATGACGTCAAAAGATATCTGTAAACAAGTGAGATTGGCGCGCGAAAATGACCATGTGAAAATCGTTGTTTTGCGTGTGAACAGTCCTGGTGGCAGTGCATTGGCAAGTGAAGAAATTTGGCGTGAAGTCGAGCTGACCAACAAAAAGAAAAAGGTAATTGTTTCCATGGGAGATGTTGCCGCATCCGGTGGATATTACATTTCTGCTCCAGCTTACAAGATATTTGCAGAACCTAACACAATTACAGGATCTATCGGTGTCTTCGGAATGATTCCTTACACAGAAAAAATGTTCCAAAACAAATTGGGAATGAGCTTCGACCGTATTTCAACAAATGCGCATCAAGCGATGACAACGAATCGAAGAATGACATCTGAAGAAAAAGCAATAATCCAAAGAGAAGTGGATGAAATCTATGATACATTCTTGGAACGTGTTGCAAATGGTCGTGGCATGACAAAAGAAGAAGTAAACAAAATTGCTAGAGGTCGGGTTTGGACAGGAGAAGATGCGAAACGAATCGGTTTGGTAGATGAACTAGGCGGAATGTATGAAGCCATCGCCTATGCTGCGAAAACGGCAGGAATCAAAAAAGGAGATGTTGACGTAATTTATTATCCTCTTCGAAAAGAAGACAAATGGGAAGCAATCGCTGAAGCTTTGGAACAAAGTGAAGGATTAATCAAAATGGAAACACAAACCATCCCAAGTATTTTCAGCGAAGCCTTGCAGCATTGGAAGCAAATTGAAGCCATGTCGGGAATTCAAATGCGCTTGCCGTATCAGTTGACTATTCAATAAGGAGCTCATCTGAAAAAACGTTTTTAACGCAAAATGGTGCTCAAAACCCCTACTTTGCGTCTCCGCGCCTTTGCGTTTAATCTATCATCACAAAACCAAAACCTTTGCGTCTTTGCGTCTTTGCGTCTAAACGAATCAACCGCTTCACCCTATATCCTGCTCTGAACAGTATACAAATCGTAATATCTCCCTTTCTTCGCGATCAACTCATCATGTTTTCCCGTCTCAACAATCTTCCCTTCTTCAATCACCAAAATCTGATCGGCTTGCTGAATGGTACTCAATCGGTGCGCAATTACAAAGGTTGTTCTATCCTGAATCAAAGTCTGTAGACTCTTCTGAATAAACGATTCACTTTCCGTATCCAAATTTGACGTTGCTTCATCGAGAATGATAATTCGTGGATTCGCCAATAATGCTCTCGCAATGCTGATTCGTTGTTTTTGACCGCCTGACAGCTTCACCCCTCTTTCACCAATAACGGTATCCAATCCTTCGTCGAAGCGATCTGTAAATTCATTCACATAAGCGCCATTAACAGCAGAATTCAACTCTTCTTCCGACGCATCAGGACGAGGAAAAAGTATATTCTCACGAATTGTTCCTTGGAAAAGAAAATCATCTTGCAGCACTACACCCAAGTTTCGACGGAATGAACTGAGTTGAACTTTCGCTAAATCATGCCCGTCTAATGTCACCTTTCCACTTTCCGGATCTAAGAAAGTTGCAGCCAATCCAGCTATTGTAGACTTTCCTGAGCCAGAAGAACCAACCAACGCCGTGACACTTCCAGCCTTCGCTTCGAAGGAGATTCCATGTAATACTTCTTTCTCATCTTCATACGCAAAACGAACATCATCAAAAACAACGTCTCCTTCGATTTGATCTAAAGAAATAGTTCTAACCTCGGGATCATCCTCTTCTTTCATGTTCATCAGCTCCTGCGTTCTATCCAAACCAGCCATCGCTTCGGTAAGCTGACTTCCAATATTACTCATTTGCACAATCGGCGCAACTAAAAACCCTAACAATAATGTAAAGGCCAAGAAGTCACCAGTTGTCATGGAACCACCTATCATAAAGTAACCGCCGATTCCCATAATTCCAGCCGAAGCAATTCCTAACAACAATGTAGCCGAACTCGACATTGCTGCCGTTGCAGTTAAACTCTTTTTTACATTTTGGAACAAACGCTCTACTCCTAATTCAAAGCTTTTGTTTTCAGAATCTTCAGCATTGAATGCTTTAATTACACGAACACCACCTAAAGTCTCGGTTAAGCGACCTGTCACTTCGGCGTTGATTTTTCCTCGTTCTCGAAAAATTGGACGAATGTAACCGAAAGCTTTCAACGCCACGACAGCGAAAATAGCAACGGGTACTAAAACAAAAAGTGTCATCCACGCATTGATATTAATCAACATAACAAG
>CBFIBY010000083.1:9981-11730 GCA_965660955.1 Crocinitomicaceae bacterium | reverse complement strand
GGTATGAACAGGATGTTGATCATAGATTAACAACTGAAAAACTATTGAACATCATAAAATTAGGAGAAGAAAAAATTGGTTTACCTGATGCAGAAATTGAGGTAGAATACCAAAACTCAACAATAGGGAAATATTCTTTGCAAAAAGGCGATTTTGGTTTTATTCTTGGAAATTCTCAAACAGCCTGCTTAGCACTGGAGTCTTGTGGTTTCCCTGTGAACAAGGTAACAAAAACTTTGGCGTCAATTACTGATTCGAGCTGCACACCGGGTGGTGGATGTTGTTAACCACAAATTCACTAATTTGGCGGTACTCGTTTAAATGGAACGAAAGCGAATATGAAACAAAGCATCAAGAAGTATTGTGAACGTCGGATAGAAGAATTCGATTTAATTCCAGAAGAAAGAAAAAAAGAATTAAATAAGTTGGCTGCCTACGTGAAATACAAAGAAACGGATCCTATTGATTTAGTTTTTATTTGCACGCACAATTCAAGAAGAAGCATTTTCGGTCAGGTTTGGGCAAAAATTGCTGCTTTTCATTTTGGACTGACGAATGTTGAAACGCACTCTGCAGGAACGGAAGAAACGAGCATTGCTGGCAACGTTGTTTACACCTTCATGAGCCTCGGCTTCGACCTTGTAGTTGAAGGAGAAGAAGAAAATTCTCGACACTTTTTTATTTTTGATACACGACAAAATGCTTGTGTTTGTTCTTCTAAAACGCTCGATCACTATTCTCTTCCCAAAGAAGAGTTTGGCGCAATCATGACATGCACTTCAGCGGACGAAGCCTGTCCTATGGTTCTAGGAGCTGAATTACGCGTCGCAACACCGTTTGAAGATCCAAAGGCAAGTGACGGAACTTCCGAAGCGCAGCAAAAATACCGCGCCACTTCAAATCAAATCGCCCGAGAAATGTTGTACGTATTCCATAAAGCAACTGCATGAAGTATCGTTTATACGTAGCCGAATTTTTTGCTACGTTTCAACTTATTCTAATTGGAACAGGATCTATTGTTTTCGCTCAAGAAACAGGATATTTTGGTGATTTGGGTATTGGCATTGCTTTCGGTCTCGCCGTATACTTAGGCGTGATGCTATTTGCAAGAATTTCAGGTGCTCACATGAATCCTGCTGTAACCATTTTCGCTTTGTTGATGAGAGAAATCAAAACTTCAACAGCCGTTTATTTACTTATTACACAACTAACCGCTGCCTTATCGGCAAGTCTGGTTGTACTGCAATTCGCTTCACCAGAATCTAATCTGGGAACGACCGAAGCTCACATTGGTGTAGCATCAACGTGGGGACTTGAATTTTTATTGACCTTCATTCTTGTGGCAACAATACTATTCGTTTACAAAAAAAGCTATTTGGTCATCGCATTGTCCGCTGGAACGGTTGTTTTTCTCGAAGCTTGGTTGGCTGGACCATTTACAGGAGCCTCCATGAATCCGGCGAGAAGTTTGGGGCCGGCCATAATTTCTGGACACATAGAAAATCTGTGGATCTATCTGACCGCACCTGTTACCGCTTCATTTGTAGTGGTCTTGTGGTCGAAATTGATTCTACGAAAGCACTAAACTTTCTCGACCAACAATTTATCGCAAACCGCTTTACTGAGCGTTTCCTCCTTGTGATTGGGATAAGAAACGACTAAACTTCCATCAAAAGAT
The DNA here is from genome assembly GCA_965660955.1 of Crocinitomicaceae bacterium. Lineage (GTDB taxonomy): Bacteria > Bacteroidota > Bacteroidia > Flavobacteriales_D > Crocinitomicaceae > UBA2040. Next base: position 10,052 of record CBFIBY010000083.1, on the reverse strand, counting down.
TCAACGGAGATAATTTTAATAATTAGTCCTAATCGTATTTCCCTTCTATTCAGGAATTTTAAAAAATCAAT
>CBFIBY010000083.1:240-9971 GCA_965660955.1 Crocinitomicaceae bacterium | reverse complement strand
TTAAGCGAGGCCAAACGATATTGCTCTCCATTCTTTCCATCACTTAATTTTGCGTATTTCCGTTTTGAAATGCTGCCACTTTTGTCTGGAATGGGTGAACCATGCGGATCAATAGAAGGGCTGCCGAGTAATTCATCCATTCGATTGAAGAATTCATCCGAATCAATATGTTCAATTTGCTCTGCAATATCGTGGACCTGTTCCCAACCAAAACCCATTGTCTCTACTAAAAACATTTCCGTCAAGCGATGCTTCCTGATGACCAATCCAGCCATTTTTTTACCAAGATCGGTCAATTGGATGGGCTTATACTTTTCGTAACGAATCCATTTTTTCTCGGCTAATTTGCGAATCATTGAATTGGCGGTCGGGGTACTAACCTTCAAAGAGGAACTCAATTCAGAAATAGAGCATTCCCCTTTTTCCAAAGATAAATTGAGTAAAGCTTTTAAATAATTCTCCTCCGTTGCAGATGCCATTTATTCTTGATTGAACTCAAAAGTAACTAAAATGTCTGGTTTGCAACAAACTTCAATTTAATTCAAAATACACCTAAAATATAATTGTTAGAGTAATCTAACTTTTTATCTTTACATCATCAAACAAAGAAAATGAAAAAAATAATTGCTTTTATTGCATTACTATCCGCTTCACCCCTTTTTGGACAAGGAATCGAAACAGACCGACCAGATCAAACCGAAAGCAGTTCAAGTGTGGAAAAAGGAATATTGCAGATAGAATCTGGTGCACTAATGGAATTTAATGGTTCCAACGGACTATCCTCCAGAAGTTTATTGCTTCCAACGAATTTATTTCGCTTAGGCCTGAGCGATTATTTTGAGTTGAGATTTCTCAGTCAGTACGAAAACAACGTTTCCGGTGGAAACACGTCTCAGGGAATTAGCGATTTAGAAATTGGCACAAAAATTCAGCTCTATCAGCGCGAAAACGCAAATTTCGAAGCTTGCCTACTTAGTCATTTACGCATGCCTACTGGTTCAGAAGCTATTCGAAACAGCAATTTTGCCTCTCTAAATAAACTTTGTCTCTCCAACCGCATCACAGATAACTTCTCAATAGGCTACAATCTTGGTTTCAATTACGAAGGAAATGAAAACGATGCGTATTCCTATACGATGGCACTGAACTATTCCTTGTCGGAAAAGGTAGCCGTTTACGCAGAACCCTACGGATTTATATCAACAGATTTCGAGGACCATTTGGGCAATTTCGATGCAGGTTTCACCTATTTAATTCAAGATAATCTTCAATTTGATTTTTCTTTTGGTTTGGGGCTAAACAACGAAATGAACTATTTGTCGATTGGGATGAGTTGGAAAAGCAAAAAGTAGTTTAGTGCTCGAGAGTTGCTTTTGGCTATCTTTGCCAAATGAAAGAAGCAACAAAAGAATATATCAATAACCTGGGATTTGAAGCCTTGACAGAAATGCAACAAAGCGTTTTTGAAGCGTTTCCTAATACCAAAGATTTAGTCCTTCTTTCTCCAACAGGATCTGGTAAAACTGTAGCATTTTTACTTCCGATTCTCGAACAAATCGACCCAACTATTGAAGGAATTCAAGCATTAATTGTTTCTCCAACTCGGGAGCTAGCCATTCAAATTGAGGAAGTGAGTCGAAAATGTAAAAGTCCGCACAAAATAAATGTCGTGTATGGCGGACACTCCATGCGCACTGAAAAACAAAATTTAAGTGTTCAACCGACAATTCTCGTTGCCACACCAGGTCGACTTTGTGATCACATCGATAAAGAAACTGTTGATTTTGAAAATTTGCGCTTTTTAGTCTTGGATGAATTTGACAAATCCTTAGAAATGGGCTTTCAGGAAGAAGTGGGATACATTATAGAACAAACACCTCGATCCATTAAAACCATTTTGTCCTCTGCAACAAATTTGGAAGAAATTCCAACTTTTACCGAAATCGAGAACCCAAAGGAAATCAATTTTTTAAGCGAGATGCAACCGGCATTGTCTCTTAAAAAAGTAAGCTACGAAGAAGAAGAAAAACTTCCCAAACTATTTGAGACGCTTTGCAGCTTGCCGAACGAACCAACGATAATTTTTTGCAATCACCGAGAAGCTACTATGCGGATTTGTGAACATTTACAGAATATGGGTGTTCCAGCACTATCCTTTCACGGAGCCATGGAGCAACAGGATAGAGAAAGAACGCTAATACGTTTTAGAAACGGTTCGGCAAATTATTTGGTTTCAACTGATTTGGCGGCACGCGGACTCGATATTCCGGAAATTGGCACGGTAATTCACTATCAATTGCCACACAAAGAAGATGGATTCGTGCATCGCAACGGTCGAACGGCTCGTATGCTGGAAAAAGGCCAAGCATTGATTTTGACCGAAAAAGGTCGTGATTTGCCTGATTACATGGATAATTCAATTCCCGAATTTGAACAAAATGAATCCATTACCCTACCCAAACCACCAAAATGGGAAACTTTATATTTCAGTGGAGGTAAGAAAGAAAAAATAAATAAGATTGACCTAGTTGGTTTTCTGGGTCACAAAGGTGGATTGAAAAAAGATGAAATTGGATTAATCATCGTCCTTGATCATTGGTCTTTTGTTGCCGTTGATCGCAAAAAGGCAAAGGAAATTCTCCAAACAGTGAGGAACGAAAAAATCAAAGGTAAAAAACTAAAGATTGCTATTGCACGATAGCGGAGGCTATCAGGATGTTTCGGAATCATTATTCGTTAAAAAAAATAAAATTGCCGTAAATAATTTGCTATGCACGCATACTAAATAATTATTTTTCGTATATTTAGCTTTATAAAATCACAAACCATGTCATCAGATTCTAGCAAAGCAATTAAAGGAGGTGAATTTATCATCCGCAAAACACTTCCAGAAGAAATATTTACACCCGAAGATTTTACGGAAGAGCAAAAAATGATTGCTCAGATGTGTACGGACTTTATACATCAAGAAGTAACGCCTCACCTCGACCGTATCGACAGTATGGAAGAAGGCCTTATGCCTAGTATTATGGATAAGGCGGGAGAACTTGGTCTTCTTGGTTTATCGGTTCCTGAATCATACGGAGGAATGGGTGTTGATTTCAATACGACCATGTTAGCCACAGAATATTTGGGTCAAGGGCACTCCTTTTCGGTAGCCTATGGCGCTCATACAGGTATTGGAACTTTGCCTTTACTCTATTATGGTAACGAAGAGCAAAAAAAGAAATATGTTGCCAAACTTGCCACAGGTGAATGGAAAGCAGCATATTGTTTGACGGAGCCTAGCGCTGGATCGGATGCAAATTCAGGAAAAACGAAAGCGGTATTATCTGATGACGGTACGTATTACTCCTTGTCTGGTCAGAAAATGTGGATTACCAATGGAGGATTTGCGAATTTCTTTACTGTATTTGCAAAAATAGAAGATGATAAAAATTTGACTGCATTTCTCGTTGAAGCAGATTCAGAAGGAATCACTTTGAATCCTGAGGAAAAGAAAATGGGAATCAAGGGATCTTCAACGCGACAGGTATTTTTCAATAATGTGAAAGTCCCTGCAGAAAACATGCTCTCAGAACGTGGAAATGGTTTTAAAATAGCCATTAACATATTAAATATTGGTCGAATTAAGCTAGCAGCTGGTGTACTGGGTGGTTCGAAAGAAAGCATTACTGAATCTGTCAAGTACGCGAATGAAAGGGAACAATTTGGTCGACCAATTTCAAAATATGGGGCGATTAAGTACAAACTATCCGAGCAGGCGATAAGAACATATGCTCTAGAGTCTGCCAATTATAGAGCTTCTCAAAACATTGAAGACGCTATTCTAGCCTTAATTGAAGGCGGCATGGAAAAAGAAAAAGCTACATTAAAAGGAATTGAACAATTCGCTGCTGAATGTGCGATGTTGAAAGTTGCAGGCTCCGAATGTTTGGATTACTGTGTCGACGAAGCCGTTCAAATTTACGGTGGAATGGGTTATTCTGCAGAATCAAGTGTGGAACGTGGATACCGCGATGCTCGAATCAACCGAATATTCGAGGGAACGAATGAAATTAATCGCATGTTGACGGTTGACATGATTCTGAAAAGAGCCATGAAAGGCGAATTGGATTTAATGGGACCAGCGATGCAAGTGGCAAGTGAATTGATGAGTATTCCGAATATGGACGACACTACTGAAGGAATCTTTGCCAAAGAAGAAAAAATGTTGGAAGGTTTCAAGAAAACCATTTTAATGGTCGCTGGTTCAGCTGTTCAAAAACTGATGCAAACTTTAGCGAAAGAGCAAGAAGTCCTGATGTCGGTGGCTGATATGTCAATCGACACCTACTTGGCTGAAAGTACTTTATTGCGTGTACAGAAAGCATTAAAAAACAAATCAGAAGAGGAAATGGCCACTCAAATCGCCATGGTGAAAACATTGTTCTTTGATCTGTCCGACAAAATCGCGAAACATGCGAAAGATGCCATCTATTCCTTTGCTGAAGGAGATGAGAGAAAAATGATGTTGATGGGTGTTAAACGTTTCACGAAAACGAACGAAATCAATCCAAAAGAAATGCGTCATTTAATAGCAAAAGATATCATTGAAGCGAACGAATATTGCTTCTAATCAATAGTACGAAAAAAGAAAAAGGGTGTCTAACTGATTAGACACCCTTTTTATATGATGAAATATTTTCTACTTCTCTTTTTTCACGGCTAAGAATTTAATTCCATCCGCCTCAAAACCCATTGTGATTTTAGGTTCAGTGATTTTTTCAATTTCCTCCTGTGATTTCCCTGCATCTTCAGCGAAGTGACGTAACCAATCAACAGAAACTGTATCGGTGTACAAATCACCATGAAGGTAAGCTTGCGTTCCAATTTTCGTGTCCGTTGGAATTGTAAAGTGATCCTTGAAACGAACCATCATATCATCTCCAGCTGTGTTTTTGATGTTAATCCAACATCCTGCTTTAGCACATACTTCTTCAATTTTTGCAACAACAGTGTATGTCTTTCTTTGACTACCATTCTTAACAAAATCTGCAAGCATAGCTTCTACAGGAATCGCTTTATTCATTTCAACTTTATAGGGACCGTATTCAGCGAATTCGCCTGATAAGTTCTTTTTTGATGGATCAAAACAAGATGCTAAAACAAGCGTAATAGCAACAAACCCAAATATGTACTTTTTCATGATTTTTTTTTGCAAAAATCGCAAAAATAATGCGATTAAACTCTATTATTTCTCAGTTTTTACTTGCTTGAGGTATTTATCATAGTATTCCTGAATCTCATACAATTCATCCTCCATCATAATTTGACGTAAGCCTAGAGAGATGAAAAAACGAGAAATCACATTCCGGTTTTTTTCTTCATTTCCTTGAAGTTTAATGACAACTTGATGTGTTTTTTCGTTAAAATCAACGCTAAAATAAACTGTGTAAAACTCAGCACTCAATTCAACATCCTCCCGCGTAACCTCATTGGGAAGAGTAAAAGTATATGTGCCAGACTCATTTGCCATTGACAACTTCTTCAAATTCTGTGATACAACATAATCCTCTTGCGCTATTCCTGAGAATGCGAAAGAAAAACAAATTGCTAATATCGATAGTACGTTTTTAAGTTTCATCGTTTGTGTATTTATTACTTACCAAAGTACAAAAAGCTCGCCAACTTTCAAAAACAAATTTCAGGTGGCGCAAGATCAAACGAATTGCTTTTATTAATTTCGGTATCTGTAATCTATTCCAGATCAATAATGACAGATAAAAACCATCCAAATCTCCTCTTGCCTTTTATGGAAAAGGACCGTATAGAGGTTGGGTGCGACGAGGCTGGAAGAGGTTGTTTAGCTGGACCTGTTATCGCTTCAGCAGTAATTTTAAACCCGAAAGTTCAAATCAAGGGTTTGGATGATTCCAAGAAATTGACCGAGGCGAAACGCAAATTATTGAGAATAGAAATAGAAAAACACGCACTTTGTTGGGCTGTGGGAATATGTTCACCTCGTGAAATCGACCAAATAAACATACTCAATGCTAGTTTTTTGGCCATGCACAAGGCATTAGATCAGCTTACCGAGAAATTTGAACATATTCTCGTAGATGGAAATAGGTTCCATTCCTACAAAGACGTTCCACACACCTGGGTGATTAAAGGTGATGGGAAATTCCAAAGTATAGCTGCTGCTTCAATTTTGGCAAAGGAACATCGAGACGATATGATGCGAGAATTGAACGAAAAATTTCCAGAATACAAGTGGAATAAAAATAAAGGGTACCCGACGAAAGAACACCGTGAAGCCATTGCTCAATTTGGAAGTAACAAGCATCATAGAAACTCATTCCAACTTCTGCCTATTGTGCAAACACAACTTGAATTTGAGTAAACAAAGAGTTGTTGAGAGATTCTCGCTTTTGGGTATAATTTGAACAACTCAATCCTTTAATTTTGAGCATAGCATTCATTTGTTTTCATGATTCGAAATTTCATTTTTTTAGTCCTTACAATTGCATCTCTTGCTTGGATTGTCTACGCAGGTCAAGAAATGATCAACTTTTCCGGAAATGAAAATCCTGAACGCATTTTTGGACAGGAAGATGGTCGTGTTCTCATTTTAAATCGCCCCAACGAAATTGATATTTCCTCTACGGACTTTCGTCTTCAACCTCGCCTAGTCGAATTGTTCAATATTTTGAAAGCGAACCAAAGTTTGGACGAGCGTTTAATCATCTCTGAACAGAAAGCGCACGTTGTGATTGAGAAATCTCAACCTATCAACAATGATCGCATCAAATTATTGTTCGGAGATGAAAAATTATTGGAGGTGACATCCAAAAAGTTCCTTTGGAAAGAATTTACTATTGAAAGAAACAAAGGCGTACTTGAGATTTATATTGCATCGGAGAAATCATCAACAACGGATGAAAAATGGTATTCGTTCGATAAAAAAAGTGCTTGTTCAATCGTACAGTTCAACCACAAACGTCCAATAATAACCGATTACTATCAAAAAGAGGAAACGATTTCATCCTATACACGATCGCCTTTGCTGACCAAAACAAACAAAGACATCAATGACAAAGAGATGTTCGCCAGCCACATTCCTGTTTTTATAACAAAATATGAGTTTTTTGAAAGGGAATATGCAATTCGAAATGACCCCGTATTCGAAGAAAGCATGGCAAACAAATGGGCCAATCTTGGGTTGGTATTTTTTGAGTATAAAAATCATCCTTTCCTGCTGATGGATTTCGTGCATGGTAAAGAACCTGATTTATTCTTGGACAATTATTTAAATGTAAATAGCGAGAGCGAAAGGCACTATGTGAATTTAAGCATTACAAAAGATTTCCCGAACAACCCAAATAAGGGATTCTACATGAGAATTTTCGAAGATCACGTTCTGTTTGCTGAAAACGAAGAAGCACTAATCGATTTAGAAGCGAGTATCGAATTGGGACAAATGCTTTCATTAAATAAAACAAAATCAAAATTAGTCTATGGTCAGACGCCAAAAAAAGTATGTTACAGACGTTGGACCAACAAATTAAAAATTGCCAAAAGCATGTACAATGGCAGTGCATTGGAAGTAAAAGTTAGCTCAGTTAAAAACGCAAAACCTAAACCAATAATAGAATCCCCATCCGTTGGAACTAGATTGGATAGCCCTGCTAAATTGTTACTTGTAAAAAGCTCAAACGATAAAGTATATGCCCTTTCTGAAACAAATACACTTTTCGGAATGGAAAAAGGTAAAACAAAATTTAAGATTCCTATTAACGAGAGTATAAAAGGGAAAATGAATTGGAGTAATAGCGCAGAAAATGAAATTATAATCACGAGTTTAAATCATGTTCATGTTATTAAAGAAACAGGTGAATACAAGGATGGCTTTCCAGTAAAAATCCCGGAAGGAATTAGCAAAGCGGCAAAAGCATTTACTTGGAAAGGCAATACGAATTATGTAGTTGCAAACAATTCTGGTTATTACGTTTGGTTAGATCAGAACGGAAAACAAATTGCAACAGGCAAAATGGAAGTTACCAATTTAACCGCTGAACCTATAGTTTGGACATCACAAAGAAGATTGTTTTTTGGATTCCATGGAGATGGTAATTTTGCCATGGTAGAAGCCGAGAAAAATAGTTTACTCCGATCGTTTCCGATTCCTATTGGTGTTCATTCTTCTGTTTTATCAAATGAAGTTGTCTTCTTCTCCGTAGAGAAAAATGCCTTATACAGATACAATCAAAGAGGTCGTAAGAACAAAATTTCTGATTTGACTTCTGGAAACTGGATTAAAGCCGATGATAATGCAGATGGCAGTTTTTATGTGAATGATGGCAATAAATTATTGCGCTATTCTGGAAATGGAACTCTTTTGACCACCCTCAAAGGTAATTTCAGCGACGTAGATTTCATAAAGCGAATTGACAAAACAAGTAAAGGATCTTTGATTGGTGTCGTTGATGGAATGAATAATAAGGTGTTGTTGTATAAACGCGACGGTAAACAACTTCAATTGGAGAATAGCCAAGGTCAATTGGGATTTGGCATCACCACAGTTAGCGGGCAATCAAAACTTTACACCCTATCCGATAAATTCCTAATTCATTACGTGCTGTAAAAAATTGTTTTATTTTTACAGTCTAATTTTATTTGCTAATAATACATATTACTATGAAACGAATTAATTTTCAATTGATTATAGTGGTTTTTACGGTTTCACTTTTGGCAATGTCATGTCGTAAAAACCAAGATAAAAATGATGCAACAGAGATTGCGCAACAAAGTTCACTTGCACAAAAAAACATGAATGACGCAGGCGTCATGTCGGCTGAGGCGATTGCTGGAGCATATACTACATTTGCTGCTACATGTGCAACTATCACCTACGACACAACAGGTACAGCAAAAACAATAACAATCGACTACGGAACAACTGATTGCGTATGTGCCGATGGAAAACGTAGAAGAGGAAAGTTGTTGGTAACGACAAACGGGGTTTTTAACGGCCTGGGTGTTGCGAACAATATTGTAACTTCAACAGATGGGTATTACGTAAATGACAATTTGATTGATGGTGTCCGTACAATGACAAAATTGAATGCTACAGATTCCAAAATTGTTAGCACCGCAACTGTTACACTTCCAGACGACAGAGGCGTATTTTCTTGGAACGGTGATTTCACAAGAAGATTTCTTTCAGGAGACAATACGCCTTATGCGAACGATGACGAGTATGAAGTTACAGGTTCAGGAGGTGGAATCAACACGAAGGAGGTTGAATACACTTTGACCGTTACAGATCCACTTTTGATTCAAACGGGATGTCGATGGATTAAAGGTGGGATTTTGACGATTTCTGCAGACAACATGAAAGATGATGCAACTTTGGAATATGGAGATGGATCTTGCGACAACGTGGCAACCTTGAAATACAAAAACAAAGAAGAGAAGATTACTTTGTAGTACACAATTCGAACACATTACTTAAAACACCAAGTTTTCGCTTGGTGTTTTTTTATACTTTTGCTTTTCATGAAAAATCTTTCGAAAAAGCAGCGTTTTGGTCTGAGCATATTATCAGGGATTCTTCTTGGAATTTCCTTTCCTTACACGGGTAGTCTTTTCTTTTTAAGCTTTATTGCTCTCGTTCCACTGCTGATTTTAGAAGATTACATTTCCAAAAAAAATTATCGGTCAGGTAAAGTTTTCGTTCACGCGTACCT
>CBFIBY010000083.1:0-230 GCA_965660955.1 Crocinitomicaceae bacterium | reverse complement strand
TTTGCAAGTGGTGGTGGAGCAGCCATGGCTGTTTTGGCCAATTCCTTGTTAATGGCGCTCACATTTTGGTTGTTTCATTTGGCGAAAAAACATATTGGTGTAAAAGAAGGATATATAAGCTTACTCATTTTCTGGGTGTCTTTCGAATACCTCCATTTTCATTGGGAATTATCTTGGCCGTGGCTACATTTCGGAAATATGTTCGCTCGTGTTCCAGCACTCGTTCAATG
>CBFIBY010000082.1:0-11759 GCA_965660955.1 Crocinitomicaceae bacterium | reverse complement strand
TTTCTACCATTTTTCCCATAAAATCAATAACTTCATGTTGGACAATTGAAATTGGAGAAATTATTGATAAAATACAGGTTTCAAGGTTTGCCTTACATCGTAGCGGATGGAAAAGGCGTGTTTTATCAGTTGCCACATTGTGTCAACAAATATTACAAACCACTGCGTAAATTGAACACGGTTTTGAACAATGGTGTCACGGAAGGATTTTACATAAACAGAAAATTCGTTTCCCTGAATCAATTAAGGAACAAAGCCTAAAGTTCGAGTGAGGTAATTGAAATCGAATCATTTCCAGAGTCGGAGTTGCCATTTTAGCGTCCAACTTAAGTTCTTGATTGAAACGCCTTCCTCGTCATCACCAGCGGCAGGCCAATCAAAACCAAGGCCACCAAATTAATTAAAATCACATTGTGCACAGCTCCCCAATAGATGGATAAACTGCTGTCGATAACGAACCACGAAAGCATACCCAACCACATCGCTTGATACGCCCACTTTTCTTTTTTCTTAAAGGCATTTTCGGAAATCAGAATCATTAGAATATGGAAACCAACTATGGTTCCGCCTATGATTCCAAACAGCCAGTTTTTCATGTTCAAAACACCTTCTGAGAATTCCGCACCATGAAAAAACACTTCTTTTGTATAATAGTTGTGCATTTCAAAAACAATAGAATTGCCCGCAAAAGCACACGTGAGACCAACGAACACGGTCATAACATTTGCGTACGTTAACCATTTTTGCCAGAAATTGAAAGATTTGGAATCCATTTGTTTTCGTTCAATTCCCTTAAATGTAGGATAATTTCATGGGATTTAACATTTGTGTCAAATTCCCGGACATAAAAAAAGGCGGACGAATCCACCTTTAAAAAGTATATGTACGAATGAATTACGCTTCTACCGCTTCTTCTTCGTCGTTATCTTCGAAAATTCGTTTTGGTTTCATTTGCTGAAATACACCCAAAGTAATCCAATACGGTAAAACGAAGCCCATTAAAAAAACGAGCATCCACATTGCCATTCCACCAAATAAAAGAAACGCTGCTAATCCTAAAAAACTCATGAGTTGTATTATTTTTGTATTCTAATTATGACGGTAAAATTAATAAATTAATCTCATTCAAATACATAAAATGGAGTTCAGAATTGAAAAAGATACAATGGGCGAGGTACAAGTGCCTGCGAATCGATATTGGGGAGCCCAAACAGAACGTTCAAGAAACAATTTTAAAATAGGTCCTGAAGGATCTATGCCAAAGGAAATAGTGCATGCTTTTGCTTATTTAAAGAAAGCGGCAGCACACGCCAATTGTGAATTAGGTGTACTTCCGGAAGAAAAAAAGAACTTGATTTCAAAAGTGTGTGATGAGATATTGACAGGTCAGCATGACGAAGAATTTCCCCTAGTGATTTGGCAAACGGGTTCTGGAACGCAATCTAATATGAATTGCAATGAAGTAGTGGCCAATCGCGCTCACGTTCTAAACGGAGGAAGTTTAACGGATGCAGATAAAATTTTGAATCCAAATGACGATGTAAACAAATCACAATCATCGAATGATACGTACCCAACTGCCATGCACATTGCGGCTTACAAAATGGCAACGGATATTACTTTACCTGGAATCAAGAAATTACGCGATGCGCTTCAATCAAAAGTGGACGCGTTCAAGGATATTGTAAAAACAGGGCGTACGCACATGATGGATGCTACGCCATTGACATTAGGACAAGAGTTCAGCGGATATGTTGCGCAATTGGATCATTGTACGCGTTGTATTAACAATGCTTTGGTTCCAATTACGGAATTGGCACTTGGTGGAACAGCCGTAGGAACGGGATTGAACACACCAAAAGGATACGATGTGCTTGTTGCGAAGAAAATTGCGGAATTCACAGGTTTGCCTTTCGTAACAGCGCCCAACAAATTTGAAGCTTTAGCAGCGCATGATGCCATGGTCGAATTATCAGGCGCGTTGAAAAGAGCAGCCGTTTCTTTGATGAAAATCGGAAATGACGTTCGAATTCTTTCTTCTGGACCACGTTGTGGAATTGGCGAAATCGTCATTCCGGATAATGAACCTGGTTCATCTATTATGCCCGGAAAAGTAAATCCAACACAACCTGAAGCCTTGACGATGGTTTGTGCGCAAGTAATGGGGAACGATGTCGCTGTTTCAGTCGCTGGTTCCAACGGACATTTTGAATTGAACGTTTTCAAACCTGTAATTGCATACAACGTATTGCAATCGGCTAGATTGATAGGTGATGCTTGCGTTTCTTTTACAGACAAATGCGCCGCTGGGATAGAAGCAAACAAACCTATAATCGATAAGCATTTGAATAATTCCTTAATGCTCGTTACGGCCTTGAATACCAAAATCGGTTATTACAAAGCAGCCGAAATCGCGAAACATGCCCACAAAAACGGAACAACTTTACGCGAAGCAGCTGTCGGATTGGGACACGTGACCGACGAAGAATACGATGAGATTGTTGATCCTTCGAAGATGATTGGTTCGATGGATTAGTTTACCTTACCTCCCCCTTTGGAGGAGGATCGAGGGGGAGGATACCCCTAAATTATTAACCCAACTATTTTTTAGTAGAACAAAAAAAGGCCTTGGAATTCCGAAACAATCCGGAACCAAGACCTTTCCTTTCTCAGCTAAAAGCGATGATTACTTCAGCTTAAAAACAATCGGTAAGCGAACTCGCGTTCTAACCTTCACCGCGTTTTTCTCACCTGGAATCCATTTAGGAAACGACTTCACCACGCGCTTCGCTTCGCGATCAAGCTCACGACTAACCCCTCTTTCCACTTTGATGTTGGAAATATCTCCATCAGTCTCAACAACGAAGGACATGTAAACAGTTCCTTCCTCATTTGCGGCGATGCTAATTGCTGGATACTCCATTTCATTCTGGATATATCGTTGCATTTCAATGAATCCACCAACATATTCAGCTTCTGCATCTACCCAATCTTCAATAGGAGCGGTCATTTTTGTCTTCGTTCCACCTCTCGTGATTTTCGGGCCAGTTGGCATTCCACCTGTTTGAACAGTAACACCCGTTTTCACCTCACCCGTGTTTGGTGTCTTTTTAATTAACATTCCAATCGGCTCAGAGATGTCAATCATCTGCTTCTGATCACTATCGTCAGCCTGATCAGATTGGTCTGTTACCTCCTTTTTTTCCTCCATCTTAATTTCGGGTTCATAGGTGATGTTCAATGCTGTTCGAACAACATCATTACCAGGGTCTGCCTTCAACATGGGATCCGAATACGTGAACGCGGCCAGTGTGAGTGAACCGGTTACAAGCAAGCCTAATGTGAAAAAGGCGCTTCTTTTACTTTCTAAGTCTTGCTTAGAATTTTTCTTTGCGATCATAAAATATAATTTTAAATTGTTATAAAAGGTTAATTTCAAAAGACGTGCCAAAACAAGAGGTGTTTGGCATTCAATGATTTAACTGTATAGAATCGTTAACTTTTGGTTAAGATTAACATGTGAACGGTTTTTTCAACGATTTGAAAAGGCTCGTATTTTCGTGTAAATCAACCTCAATAGAATGATTATCTTCGCTTTTCAATTCAACTAAACAAAAAATGAAACCCATTACCATTTTCTTCTTGCTTGTTTTAGGCTTCTCCTTGATTTTTTTCTTACTACCAATTAATATATTTGATGGTGAGTATATCGTTACAAGTGGAATTCAGGAACAAGTAATTGAAGCTCCGATTAGTTTATCCGTTTTTCTTGGGATTGGAATTAATCCAGGCGATTTGGATAATATTGAATCGTTTCGACTCCTTCCAACGGGGTATTTAATGGCAGGTGTCTTCCTATTGGGAATTCCCGGATTGATTGCCTATAGAATTTATTTGAGCCGCGCTAAAAAATAACGAAGCATGAAGTTTTTTCTTTCTCTTATATTCATATCGATTCTTTCAGTGAACTCATTTGCTCAAACGTATCCGAATATAGATAAGAGCATTTCGTACCCAAAGCACGACTTTTCCGAAATTGACAAATTGATTGAAAATGAGTTGCCCAACAAAGCCATAAGTAAGTTGTTGGTCGTTCAAATAATGGCAATTTCCGCGGATAACTTATACAATCTAACACAATGCTACGATCGCCTCCGACAAGTTATTCCTCGCTCCGGTAAGGAGAAAAAAGATATCGAAAAACTGTTTTTTGAGCAACATAAATTGTTCTTGAAAACCGAAGGAGTGACCCGAAATGTAGCGGCCATGAATTTGAACTTACTCATTCAGAATGCGCAAGTTTGGCAAAGCTTATCTTCAGATGACGAAAGTCTGTCCTGGCCCATAAAAGATAGTTTAGTCAAGTTGAAATTGGGATCGTATTACACCAATCATGACCCTTTGGAAGATTTTTACATCGAAGAAGTCTTGCGGAACCCAGCAGCATTGATGAAAATCGCTACGGAAACCATCTACAACGTAGAATTGGTCAATCTACAACCTACTTTGTTTGATGTCTATGCGCATGATATCATTGGTTTGACGCAATATCCTTATGATCGCACTCAAAAATGTTATTGGCAATCGACCGAAGAGTTTGCTAAAATGGATCTACCGACTGAAATGAACTGGCGTGCCCAATTAGAAGTATTAAACAAAAAGTACGGGCGATGGGATGCATATGCTTTTAATGTCGAATCCCGAATTCAAAAATGTTACGATGCCGATGCAAAAGAAAGGGTTAAGGTTTTTGAAAAATTCTACAAAGAGTTACACAATAAACCAGCAGGAAATCGATTTGCGTATCGAATAGCGGCGCATTACGCAGAATTTGCGAATCGTTCGGATTGGAAAAACCCCAGTGAATCGGACGATGGATTCTTGAAAGCAATTAAAATTATTGATAAAGCACTCGAAAATTATCCGAATACAGATTTTACGGAGCGATTACAAAATCTTAAAAAGGACATTCTTACAGGTAGCTTATCCTTTCATATTCAAGATTCTGATTTGCCTTCAAATGGAACTCTTTTAAAGGCAACTTATCGCAATATTCAAACGGCGCAATTTGAGGTGTATAAAGTTGTAAGGGTTAAGAATTCCGTTGAGAAGGAGAAGAATCCTTTGAATAAATATGAACTGAAATTCGTCTCGAAAAGGAAATTGACCTTCGACAAGGACCCAAGAATGCTCAAACATACCAAAGATTTCATTTTTTCTGATTTCTCGGAACCGGGAAGTTATTTGGTAATAGCAGGTCCCAATTCCGAAACGATCCAAACGTGCATCAAAGAAAAGGAATGGAACAGTGAACGCAATATTCATTTTGTTCTTTTTCAATCGACAAATCTTGAGGTGCAAACGCTCAACGAAAAAGGTCGCGTGAATTTTTTCGTGAGCGATAAGACAACAGGTAAACCAATTCAAGGAGCTGAAGTTAGAATAAAGAATCGCTACCACGTTTTAGAGCGCGGATTTACGGATAAAAATGGATATTGTGCCCTAAAAACGGAGAGAAATTTTAGCTATTCCATTCATTATAAATCCGATAGTTTGAATCACAACGGTTGGAATAATTCGGATAGAAATAAAACTAAAATACAACATCGCACCTATACAGATAGAAACATTTATCGCCCCGGACAAACGGTATATTTCAAAACGCTCAGTTTCAACGAAGGCGAAGAGGAATTGAAATTTATAACGAACGAAAAAATAGAAGTTTCCTTTTCACCCGGATATGGAGATGAATTTTTATTCAAAGAAAAACTCTCAACAGATGAATTTGGTGCGACTACCGGTTCGTTTGTGTTGCCGAAAAAACCTATTTATCCTGGTTATGTTGTGGTCCGCATCAATGGTGACTTTTATAAAGTTGTTTTTCATGTAGAAGAATACAAGCGTCCAACAATAGAAGTGACATTTGACGATCCAAAGGGAACTACAACGCTCGGTAAACCCTTTACCATGACAGGTAAAGTAATGGCGTATGCAGGATACCCCATAACCAATACGGAAGTCACGATCGACGTTTCCGAAAACCGCTATTTTCCCTGGCGATGTATCGTTCAAGAAGGTTGGAGAAATTACGATACAACTATTACGGTGCAAACCAACGAGAATGGTCAATTTGAATTTGTTTATGCATCGAATAAACCCGAAGAAGCGTATGGTGTAAGCTATAATTTTATGGCCAAAGCCATTGATTTAAGTGGTGAAGTTCAAACAGCGAATCGAGATATTTATCTTGGGAAAACGACATATCGAGTTGCATTCGACACCAAGGAAATATACGATGTGAACGAAAATGCTAGGGTCAAATTGCAAGTTTTCAATTCGCAGAATGTCCGACAGGAAAATGTTTCGGCTAATTATTCTATTCTAAAAAAGAACCATAAAAAATGGTATCGCGAAGAATGGAGTATAGCTGAGTTCCAAGGTTTTTCGCGCAAAGCATTTGAAAAAAAGTTTCCGCAAATCGCTTATTTTCCCGATCAAAAAGAAGCGTTTAAAGAAGTGCAGAATGGAAGTTCCAAAAGTGGCGGAAACATT
Source organism: Crocinitomicaceae bacterium (assembly GCA_965660955.1). Lineage (GTDB taxonomy): Bacteria > Bacteroidota > Bacteroidia > Flavobacteriales_D > Crocinitomicaceae > UBA2040. Next base: position 5,207 of record CBFIBY010000082.1, on the reverse strand, counting down.
CCTATTCAGGGGCTGTCCGCAGGGAATTATCAGATGGAAGTACGCGTAATTGACATCTTTGGAGATACAATATCGAGAAAAAAAGATTTTGTCGTATATAATCCAAAACGTAAAAGAAAACAGCACCACGGAAAGCTTTGGGCTATTCCATCGACGAATCATCCTAAAGTAAATGAACCTGTAACTGTCACCTTCGGGAGTACTTACCGCAAAGGGAAATTATTGGTAACTGTCTTTGGGAAAAACGGAATGTTGTCCGAGGATTATTACACTATTCGTCGTAGAAAAAGTTTAACATTCACCGTTGACGAAGCCAATAAACAAGGAATAAAAATATATGCCCGTTTGGTCAAAAATGGACGCGTTTCAACGGAGATTATTTCTCTTTTCCCTTTGGATTCTACGAAACAACTGAATCTGAAATTGATTTCAGTTATGGAACCATTGCGACCTGGAGAAAAACAATCTTGGGAAATGGAAATTACGCAGAATGGAAACACCAATTCTCCAATTGAATTGCTCGCCAGTATGTACGATGCTTCTTTAAATCAATTTTCATATCATAACTGGGAAACACAATTGGTAACACCGTTTTCAATTAATTTGGATTTGGATCGAGGTTCCATTCGTACGGTGTTGGAACGTCGACAAAGTTGGCGAATTCCCTATTTTTATGATTACGGTTCGCCTAATGCGTTACGAACGTTGCGTAGTCCTGATGGTGTGGGAAGAAAAATAACGGTATACAGCGAAATGGTTCAAAAAATAGATGAGGGAAGTATGACCGACGCCATCTCGATTGCTGATCCTGCGCCATTATCTGATTTCTACGATTTGGGCGAGGAAGAACCCGAAGCAGATAAGAAAACCGAAAGCCCAGCGCCAAAATCGATTCGAGAAAATTTTAACGAAACTGCCTTTTTCGCACCTCAAATTCACATCTCTTCAGATGGAAAATACAAATGGAATTTTACGCTCCCTGATGCATTGACCCAATGGCGATTGATGACTTTTGCCCATACTGCCGACTTTAAAACGGGTTATTTGGAGAAATCATTCGAGTCAAGAAAGGAGCTGATGCTCGAAACCTTCGAACCGCGTTTTTGGCGCAAAGGAGACAGCGTAGTTTGGGTCGGAAAAGTGGTCAACTTATCTGAAAAAGAGCAAGCGGTTAAGGTGAATTTGAGAATAGATGACCTCTTGGATGAATCAGATGTGTCGGCATATTTTGGCAATTTCGAACAACAAACGATTAAGCTTCAGCCCAATGAAAGTAAAGCGATTGAATGGTCAATTGTAGTTGCTGATTCTTGTCCAAATTTCGTTCGATTTGAAGCAGAAGCAAGTACAAGTGAGTTTGCAGATGTGGTTCGAAAAAATATGCCTGTACTGGAGGGTCGTGAGCGAATTACACTTGCTCAAAACTATTCCTTCGACAAGAAAGGAACTTACGATCTGGATATTTACGATTTGAAAAAAGTTTCGGATGAGGCTATTATCCTAAGTTATAGCGTTACGATAAATCCGCAGCCCTTGTGGTCAACAATGTTGAGTTTGACACAAGTCATGCAGCCAACAAATGAAGTAAATGAATCTTATTTCAATCAATATTTCAGTGCTTTACTTGCAAAGAAAATTTTGTCGGAACATCCCAAGATGAAACAAGCTCTTGCAGCGTGGGAAGTGTTGAGTGAATCAGCAAAACAAAGTGCTTTGGAACAAAACGAAGAGCTGAAGACACTTGCATTGGCAGAAACGCCTTGGCTGTTAGAAGCGAAAAATGATTCGGAGAAACTGCGCAGGTTAGGCCAAATGTTAAACGAAAATCATTTAAATCAAGTGATTGCCGATGCTGGGCAAAAACTAACGGAAATGCAACTGGAAAACGGATCTTGGTCGTGGGTTGGGCGTGATCGTCCGAGTTGGTATATCACACAGCACATAACCAAAGGTCTTGTAGAACTCGTGGAATATGGCATTGAAGTAGATAAAGATGTTTTGAAAAATGCGGTTTCAGCTTTGGAAATTGAGTACACCAAACGATTTAATCGATTAGAAAACAGAGCCAAATTGAAAGGATACGGTTTAGGCGCAATGGAAATAGAATGGCTCTATATTCGTTCAGTTTTGGGTTTAGAAGAAACGGAAGCGTCAAAATACTATGCAAAATTGATTCCTAAGAAATGGACAAGATTCAATTTATCCACACAAGCAACAATAGGTCAATGGGCTATTAAAGTTGAAAATAGACCGTTGGCGAAAAAAATTATGGCTTCTTTCCAAGACAAAGCGAGAAAAAGTAAATCTCTCGGGAAATATTGGCGAGGAAATGAATATGGGTATGGCTGGTTCGAAAACAAAATTGAAACACAAGCCAAAATGATTGCTTTTTATCGTGTTTATGGAGATATGAATGAAAGCACCGCGGCGATGCAAAAGTGGCTGCTTCAACAGAAACGGACGCAAATGTGGGATTCGCAAAAATCCAGCGCAGCAGCTTGTTTCGCATTGCGTGATTTTGGTTCAACCGCAGAAAATGCTGAACTAAAATTGGTCTTCAATTCAGAACCAGATACTGTAGTGAACATAGGCGTAAAAAGTGAGCCTTTTGTTAAGAAATCGCCAACAGTCCAAAATTCTCAAACCGCTAGAAAAGGAGCAGAATTTCAGACAGATAGTGATGATTTGGTTTTCGCAAGTGCACAAGTTGTTTATTCAGATAAACTTGAAAATATTCAAAAGTCTACGGGTGAATTCAGAGCGGAACGTCATTATTATCTAGTGAGAAAAGGAGAAGAAATAGAAGTGGAGGATTCAATCGAAATGCAAGTTGGTGATATAGTTAGGGTGAAAATTAAAGTCATTAGCGATCGAGATTTAGACTTTGTGTATTTGGAAGATCCAAAAGCATCAGGTTGGGAACCAATAAATCAACGTTCAGGTTATCGATATGAAAGTGGGTATTACTATTTGAGCAATCGGGATAATAAAACCGATATTTTCATTGAGAATTTGCGAAAAGGAACCCATATTTACACCTATGATTTGAAAATCACGACGAAAGGTATGTTATCGGTTGGGGCAGCAAAAGCAACATGTTATTACGCACCGAGTTTTACATCGAACACATCTGGTGAACAATTTGTTATAGATTAAAGCAACCTGATACGTAACAAAAGTTGCGAATGGTTTAAAGAGAAATAAGGAAATTTGCCAAAAACATAGATCATGGAAATTTGGGAGGTCATTGTAAATGCATATACGAATTATAGCAACTATTTCGTAAACATGATTATTCATCCGTTTAAAAATGGCTTGAGTCCTTTTTACTTCTTGATTTTCGTTTCACTTTTCGTTTGGGGCTTGGAAATCATTTGGCCTTGGCGACAAAAGCAAAAAATTATCCGAAAAGACTTTTGGTTGGATGCTTTTTATATGTTTTTCAATTACTTTTTCTTCAGCCTACTTATTTTCTCAGCTTTAACAAATACCACAGCGCATCTTTTCTCAAAACTGATGGTCGCTATTGGTTTGCCAGATGGGCACCTAATTGATTTTATGGCCGGTATGCCTGAATGGTCTAGAATTCTTGCTTTTTTCTTGATTTATGATTTTGTGCAATGGGCGGTTCACAATGCACTACACCGGATTCCTATTTTATGGCGATTCCACAAGGTTCATCATAGTGTTCAAGAAATGGGATTTGCGGCACATCTACGTTATCACTTCATGGAGAACGTAGTATATACTTTGGCGAAATTTGTAGTTCTAGGTTACGTCTTGAATATTCCGTTGCCAAGCATCGGTTGGCTTTACGCTGCGACAACACTTATTGGCCATTTGAATCACGCCAATTTTAAATTGAATTACGGACCGTTGAAATATGTTCTTAATTCACAAAGATTTCATATTTGGCATCACGCAAAAGACTTGCCAAAATCTCATCCTTATGGTATGAACTTCGCGATCACTTTGAGCATCTGGGATTATCTTTTTGGTACAAATTACGAACCCTACGATGGTCGTGATATTACCTTAGGGTTTGAGGACGTAGAAAAGTATCCAGATACCTTCGTTCAACAACAAATAGAAGGGTTTCGCGGGAAGTAAAAACAGGTTTTGATTCTTCACGGTCTTTTTTCTCTAGAAATTTAAGACGTAAATTCTTCCTATTCTCAATAAGCTTTCTATCTTTGGGCTCGCCTCCCTCTGCAACGTAATGACTTACGTAAATGAAAAAACTGGATAAATACATACAAAAGTCAAATTTTGTAAAGGTATACATAGGTGACGAGGAAGGTCAAGTGATGAAGCACTTCGAAGGCTTTGTTTTTAGCTACTCTGAGGACTATGTTTTTATGTCTGATTTATCCGACTTCAATTACGATGGTTTTGTAGTACTCCGTAAAAAAGATATTGTTGAAGTACGTTTTACAAACAGTGAAAAGTACTTTGAAAACATTCTACGAAAAGAGAATATCCTGAGACAAATCCGACTTCAAAAAAGAGAGTATCCGTTCCGATTGGGAACTATGGAGAAGATGTTCACGAGCTTAAAGAATATGAAAATTCCTGTGATCATTGAGAACATCTATGGTGAAGACGAAGAGTTTTTAATTGGTCCGGTCAAAAAAGTAGATGAGGATGAGGTATACATCAAATACTTCAATACCGTTGGTGAATTTGATGCGGATTTATTACGCGTTGATTTTGATAAAATCACGTTTTTCAGTTTTGACTCTCCCTACGCAAATTTGTTTTACAAGTATGCAGATGAGGGAAAAACAATAGATATCGAAAAGGAGGAAGAAGAGGAAGTAGAAGAACCTAAATCAAAATCAAAATCAAAGTCCAAATCGAAAAAAGAAAAAGACGACAAGGACGAACCCAAAGTCAAGAAGAAGAAAAAGAAGAAAAAGGAAAAGAACGGTTCCAAGGATAAGAAGAAGTCAAAAAAATCCAAGGATAAAAAATCCAAAGACAAAAAGAAGTCAAAAAAGTCAAAGAAAGATAAATCTTCGAAAAAGGATAAGAAATCTAAAAAGGACAAAAAGTCGAAAAAAGACAAAAAATCCAAAAAGAAGAATTCCAAGAAAGACAAGAAGTCGAAAAAATCAAAGAAAAAGAAATAGTCTGAATTTTTTCGTTTAGAGAAATTTCTATTCAGATTATCCTTAATTTAAGGGGTCATTCAAAATCCCCTGTAA
>CBFIBY010000081.1:0-11791 GCA_965660955.1 Crocinitomicaceae bacterium | reverse complement strand
AGGAGAGGCGAATAATTCTTTTCCACTCGAAGCTAAAACTTTCGCTCTTCTTAAAATTTGAATCAATGTAAACTCAGCCGATACAACTGTTTTGTGCAAATACACTTGCCAGTACATCAAACGACGCGCGACAATGAATTTCTCAACGGAATAGATTCCTTTTTGTTCAAGAACTAGATTTCCCTCGTGAACATTCAACATTTCAATAATACGTTCGCTTCCGATGATTCCTTCGCTGACACCTGTATAAAAACTATCACGGTTCAAATAATCCAAACGGTCCATGTCCAACTGACTGGAAACCAATTGATGCAAGAAAGGTTTTTTGTATTCATTTTGAAAAATCGACAAACTCAAATGCATTTCGCCTGGAAAACTTTTCTCTAATTCGTTGATGAAAAAGCTAGAAATATCTTCGTGACTCACACCACTTACGATGTCGTGTTCCAAGGTGTGTGAAAAAGGGCCGTGTCCGATGTCGTGCAACAAAATGGCCGTTAAAACTGCGTGTTCTTCTTCTTCGGTAATCTCATGACCTTTTCTTCGAATCACTTGAATAGCCGTATTCATCAAGTGCATAGCACCTAAAGCATGATGAAAACGCGTGTGTAGCGCTCCGGGATATACGAGTTGTGTCAATCCCAATTGATTGATTCGGCGCAAACGCTGAAAAAAAGGATGCTGAATGATATCGAAAATTATTTCGCTCGGAATTGAAATAAAACCGTAGACAGGGTCGTTAAAAATTTTCTTTTTGTTGTTTCGACTTAGATTCGGACGCAAATGAATATTTTTAGAGTTTTAATCCATCAAAAGTAAATAAATAAACGTGTATGCAAGTTAAAATCCTTTGGGCCGACGATGAAATCGACATTTTGAAACCCCACATTCTCTTCCTTGAACAAAAGGGATATGAAGTTTCAACGGTCAACAATGGAGCAGAAGCAGTGGATTTAAACAAAGCCGAGAACTTCGACATCATCTTTTTGGATGAGAATATGCCCGGTATTTCTGGATTAGAGGCACTATCGAGAATAAAAGAAGACAAACCTTCTATTCCCGTTGTAATGATCACCAAGAGTGAGGAAGAGCATATTATGGAGGAAGCAATTGGTAACAAGATTGCCGATTACTTGATTAAACCGGTGAACCCAAATCAAATTCTATTGACAATCAAAAAGAATCTTGATAAGAGTAAACTCGTTTCCCAAACGACAAATGCCAATTATCAGCAAGAATTCCGACAGTTGGGAATGATGCTCAATTCAAGAATGGATGCGCAAGAGTGGATGGATTTGTATCAGAAATTGGTGTATTGGGAATTGGAATTAGAGACGATTGAAGATGCCGGAATGCGCGAAATCTTAGAAATGCAAAAGAAAGAAGCGAATACACAATTCAGTCGTTTTATAGAAAACAATTACGAAGAATGGGTAGACGGCTATGATGACAGTCCTTTGCTTTTGCATCAATTATTCAAAGAGAAAATCGCACCTATCGTAAAAGACGAAAAGGTGTGTTTGTTGGTCATAGACAATTTACGTTTTGATCAGTGGAAAGTCTTGAAACCCATCATTGAGAAACAATTCCGAATAGCACAAGAAGAAGTTATCTATTCTATTCTTCCAACGGCGACGCAATACGCGAGAAATGCATTCTTTGCGGGATTGATGCCAGCAGACATTGCTAACAAATATCCGCAATACTGGGTGGATGAACTTGCCGAAGGAAGCAAGAATAAGTTTGAGAAAGAATTGTTGGAAACGCAACTGAAACGTTTAGGGTTGAACATCAATTTCAATTACAATAAAATCACCAACTATGATGCTGGGAAACGCTATGCAGATTCTTTTCATCAATACAAGGACTCCGATTTGAATGTAGTTGTATACAATTTCGTGGATATGCTTTCCCATGCACGAACGGAAAGTGAAATGATACGCGAATTGGCCGATGATGAAGCAGCTTATCGTTCGTTGACCGTTTCTTGGTTCGAACATTCGCCCTTGCAAGAGATTATCAAAAAAGTGGCCGAATCAAAAACAAAACTGATTATCACAACCGATCACGGAACAGTGAAAGTTGGGAATCCCGTTAAAATAGTTGGTGAACGAAGCACGAATACAAATCTTCGTTACAAAGTAGGTCGTAATCTTTCGTACAATGAAAAGGAAGCTTTTTCGGTTCAACCTCAAGATGTGAGATTACCAAGGTCAAAGATGTCAGCCGAATATGTGTTCGCTAGAGAAACGGATTATTTCGTTTACCCGAATAATTACAATCATTTTGTGAAGTATTATCAAGACACATTTCAACACGGTGGTATATCTTTGGAGGAAATTTTGATTCCATACATTGAACTCGATGCAAAATAGTACGACATTCCCCGTTCCTGAAGTTGAGAATTTATCCATATTAGCAGGGAAATTAATCTCGCAATACGATAAAGCCAAAGTCTGGGCTTTCGAAGGTGAAATGGGAACTGGAAAAACAACGTTAATTCAAGAAATCTTGCGTAAGTTAGGAATAACTAACCCGGAAGGTTCGCCTACCTATTCGCTTGTCAATGTGTATTATACTCCTGAAGGTCGTCCTGTATATCATTTCGATCTGTATCGTTTAGAATCAATTGAAGAAGCACTCGATATTGGCATTGAAGAAATGATTTACGATGAAGGATTGTCCTTAATAGAATGGCCTGAGATTGCCAAAGATTTACTTCCGAAGGAAACAATTTGGTTTAAACTTAGTATATTAGAGGATAATCAAAAACGCTCACTCACCGTTTGCCCATGATAACAGATCCGCATGTCCTCAAAAGCTTAATGGAGCAGGGCAGTCTTCTTCCAAAAGAAGAAATGCTCGAGGTAAGAAAAAGAAAAGGAAGTCTTTATATCGGAATTCCAAAAGAGTCTCATTTTCAAGAAAATCGTGTTGCTTTAGTCCCTGAATCGGTCAGTTTATTGGTCGCAAATGGACATCGCGTGAAAATTGAAACCAAAAGTGGCGAAGGTTCTAACTTCTCTGATCGTGAGTATAGCGAAGCAGGAGCGGAGATTTGTCAAGACCCAAAAGATATTTTTGAATGTGACATCATTTTTAAAGTCGCACCACCTAGTGAAGCTGAAGTGGAAATGATGAAAGGAAGTCAAACCTTAATTTCCGCGCTTCAAATTAATGTTCAACCAAAAACAATTCTGCAAAAATTAATGCAGAAGAAAATTACCGCTATTGCCTGGGATTACATCCGCGATGAAGAAGCCGCTTTTCCTGTGGTACGAACGATGGGCGAAATTGCAGGAACAACAAGTATTCTAGTTGCAGGTGAATTGCTTTCTAAATTCAATTCCGGTAAAGGTATGATGTTAGGTGGCGTTGCTGGTGTTCAACCAACGGAAGTTGTTGTTATCGGTGCAGGAACGGTTGGTGAATATGCCGTCAGAGCCGCTCTAGGGTTAGGTTGTTCCGTGAAAGTCTTTGATAATTCCTTAAGTCGATTACGCCGTTTACAAAACGATATTGGAACACGAATTTTCACTTCTATCATTCAACCCAAAGTATTGGCGAAGGCCCTAATGCGTGCGGATGTTGCCATTGGTGCCGTGCGTTCCAATTTAGGTCGCACACCCATGTTGGTGAGTGACGAGATGGTTTCAAGTATGAAGCCAGGTTCAGTCATTATTGATGTGAGTATTTCGCAAGGAGGGTGTTTTGAAACATCTAAAATTACTAATCACAACGATCCGACTTTCGTTAAACACGATGTGATTCATTATTGTGTGCCGAATATCGCCTCAAGAGTTTCGAGAACAGCTTCTTTTGCATTGTCCAATATATTTTCCCCAGTTTTGCTAGAAATGGGCGAGACTGGCGGATGTAAAGACATGATTATCAACGATCACGGATTTAGAGCAGGCGTTTATATCTACAATGGAATATTGACTTCACGCGTATTGGGCGAAGTATTTGATTTGTCCTACAAAGACATTGATTTACTCATGTTCAGCTCGAAATTTTAGCATGACTCCCTTAAATTTACCGCAAACTTCTTTGAATCTTTCTCGAAAGGACGGGCAGATTTATGTGTTTTGTCCTATCCGAAAGAAGAAATTGGTCCTCACTCCAGAAGAATGGGTGCGACAGCATTTAATTGGTTATTTAGTCAATGAAGTTGGAATTTCCATTGGTAAAATCGCTTCTGAATTCTCCTTGAAGTACAATAATATGAGTCGTAGAGCGGATTTGGTGGTCATGAACGAAGAGCCGAAACCGCATATTATCATAGAATGTAAACGTCCAACGGTGGCCATCGATCAAAGTACATTTCACCAAGCAGCCGAATACAAACACATACTATCTGCGAAGATTTTGGTACTCAGCAATGGACTAGATCATTATGTGCTTGATTTGGAAACGGGGGAGACGTTTGATGAGATTGAGAGGTTAAAAAAACTTTAACCAAACGCCTTATCCAACTTAAACGCGGAAGTCTTATGGAAGGTCAACTCCGGATAATCTTGCTCCGCCATCGTCAACAAGAACGGAGTCTCCGCCAAGAAAACGAGATTATCATCTTTATCCAAAGCCAAAGCATTCGTTTTCGCTCGTTTGAACGATTCCAATTGTTCGTCATTTTCGGAAGTTACCCAACACGCTTTCGAATACGACTTCGGTGCAAATCGACAATTGGCTCCATATTCATTCTGCAAACGGTAAGCAATTACTTCAAATTGAAGTTGACCAACCGTTCCAACAATCTTTCGGTTACCCGGCTGTTGAATGAACAATTGCGCCAAACCTTCATCCATCAATTGACGGATTCCTTTGTCCAATTGCTTGGATTTCATTGGATCTAAATTCTCCAATTCCATGAATATTTCTGGAGAGAAACTTGGTATGCCTTTGAAGTAAAAATCGCGTCCTTCGTTGAGTGTGTCGCCAATTTTAAAGTTTCCTGTATCGTACAAACCTACAACATCACCTGGAAAGGCTTCTTCAATCACACTTTTGTCTTGCGCCATGAAGGACGTTGGATTCGGGAATTTCAATTTCTTTCCTAATCGAACGTGATTGTAAAAGGTGTTGCGTTTGAATTTTCCTGATACGATACGTAAAAAGGCAATTCTGTCTCGGTGTTTGGGATCTAAATTCGCGTGAATTTTAAAAACGAAACCGGAAAATTTCTTTTCCCCTGGTTCGATGAAACCATCGCTCGTGTCACGTCCTCTTGGAGATGGAGAAATTCTACAGAAAGTATCCAGCAATTCCTGCACACCAAAATTGTTGACCGCCGAACCGAAGAAAACAGGAGCTAAATCGCCCGCCAAATAAGCTTCACGAGAGAATTCTTCATAAACTCCTTCGATAATTTCTACCTCTTCGCGCAATTCTGCTGCAGGAGCTTCTCCTACCAATTCATCGATCGTTGAATCGTTAATGTCGGATATAGAGACTTTTTCAGCTGCAATCTTGGTTTTGCTGGCTTGAAATAAGTTAATGTTTTTGTCGTACAAATTGTAAACGCCTTTGAAACGGTCACCCATTCCAATTGGCCAGGTGAGAGGTCGTGTTTTTATTCCAAGGTGTTCTTCTAGTTCATCCAATAAATCGAAGACATACTTCGCTTCACGGTCCATTTTGTTGACGAAAATGATAACCGGCGTTTTCCGCATACGACAAACTTCCATCAATTTTTTGGTTTGAGCTTCGACTCCTGAAGCTCCATCGATTACGAGTATTACACTATCAACAGCCGTGAGCGTTCTGTATGTATCCTCCGCAAAATCTTTGTGTCCGGGTGTATCAAGAATGTTGATTTGTTTACCACCATATTCAAAAGCCATAACGGAGGTTGCAACGGAAATACCTCTCTGCTTTTCTATTTCCATGAAATCTGAAGTGGCTGTTTTCTTGATTTTGTTGTTCTTAACAGCACCTGCCGTTTGAATGGCGCCACCAAATAGGAGTAATTTCTCCGTTAATGTTGTTTTACCAGCATCGGGGTGAGAAATAATTCCGAACGTTCTTCTTTTTTCTATAGCTTCTGCGTTACTCATATCGTTAATTGGAGTGCAAAGATAGTAATCCCATCAATTCTTTGGTCTTAAAGTCAAGCCGAAATGTGAATAACTATTTGGCACATATTCGATGCTTTAGCACAAGTCTTTTTACTTTTGGTATGCTTTACAATTAGTTATTGATACATGTTTGAAAAGAAAATAATGATTTACTCAACCAAATGACTTTCTCAAACGTTTGATGTGTGAAATAATTTTGACCTTATACAATTACGAAAATAATGACCAAGTTTTATAAGTTAATTTCCTTCCTCTTCCTAAGTTCCTTCCACATTGCGTTTGCCCAAGAAATCTGTACCAATGGAATAGATGATGATGGTGACGGTTTAATTGATTTGAACGATCCTGATTGTGTATGTACGGGTGCCACGCCAAATTCCCTCATTTATAATCATTCTTTCGAAAACATTAATTGTTGCCCAAGTACCTATGGAGATTTTCCGTGTATTGGGCCTATTCTCACTGGCAATGTTTTTGATCCATCCAGCGGCAGTCCCGATTTATTCAATACTTGCGATTGGACACACTTCATGGGGCAAGTTGGCCTTCTCCCTTTTCCCGATGGGAATGGAGCAGCAGGATTTTTTGCAACAACTGATTACAGAGAGCATATTGGTGGATGTTTAATGAACACGCTAACTGCAGGAACCAATTACACTTTTCAATTTTCATTTGCTTCAACTGGAACCACTGTAAATCCATCAAATGGAGAAAATGAACCCTGTCCATTGAACTTTTTTATAGATACTGTTTTTATGGAGTTATACGGAAGTCCAAGTTGTCCTAGTCTTTACAATGGATATACATGTCCGACCGTAGGAATTCCGGGCTCTGTTTTATTGGGAACTGCTGCAGTCAGTTTGAATACACAAGGATACCAAACGGTTACGATGAATTTTACACCAACGATAAATGTGGACCAGGTGATTTTACAATTTCCGTGCAGTTTGCCGGCTGGATGGCATGATCTATCAACCAAAGGATCTCCAGGATTTTGCTCACCATATGCAGTGGTGGACAATTTAATATTGAATACAACTTCTTCTTTTTCTGGGGTGGCCATTAACATGCAAGGAGATGTCTGCACAAACGACCTAACTTTAGTAGCGAATACGGCACAGCCCGGAACTTTTCAATGGTATAGTGGTGGAGTGGCTATTGTGGGACAAACCAATAGCACTTTGGGTGTTTCAGCCTTGAATTTACCTACAGGAATGTATCAGGTATTATATGACGACGGGACATCTTGTGGAATTGATTCGATTTTTGTAGATAATTCAGCATCTACGAATACGCTACTGGCATCAGACGTTTCAGTTTGTTTAGGAGAACCTGCTCAATTGAATGCACAAGGAGCAACGTCTTATTCTTGGTCGAATTCGAGTGGAGATATTTTAAGTTCTACTGATTCCCTAAATGTCAGCCCATCCATTACGACGAACTATACCGTGGTTGGAACCTTCGCAAATGGTTGTTTAGATTCGCTAAACGTAACCGTCAACGTTTTTACATTACCGAATGATGTCGAAGTGAGTATTTCTCCAATTCCTGTTGAGACAGAGGCAACCTTATCCTTAAGTCCGGCTAATTACGCCTACACATGGATAGCGCCTGATAGTTCTGTTTCAACTGGGAATAGTTTATCCTATGAATTTCCCTTGGGTGAAGGTTCTTACAGTTTTTCCATAAATGCGGTCAATGCAAACGGTTGCACTTATGATCTTGTCGTTCCCATTGAAATCAGTTCAGACCTTCTGATATATGTTCCCAATGCTTTCACACCTGATGGAAATGAGTACAACGATATTTTTAAACCTATTATTTCTGATAAGCTGAATAAAAATGCTTACTCCTTCAAAATTTACAACCGTTGGGGTGAAGTGCTATTTGAATCAAGAAATCTGGATATTGGCTGGGACGGCACCTATCGACAGAGGAAGGTACCATCTGGAATATACAGTTGGTCGATAGATTTAGAGGTTAAAAACGTGGATGAACCACAACAGTATACGGGTCACGTGAACGTTCTTCGGTAAGACATTCCATCTTATTGATTGGAAAGAAAAAAGGCTCTTGATTATCAAGAGCCTTTTTGTATGAGTACGTTTTTTTATCTATTTAACATCACTGGCATCACAAGCATTAAAATTTCTTCTGCTTCGTTTTTGTTTTCATGTGGCGTTAAAATTCCAGCTCGACTAGGCTCCGACATTTCTAATTTTACTTCTGGAGATTCAAGGTTATTCAGCATCTCCATCAAGAAACGAGAGTTGAATCCGATTTCCATGTCTTCACCATTGTAATTACACGTCAAACGTTCACTTGCTTCATTTGAAAAGTCTAAATCTTCAGCAAACAAAGACAATTCTGCTCCAGCTAGTTTTAATTTAATCTGGTGCGTTGTTTTGTTCGCGAAAATAGAAACGCGTTTAATGGAATTCAAGAATTGGCTTCTGTCGATAATCAGAATATTCGGATTCTCTTTTGGAATAACCGCCTCGTAATTTGGGTATTTACCATCTATCAAACGACAAACCAATTCGATATCGTTGAATATGAATTTTGCGTTTCTGTCGTTGTATTCCAACAAGACTTCTTCATCGCCTGTCAAATTAGATTTCAACAAGTTCAAGGCCTTTTTCGGAAGTACGAAATTAGAACCCGCCTCGGCTGTAGAGTCTGTTCTTCTATAACGAACTAATTTATGTGCATCAGTTGCTACGAAAATGATGTCTTCTGGCGTAAACTGACAGAAAACTCCGCTCATTACAGGTCGTAAATCATCATTCCCTGTTGCGAAGAGGGTTTTGTTGATACCATTGGCAACGATTTCACCCGCAATCTTCATGGATTTTTTATCCTCAATGTCTGGAGTACGCGGGAAATCATCGGCGTTGTATCCCACCATTTTCGATTTACCGTTATCGTAGGCAATCTCGATGGCGAAGCTTTTCAAATCCGCTAAGAAAGTCAAGGGTTGGTCTGGTAAACTTTTCAGGACATCCATCAATAACTTCGCTGGAATGGCAATTCGACCTGCGTCGTTTGCTTCAACTTCCAATTCCGTTTTCATGGTATTTTCCAAATCAGAGGCAGAAACAGTAAGCTTGCTATCTGCTATTTCGAATAAAAAGTTATCCAAAATTGGCAAATTGTTGCTTGTGCTTAATGCACCAGAAATACTTTGTAAATGTCTTAGTAATGAGGTGCTTGAGGTGATAAAATTCATGTATCCTTTGTTGGTTTTCCTGTTTTCAAATTTGACTAACAAATATAAGGACAAAATGAGGCACAGAATACACTTTCATTGCCAAGAAACAGACAATTTGTTAACAAATTATCAACCGTTATTCTTCTCCTGATGATTGCTTCTTGAAGAGTGATTTGTCGAAAGGAAAATAGATGTCTCCACGTGTCAATGGATCAAATACAAAATACTGGCATTTCACCACTTCACCATTCGACAATACACACCAGAAGCTGTTAATGTCGTGATTCACTAATTCGCCAAATTCCGCATCATAATCTTCGGATGAATCAATTCGGTACATTTTCAAGAAAGTCTTTTTACCAGAATTTTCAACTACCTTCAATGTTCGGAAAGGTTGGGATTTCTTCAAACTATCGATTTGCTTCTCATCCAAAACATAATTGGGCAACTCATAGTTTACCTTTTTAAACCCACTTAAATAACGAAGAACAGCGGTTGTATCGACAATGGGAACATTTTGTCCAGGACCTTGTGTGATTTTGAATTTTAAATTCTTCTGCGAGACTTTAAAAGATCTCCCGGGGTCCTCATAATTCTTCACCTCAACTTCCTTGATGTTTTGGATGGAAATGGACATTATCTCCGTGCATGACCATTTCTTTTTGATGGCGGAGAAACTGGGTTCAATGATTCCGTTTAATCCTCTCACTTTCATCAAAACTGGTAAATCACTTTTTCCATCTGAAGCCGATTCTAAAAGCATAACTTGTCCGTAATGGTCTGGTGTTGCCGTTCCGATGTACCACGTCTTTGATATGTCGCCATCTTGATAAATATCTACTTTGGTCGCCAGTGTTGCCAGCATTTTAATGTGTTGTTTTCTTGCGTTTTCAGAAACATAGCCTTTGAATTCAATATTCTTAAGGATATGCATGACGTGTTTAATGTTCTCTTGAATGATGCAATCGCCCTTTTCATCCGTCCAGCCTGAACTATTTCTTTTTAATTCAACTCGATTAAGTTGCGGATCGGTAATCACAATTCGGTCAACAGACGCTGTATCTTCTATCGCAAAGCCAAACAATTCAGATTTATCCGTGTCAGATACGCCTTTGTTCGAGACCAAGTTTCTTACCACAAAAAACAACCCAATTAATAGGGCAAGCGATACGACTAGAATAACTATTTTCTTTTGCATATGTTTTTATTTTCGTGTGTACTTTCTCTTGCGTATGTAGAAGAAAAATACCGCTAGAATGATGATAATCAGACAAGGAAGAAGCATATTCAACCACTTGTAGTAGCTCGCAGACTCCGTCACTTTGGTATTGTCCATTTGGTGAATGTCAATTTGACGAGAACGAATATCCAGAACAGAATTATCGCCCATCATGTAATCCACAGAATTTTGGAAAAACTCTTGATTTCCAAAGAATATCTGAACGCCCAATTCAGCCAGTTTAGGATTGAAACGAAGGTCATTGTACTGCTTTGGTCGATATTTAATTCCTTGTGGAGTTGACAATGAGTCATAATCGTTTTGAATAAAACGACCATTTCCTACCAAGAGTACTTTACCTTCTTTCGTGCTTTTTTCTTTGTATTTGACCAAAGGATTTTTGGCAAATTCATCTACAATTCTGTTCTTGAAATGCGAATCGAAAAATCCTTCCGACAATCCTGCGATACAGATTTTATTGCTTTCCAACGTGGGGTCTGGAACAAGCTTCGGGTTCTTGCCGTAATTCATCGGCATGGCGAAGCTAACCATAGGTGCAAGACCCGTTCGTGTGCTATTTGTTGATGAAGTTAGAATAGGTGTCAAGGCTAGTTTTTCTGTATTGACAAACTGTATTTCATTCACATATTCCAATGATACAGGTTCTAGATTTCTAGAAATCGGATGTTTACTCGGCGTTGCCAACACATGATAAAACCATGGAATCAACGCCTGCTTGGCTGTTGGAACTAGCTTTGGCGCACATCGCGCATCGATCACATAGTTCTCATTTAGTTTCAATCCGTAATCGAATAATAATTTGTCAAGACCTGTACTTGTGCGAATGGTATGAGAAACGCCTGTAGAAAGAAGTGTATCCTCAGGAAGGTCCAAAGCGTCCATGAAACACATAAGTTTCCCTCCGCGCATAACGAATTGATCAATTACATATAAGTCTTTTCCTGAAAAACGTTCGGTTGGACGCGCTACAATTAATCCATCGAGCTCATCAAGAGCTGAAAGGGTATCGTTTATGGAAACATCACGAAGAATGTAATAAGGTGAAATTAAAGCGCGAGCACGCTGCGTTTCTTTGTATTCTAATTCTCCGTGACCTTGCAAAAATCCTATGATAGGTTTCTTTTCTTCCACAGATCGACGAATAGACGTCATTAAGATATACTCAAGGTTATTCAATGAATTTTGAATAATATCGCCCATTCCTTCCAAAGGATAAGGTTTTCCAGGTGGCGTTCCAGGCAGAAATTGAACCGTATTTACGGT
>CBFIBY010000080.1:0-11849 GCA_965660955.1 Crocinitomicaceae bacterium | reverse complement strand
CCCGTGAAATGATCTTTACCATTATTAAAAATCTCTCGAAAGAAGTTGGACTCAACAAGAACGTTTCTCCGCATACGTTTCGTCATTCGTTTGCGACGCATTTGTTGGAAGGAGGAGCCAATTTACGTGCCATACAAGAAATGTTGGGTCACGAGTCTATCACCACAACTGAAATATATACGCATCTTGATCAAAGTTACTTGCGCGAAGCAATCTTGAGTTTCCACCCAAGGAATATGGATTAGAAAATCCTATTTCGGTTTCACAAATAGGTTAATCCAAATGATTTTGGATAATGCATACATATAAGGTCCAAAAGCTAGACTAGAAATGGCAATTAGTGAAATCGGCCACCAAACGCTGAAATCGTCAGCAAAAAGCACAAAACTAATATAAATGGCCACGAAAAGTGCTACTCCTATTCCGTAAGACACGTAAAGTGCACCGAAGTAATACCCTGGCTCACGACGAAAATCTAGATTACACTTGGGACATCTTTGGTACGTTTTTCCAGCGTTTTTAAGGTCGTACGGGTGCGAAACAAAGAAATCACCTTCGACACATTGCGGACATTTCATCCCAAAAATACTTTTGAGTCTTTTCTTCAGCATACTGAACACCTAATAGGAAACTGGAAAATCAGTCGGGACAATTATAATGAAATCAGCTTTTCCTCTCATTTCTTTCGGTAGTTTTTTGGAATCTTGACGCAAAATGGAAATTGTAATCGTTTTTGTATTTGGTCGATAGAAATTTACGTACCATAAAATTCCTTGCTGAAAATCGGAATGATAACTGCCGTTCAAATGAAAAACGGTCTGTCCTTTTTCCAGTTCTTTCACAATCGATTCGGCCATTGTCGCGTCTTTTATCGCTTGCGCTTCGATAAAGAATTTCCCTCTGTCTCCCATCTGTTTTGCCATGTCCGCAAGTTGAGCATATTGAGACAGTTCTTTGTCAACAGTGAATTCCAGAGGACAGATATTCTTCTTCTCACTTTCAGGTAATGCTTTAAGCGAATCGATACCCTGTTTAAACAAAAGATTCGCGTATTTTCTTGGAATGTTAGCGGCAATTATTTGTAAATCCTTTTGTAAAGCTAAGGCGAGAAAAGGTGCGTAATCTGTTTCAAAATTTGACCATGTCCGCGTATGATCTTCCAATTCTTTCAATTCAAATTGTCCTTCAACTAGACTATCTAGCGCTTCTTGTTGATCTCTTTCAAACATTTCCAATGCAAATGTTTTATTCAAACTATCCGAAGCCGTCCAAGCTTTCAAAAGTTTCAAGGTGAACCAATGCGCTATCACACAGTTGTGCTCTTCTCCAAAAAACACCACCTCGGCTTGATTCATTCTTTTGGTCATTTTTTTGAATGACGTCTTTTTACCATTGGAATTTACCAATGTAAAAGCATCTGCATTTTGTGACCGCACCAAATGAGAAGAAAATAAAAGCGCTAGGATAAACGTTGCTTTCAAAAAAGGGGAATAATTCATGCTGAAATTTTAAGCAAATTTAGCCATTTAATCCATGATTGACCGTAACAACTGCACGTATAATCACTATTTTTGCCACTAGATGATGAACAAATGGATTCAACGTTTCCGAGCACGGCATGTCAGCAATTTTTGGTGGATGCTCCTTATAACGGTATGTGTACTTACCCTTTTGCGTATCGTTTTCTTCTTCATGCATTCAAATTCTTTTCAAGAAGTCGGCATCAAAGATTGGTTCGTTGGGTTTGCTTTTGATTGGGTGACGGTTTGCATTTACTTTTTACCGTTCGCCATCCTCCACTTTCTGCCAATTTTCCACCGAAGCAACAGAATTTATAGGATATGGAGTATTGTTTACTTCTCGGCCGTCAATCTCATTTTACTTCTTTTGAATTTAATCGATTTAGAATATTTCAGTTTCACAGGTAAGCGTTCTACCTCCGATTTATTCGCCATTACCTCGGCTGGAAGCGACATAAAACAGCTATTAGGAACATTTCTAGTCGAATTCTGGTGGATGTGGGTCTTGCTCATAGTATTCGTTATTGGATTGAGATGGATGTACAAAAAGTTCATTCAACGTGAGGAAGAAATGCAGAAAAAAGACATACTTCCACATATCGCCATTATGTTGATCCATGTTTTAATAGTCGTTTCTATTGGTCGTGGTGGTTGGGGACTACGCCCGATTGGAACCATTGAAGCGGCCCAATATACGCAGACAAGCAATACCGCTTTGGTATTAAACACAGGCTTTACCATGCTAAAATCGTATGGAAAAGAAGGTCTCAACTTCAAAGAATTCTTTAAAAGGAAAAGAGCCAACAAGCTGTTCAACCCGGTCAAAAAATCAATTCCAGCCAATCTCTTAGCCGATAAATCAAACGTTGTTGTCATAATGTTAGAAAGCTTTGGAAACGAATGGATGGCAATCAATAATCCTAAATTAAACACCTCCTACACACCGTTTTTGGATTCACTTGCTGGTGAGAGTATGAATTTCGTCAATGCTTTTGCCAATGGTAAAAAATCAATCGAAGCGGTTCCTTCAATCATTTCATCCATTCCTAGTTTAATGGACAATCCCTACATCTCATCTCCCTATGGAAATAACACGGTGCAATCATTGCCCGATTTATTGAAAAAAGAAGGGTACAGTTCCGCATTTTATCACGGCGCGACCAACGGTTCTATGCGATTTGATGGATATGCTGCTCAAGCTGGTTTCGACAACTATTTTGGTCGTACGGAATACAACAACGATGATCATTTCGATTTGACTTGGGGAATATTAGACGAATATTTCAATCCGTGGTCGGCACGTAAAATGACCGAAATGAAAGCCCCATTTTTTTCAACCGTTTTTACGCTTTCCTCGCACCATCCATATTACATTCCTGAGAACAGAAAAGACATTGTAATCAATGGTCCTGAACCAATTTGTGGATCAATAAGTTATGGAGATTATGCGCTAAAAGAATTTTTCAGAGAAGCGAAAAAACAGCCGTGGTATGAAAACACATTGTTCGTGATTTGCGCAGATCATACACCTTCAACAAATTCTACCGAGTTTAGCAAACGCAACAAAATGTATAGAATTCCACTTTTGTTCTTCCATCCAAGTGGTAAACTACCGAAGGGAAACCGAACTGAAATAGTTCAACAATTGGATATTCACCCGTCTGTTTTGGACTTGTTAAACATTAAAACAAAATATTATGCATTTGGAAATTCAATTTTCCAAGATGAGCCGCGCGAGGCGATTACCTATTTGGAAGGAATTTATTGTTATTTTCGCGGCGATTCGATGATGGAGTTCACGGGTGATAAGGCCAAAAACATGTTCAACATTGGTGGGCAATTTTATTGGTCCGAACCCAATTTCAAAAATCGAAAAAAAGAAGTTACCAGCATGGAATCAAGGGTAAAAGCAATGATTCAACGCTACAACAATGATTTGATTAAAAATCAAACGCAAGTTAAATGAAGCGAAAAATTCGATTTATTGTAAATCCGAAATCGGGCATTCAGAGCAAGAAGAACATTCCTGGTTTGATTGAACTTCATTTAGACAAATCTAAGTTTGATTACGACATTATCGAAACTGAATATCGTTATCATGCAGTAGAAATTTCTGCCGCTTCTGTCGAAGAAGGTTTTGATATTGTTTGCGCCGTTGGAGGTGATGGTTCCGTTCATGAGGTGGGCACTAGTCTCATTGGAACAGACGTCAAACTCGCAATTATTCCAGCAGGTTCAGGAAATGGCTTGGCGCGCCACCTAAAAATACCGATGGATGCAAAAGAAGCTATATTGGCATTGAATCGTTCTGAAGTTTGCATAATGGATACGGTTCTCGTAAACGATCGACACTTTTTAAATGTAGGCGGATATGGTTTTGATGCCTTGATAGCCAAAGAATTCGATAGCGACCAACGTAGAGGTTTTTGGGGTTACGTAAAGCTTATCTCAAAAGAGTTTTTTGGTTACCGAGCTTCCCATTTTGACATTGATATCAATGGTGAAACTTCGAAGAAAAGACTTGTTTTATGCACAATTGCCAATGCATCCGAATATGGCAATGGGTTCTTTATTTCTCCTGATTCTAATGTAGCTGATGGTACGATTGAATTATGTTTGATGCATCCTTTTAAATTCTGGCACGTACCTGCAATGGTTCGCGTATTCTTCAAAAAAACGCACAAAGATTCTAGATTCATTGAAATAATACCTTTTCAAAAAGCGAAAATTACTTTAGAAAAAGTAGTAGCCCACTACGATGGTGAACCCTTTGAGGTTACGAATGAACTCAATATTGAGGTTGTCCCCAAAAGTCTTCATATCTTCATAGAAAAATCATAATCATGTCGTATCGTTGGAATCTGGAAAACGTAATTGAAACCTTAAATAATCTCGAAGCAAAGCAAAAACCAGCTTGGGGAAACATGTCGGCTCAACGAATGGTTGAACATTTGACGGATACCTTTCAAATCGCAACAGGCAAAAACCCTCAACCACTTTTGATTCCTGAGGACAAAATCGAAAAAATGCAAGGTTTCCTGGAAACAGATAAACCAATGGCACGAAATATTGAGGTGCCTCATGCGCCCAAGGAAGCTAAATTGCGTCAAGATGATCTCGAATTGGCCATTGATGAATTCGTTGAAGAATGGGTGTTGTTTGAAAATCAATATTCAAACAATCCAGAAAAAACGGAGAATCATTCTTATTACGGCCCGTTGAATTTTGATAAATGGAGAAAGTTAAATGACAAGCATTTAAATCACCATTTTGAACAGTTTGGGCTTATATAAAATCGCTGAAATTGATTTTTGAAAGGCGATTGAAAAACGCTATCTTTATCGTATGAATAGATTGTTGCTAGTCCTTTTGCTGTTCGCAACCTCCCCCAGTTTTGCTCAAGTATTCAATTTCGAATATGATAACTCCATTTCCGTAATTAAAAATGGTGATACCTTGGCAGACCCTTGGAGCGGTGGACTAAATTTTGTCCAATTTTCTGAATTGGATTTTGATTACGACGGAGACATGGACCTAATTGTTTTTGATCGTTCGAAAGACAATTTGCGTGTTTTTGAAAATGTTGATGCGAACGGCACAAACGAATATGTTTACCGCTACAATTTCCGCAATTTATTTCCGAGTGACATTCGTTACCGTTTGTTCATGGCAGATTACAATCTGGATGGTAAAAACGACATTTTCACCTATGGAATTGGCGGGGTAAAAGTGTACAAAAACGTTGGGAATTCTTCCCTCGGTCTTCAATGGGAATTAGTAACAGACCTTCTCTATTCTCAATATCCATTTGATTATAACAATCTGTATGTGAGTTCGTCTGACATTCCAGCGATTCACGATATTGACAACGATGGAGATTTAGACATCCTCACCTTTAGTTTAGGTGGTTCGCACGTAGAATACCATCAAAATCAGAGTCAAGATTTGTACGGACATTCCGATTCCTTGATTTTTGAAGTGCGCAACGAATGTTGGGGCAAGTTTGGCGAGGACCCAAACAATAGCACACTTTACTTGAATGATACAGCTGCAAAATGTACGAATAGTGTCATCTCAAATCCTGAAATGGACAAACCGGTTTCACCAAAGGCACATGCAGGTTCTACATTGCTTGCCTTGGATTTTGATAATAATGGCGTGAAAGATTTAATTCTTGGCGATATTTCTTCGCCTTCATTGACCAAACTGGTGAATGGCGGTAGCGCAGTCAATACAGACTCTCCAATGAATTTTCTTGAGTATAATTTCCCTTCAAACACAACCCCAGCAAATATTCAAATTTTTCCTGCGGCATTTTATTTGGATGTTGATTTCGATGGAGTGAAAGATCTAATTGTCGGGGCGAATGCGAAAAGCGCTTCAGAAAACGTAAATAGTATTCGTTTCTATAAAAATACGGGGCAAGACAATTTACCTACTTTCATTTATCAGCAAGATGATTTCCTTCAAGCAGAAATGATAGAACATGGAACTGGAAGTATTCCGGTATTTTTCGATCAAAATGGTGATGGTAAAAAGGATTTAGTGGTTGCAAATTTCTTCCGATACAAAACCGTGTTGGACAAAGAAAGCACATTTGCATTGTATCAAAACACAAGCGGAGGTGGATCGACAGAATTCACATATGTGGACGATAATTACCTAGATATCAACAACTTGAATTTAGGATTACGCACTGTCCCAACTTTCGGGGATTTGGACAACGATGGCGATGAAGATATGATTGTTGCCAGAGAAAATGGTAATCTGATGTATTTCGAAAATCTTAGTTCGGGCGGAAATGCCGTTTTTGCTTCACCAATTCAACCGATGTTAGCATCAAATGGAACAACCATTAATCATGGAACGTTTTGTTTCCCACAACTATTTGATTTAAATGATGATGGGAAATTAGACTTGATTATCGGACGAAAAAATGGAACCATCGTTTATTATGAAAATACGGGTTCACTTTCAAATCCAGCTTTTACATTATCCAACACTCAACTTGGAAATGTGAATGTAGCCAACATATCACCTGACGGTTTCGCAGCCCCTCACTTTTTTCGACATTCAGACTCTACATACCTGTTTTGTGGCGCCTTCGATGGGAAATTACATTTTTATTCAGGGATTGATGGGATGATTGCACAAGACTCTAGTTTTGTTTTTAGAACAAATAATTTCCTGAATATTGACTCCAAAAGTTATAGTTCATTTTGGGTAAATGACATCGATAACGATAATTTCTTGGATTTATATTACGGTCATGACTTGGGCGGAATTGTTCACTTAGAAGTTGATCCGAACAGCACTTCCTCGCTTCCCGAGATAGAATTGGAAAAACTACAAGTTTATCCGAATCCAGCATCAGGTCAGATAAACATCCGCAATTATTCAGATGAAATTAAGTCCGTAAAACTTTACAATACCTTAGGGCAGATGGTTCCAATAAACTGGTTTAAATCGAACGGCGAAATTTCAATTGACATTCTCTCAAAAACAAACGGTTTATTCATTCTTCAAGTGGAATTGAAAACTGGGGAAGCACTGAAAGAAAGAATTGTGGTTACAAAGTAATTCTATAATTCGAGAATGAATTGAGACGGATAATTAACATCCATTTTTTGTGGCATTGCTTTGAATATACCAAAGACGGCGCTCCCACTTCCAGACATAGCTGCATATTCAGCCCCGTGCTCATAAAACGCTTCTTTTAAACTACCAATCTCAGGATGCACCCTGAAAACCGAATTCTCAAAGTCATTTTTTATACTGCTTTTCCAATTGGAGACTTCAGTATTACTTAACTCATGCCAATCAAAACTTCTATCCTTAGGTTCGATTTTCGAATAGGCTTGCGCTGTACTGACATGGATATTAGGGTGAATTAGATATAAATACTTTCCTTTCAAATCTAAGTGAAATGGCTCGAGAGCTTCACCTTTTCCTTTTGCCAATTGCGGCGTATTTGCAACAAAAAAAGGACAATCACTTCCCAATTGAGCGGCATATTTACGCAAGTTTTCGTCTGAAATATCTAAACTAAAAAAATCGTTCAAACCTCTCAATACAGCGGTCGCATCGGAAGATCCTCCACCAAGTCCTGCCCCCATTGGAATATTCTTTTGAAGGATAATTCGAACCGGATCAACGGCATGATTTTCACGAATAATTTCAAATGCTTTCCATATTAAATTATCCTCTAGGTTCCCTTCTATTTCCATTCCTAGAATATCCAATTGGAATGATGCACTCGGTAAAATTTCAATCACATCATACAAAGGAATTGGGAACTTCAAACTTTCAATTTCGTGATAACCATCTTCCCTTTTCGAAAGTACATGAAGACCCAAATTGATTTTTGCATTGGCAAAGATTATCATGAGGTAAAAGTAGTATAATTCTTATTTCAAGAAATAGAATCAGGACGAAAAGACTTTGGAATTCATCTGCGTAAAATTTACCAAACCGCGTGAATCAAGCAAACTATTTTTGTAACTTTCGCCCCTCAAAAGTAAATTATTATGGCAACCTATTTAGATTTTGAAGAACCGCTTTTAGCATTAGAAGAGCAAATCACACAAACGAAAGAAATTGGTGCATCGACGGAAGTCGATATGTCAGATAAAATAAATGAACTCGAGAAAAAATTGGCGGCGAAAACCAAAGAGATTTTCTCAAAACTATCTCCTTGGCAACGTGTTCAATTGTCTCGTCACCCAGACAGACCCTACACCTTAGCCTACGTTGAGGCAATGACTGGAGGTCGATTCCAAGAATTGCATGGAGACAGAAACGTAAAAGATGATAAGGCCATGGTCGGTGGTTTTGGTGATTTGGATGGACAAACGGTTATGTTTATCGGTCAGCAAAAAGGAGTAAATACAAAAATGCGCCAGTTCCGTAATTTTGGAATGCCCAATCCAGAAGGATATCGAAAAGCGCTTCGCTTAATGAAATTGGCGGAAAAATTCAATAAACCTATTGTAACCTTAATTGACACACCAGGTGCATTCCCAGGATTAGAAGCCGAAGAACGAGGTCAAGGTGAAGCCATCGCCCGTAATATTTACGAAATGATGCGTTTGAAAGTACCTGTAATTTGCATTATAATTGGTGAAGGAGCTTCTGGCGGAGCATTAGGCATTGGGGTTGGTGACAAGGTAGTTATGATGGAAAATTCATGGTACTCTGTTATCTCACCAGAAAACTGTTCAACTATACTTTGGCGTTCATGGGATTACAAAGAAGTTGCTGCAGAAGCATTGAAGTTGACATCAACAGATATGAAGAAAAACAAGTTGATTGACGACGTAATCAAAGAACCTAAAAACGGGGCACATAGAAATCCCGAGCAAGCCTTTACAAACGTTAAGAAAGCTATTTTAGGATATCTGAAAGAATTGCAACCAATGGATTCTGATAAACGTATCAACGAACGCATTGAGAAGTTCAATAAAATGGGCGTGTTTAAATAACCTTTACATTTTTTGTAAGTTTATGATTGGTAAAACATCCAAACATACATTACCAACGTAAATTTACTCGATGAGCAAAAAGGTTATAATTATTGGCAATGGTATTTCAGGAGTTACGGCTGCCCGAGAAATTAGAAAGAAAAGTGATTGCCAAATAATTATTATCAGCGAAGAAAGTAAACATTTTTTTTCTCGAACGGCTTTAATGTATGTGTACATGGGACACATGCGTTTTCGCGATTTGCAGCCCTACGAAGATCATTTTTGGGCAAAGAATAAAATAGAAATCATACAAGATTCTGTTGATTCTGTGAATCCTGAAGGAAATTCAATTCAGCTCAAATCTGGTGGTGAACTATCCTATGATGATTTAGTTATTGCCTCCGGTTCCAAATCCAATGTTTTTGATTGGCCAGGAACCCACTACGAAGGCGTGCAAGGTTTGTATTTCAAACAAGACTTAGAAGCATTAGAAAAACGCACACCTATTATAAAAAAAGCAGCAATCATTGGTGGTGGTTTGATCGGTATTGAATTAGCCGAAATGCTTTTAACACGTGGCATAGAAGTCTATTTCTTGGTTCGAGAAAAGCGATTTTGGAATGGTGTTTTACCAAACGCTGATGCCGATTTTGTCTCGCAACATTTAACCAAACACCATGGATTGCAGATGATGTATGAAAATGAGCTGCAAGAAATTCATGGAGATGCTGAAAACGGCGTTACTGGAATAACCTTGAAAAGCGGTAACAAACTCGATGTTCAACTCGTTGGTTTGACCGTAGGTGTTTCTCCGAATATAGAGTTTCTAAAATCTTCTTCAATTGATTTGGAGCGTGGAATTTCAGTCAACGAATACCTTCAAACCAATCACAAAAACATATACGCAATTGGTGATTGTGCCCAATTTAAAGAATCTATCGGTAAACGAAGACCAATCGAACAAGTTTGGTATACAGGTCGAATGATGGGAGAGACAGTTGCGAATTCCATCACAGGAAATCCAACTCCTTACTTGCCAGGACATTGGTTCAATTCGGCCAAATTTTTTGATTTGGAGTACCAAACTTATGGTTGGGTATTCTCAAAGCGAGAGGAACAGGAAGATGAACTGATTTGGTATGATCCCCAAAAGGAACGAATGCTACATTTCGTCTTTGACAAAGAAACACATGAATTCATCGGCATAAATTCCTTTGGTGTTCGACTTCGGCATGAGGTATTCGATAGATGGTTGACCGAAAATCGCGACATGGAACATATTTTGAAAAACATGCAAATGGCCAATTTTGATCCTGAATTGTTTAGACCCTTTGAACAAAGTTTAATCGATGACTACAATACGAAATTCAATAAAAACTTAAGCCTCAACAAGAAATCTTGGTGGCGTAACGTACTTTCCAATGTCGAATAAAGAGAACACGGTAAATCTTTCCGTATCGGGAGACAAGAGTCAAATGCTTAGTCTTTTCCAAAAAATTGGATCAGCGCTTTTCTTTTTTGGACTTTTGGGATTAATTTATGCTTACAGTTTTGAAAAGAGGGAAGAAAAAGAAACTCGTATTCTATTAACAATTGTTGCCTTTGGCGTTCAGTTAGTCGGTGCATTTTTATTTACTTATCAAGGCGGTAAATTTAGCCTTTCAACCAAAGGTAGAAACTACTTTTCCCCATGGAAAATCACTTCCTACATTCTCGCAGTAATTGGTTTCTCCGTTATGATAGCCGCGGCATTTAATTTGTTGCCCGAAGGCAAAAGCGGATTCTATTTCCTTGTGATGATGGTTCCACTGACTTTGTCCATCGCTACATTTTCTTATGGACAATATGCTGGACATCCAGCAGGAATAAAAAACAACAATGTTTGGTCTTCAACCCTTTCAGGACGAGGACTATTGGGTTGGATAATAGGAATAGCACTGACTTTGTTTTATATTGAATTGTATTGGAATAGCGATGCTTTCCCGCAGTTCGTGGCCTTATTTGACCCACTCGCACAACTCATCAAAGGAACAAATGCCAACAAGTGGTTTCTCTATGGAACAATGTATACGTTCGTTATTTTGTTTCTTGGAATAAAATTCATTTACAAATACCGTCACAATCGCTATCAACTAATCAGAACGATAGTCGTGATATTCTCACAAGTTGTTTTCGCTTATTTCATCCCACAAATGATGGAAGCCCTGAGCTTCAATAATGCAAGTCTTATGGAAGGAGGTAAAAGCGTATACCAAGGATATTACGATGCCAACCCAGTTGCTTCATGGCCTTTGGACTATGATGCATTTCAACCAAGCACATTAAAAGCATATACAGCCGAAGCTTATCAACCCATTGGGATAGCCTATTTGTTTTGGTCGATTATGATGTTTTTGCTTGTGACACCAGTAGTAACGTATTTTGTTGGAAAACGATGGTATTGCAGTTGGTTTTGTGGTTGTGGAGGTTTAGCTGAAACGGCGGGAGACTCTTTCCGTCATTTATCGAACAAATCAGTCAAAGCATGGAAAATTGAACGCTGGGTTATTCATAGTGTAATGGTATTCGTCATGCTTATGACAATAGCCGCATTGCTGCCCTTCTTCACCGGTAAAGAGTTCGCTATTGGTTTCTTAACGGTAAGTCCAGGACTGTTTTATGCATTCGCATCTATTGTCCTGCTCAGTGCAATGGGATTCTTATATTTTTTCTCGAAACGAATCAATCATAAAAATAAATACTTGGTCGGAGGATTAATTTCACTTCTACTCGTATTCGTGTTTTTTACAATTGCATACTTCACGAGTGCTGAAAACACATTTGCCATTAAAAGCACAACGCTTAAGAAAACATATGGTTTCTTTGT
>CBFIBY010000079.1:4864-11883 GCA_965660955.1 Crocinitomicaceae bacterium | reverse complement strand
AGTTCGTCTCATTCATGCCATGTGTCAATAAATGATTTTGTATTTGTTCATTGTAGAATTGGATCTAATATCTATTCATGTGTTTTACATAATTCAACTATTGGATCGCGCAGCACCGAGTTATATAGGAAATTTGATATTTTAAATTCACGGTCAAATGAAAAAGTCTGAATACGACGACGACGATGACGAAAAAAACATGTTCTATATCCCCCCAGACCTCCAATGTATAACATCTTGTTATGGAGTTCTTTTTGAACCTGTCCTATGGATTAAAAAGTTTTCCTCACATCATTCAGAGCCATGAACCCGAAATATGCGGCGACACCTACAGGAAACAAATCAAAATACGAGAAACTACCAGGTTGAAAGCGTTCTAAAAATTTGGACAGGAATGTAACTGAAATAATAGTGTTCAAAATCACATTTGGCAGAACAGCAGATATTGGAAGACGAACATTGCCTGAGTTTTCCAATCTTTTCTCCACCTCTTTCGCTGATTCATCATCCATTAATTCTTTTGAAAATTTAACGAAGCGGAATTAATACAGTATCTCAATCCTGTTGGGTTTGGTCCATCATTGAACACATGACCCAAATGCGCATCACACCGTGCACAAACAACCTCTTCGCGGGTCATTCCAAATTTGTTGTCCACATTGATATCAATTGCTTCTTCAGAAATCGGCTGGTAATAGCTCGGCCATCCTGTACCTGATTTAAATTTAGTACTACTATCAAACAACGGCAAATCACAGCAAACACAAGTATATACTCCTTTTTCTTTGTGATCCCAATACTTTCCAGTGAAAGCTCGTTCTGTTCCGGCTTCTCGTGTGACGTAATATTGTTCTGATGTCAATTGCTTCTTCCATTCTTCAGTTGTTTTTACAACTTTGTTTGAATCCGCGGGAGATACAATTCCTTCTTTGGCAGAATTAGCAATTGTTTCTGAGGAAGAGTCCATCGATGAACTACATGCCAACATGGACGAGGCAATGACGAATGTTACTATGAGATATTTCATGCTTTTTTTATTATTTGGTTTAATCTACTTATTTAAAACAATGGCATCTAACTAAAAGTTTAAATCATTAAGTGTTATAAAAAGTCAAATATGCACTAATGAGACGTTTTATTCTCTTTTTCCTGACAGTTTAATCTAAAATTGGCAGTACTTTTGCGCCATGCAATTACATACGTACAGCAAGAACTTTTGGATGTTATGCCTGTCGATGTTTTTGTTTTTAACCAGCTTCAATCTTATTTTACCAGAATTAAATCAATTCATCACGGATTTAGGTGGTGCCGATAAAAAAGGATTGATATTCGTTTTCTTTGCCATTTCAGCATTAATCTCACGCCCGTTCTCTGGAAAACTATCGGATACAATTGGTAGAAAAAAAGTCATGTACATGGGCGTTATTGTTTCTGTACTTGTTTGCCTGCTCTACCCTTTTTCTCACACCGTATTTTTCTTCTTAATGCTACGTTTATTGCATGGTGTGGGTGCAGGTTTCACGCCCACCGGTGCAACTGCGTTAATCACAGACATTCTCCCTGCGGATAGACGTGGACGAGGAATGGGTATTTGGGGAACCTTTATTTCACTCGGCATTGGAGCCGGACAGTCGCTTGGTTCGCCAATAACCAATGTATTTGGACTAAATTCACTGTTCGTTGCGGCTTCATTGATTGCCGTCATTTCTGGAGTTTTATTGTTTTTCGTGCGGGAAACTCTGCCAGAAGAAGACACACATAAATTCAGCTGGAAATTATTAAAACTCGGAATTAATGACATCGTTGAACCTTCGGTTTGGCCTTGTGCTTTGGTTATGTTTTTATCGGCGGTTACCTCTGGAATAATTTTCACTGTAACGCCCGATATGTCCAACTATTTAGGTATATCAAATAAAGGCTGGTTCTTCCTTTTTTATACCATTTCAACTATTGCTGTTCGCCTCTTCTCTGGAGGATTATCGGATGTAATTGGTCGAAGAAAGACCCTTGTCATTGGAATGCTTTTGTTAATCACGAGTATCGTCCTTTTGAGCACCGCAAAAACAGTAGAATGGTACACCGTTTCTGCCATCGTATTTGGATTTGCGACAGGTATTTCAAGTCCAACGATATTCTCCTGGACAGCTGATTTGTCTCATCCACAACGACGAGGAATTGGCTCGGGAACTATGTTCATCGCTCTGGAATCTGGTTTTGCAGTGGGTGGTTTGAGTACAATGTTCACCTATAACAGTACTTGGAGCTCAATTCCCCTTGCCTTTTCTTTTGGAGGAGTATTAGCCGTAACGGCTGTAATTTATTTGTTATGGCATTTGAGAAACAGAGCCTCAACCACCTAATCGACTTCATCTTCAATTTGTAGATAATTTCTAAGAAATTTCGTTCCAAAATAAAATGGAATGGTATCAATTGCCGCAACGAGAACTTTGAACAAATACGAACTTAGAATAAAGAAGAACAGTTGAGTACTGATTGATTCTCCCTCTCTAATTGGTAAAGCATTTGCATAGAAATACGTAATCAAAATTACAGCTGTAGAATCGACCAATTGACTCGTCATAGTTGAAACATTGTTTCGTAGCCAGAGCTTCTTCCTTTTCGTCAGTCGTTTCAACAAGTGAAAAATATACACGTCAACAAACTGCGCTGCCAGGTAGGCGAGCATCGAAGCAAAAGTAGCTCCGAAGGT
Source organism: Crocinitomicaceae bacterium (assembly GCA_965660955.1). GTDB lineage: Bacteria > Bacteroidota > Bacteroidia > Flavobacteriales_D > Crocinitomicaceae > UBA2040. The sequence continues at coordinate 9,173 of CBFIBY010000079.1, read as the reverse complement.
GTAAAATCGCATTTGGTAAAATGAGTAGCCATACGGAACTTTTGCTTGTCCGTTTTCAACGGTTACTTCCAGTAATCCAGCTTCCGTTAATTCGGACGGAGGATTCAACCAACCTCCTAACCAAAGGATAAAAAGCACCCAAATATTGAGTCCTAGCCCGACCCAAACCACCATGTTCGCTCTTCTTCGTCCGTAGATTTCAGATATAAAATCGGTGCAGAGAAAAGTAATCGGATACGCCAGCACCCCGACAGCCAAAGAGAATCGAATTGGACTATAATCAGAAATGCCCAACCATGATGAAAGATCAATAAAACGAGAAATCCCAAGAATGTTCAACATAGTCAAAGAACCTAGGAAGAGTCCTGCTAAAATGAGAAAAACAAATTCTCTTCTGTATCTATATTTCGATGTTAATTGGTCCTGCTGGGTCATCATTAGCCGAAGGTAATCAATAAATCAATTCCTTTTCGAGCGCATTGCTTTCCATTTCTTGAGTGAATTATCTTTAAGAAAACCTTGATATTCATTGGTCTCCTTGCCGACGATGGCCATTTTCCCTTCTTCGTTAAAATGTACTCCCCAACCGTAACTTTTGGTTAGTGGTGAAGCTCGAAAGCAAGGTTGTCCTTTCGAAAAAAAGTGTTGTCGTTCTTCGTCCCACTCTTCTTTGGCGAACTCTTTTCGGGTGGCGAAAATTGTAAAAATCACCTCATCCGAAGTGAATTGATACGGACTATCAATTAACATGTCAAATTGCATATTAGCAATCGTCTTCTTGTTCCCTTTTTCAGGTGGCATCGTTCCAGCATCTGCAGCGCTATCCTCCGCCACTTCAATAAAGGTGTTGAAATAATTTGTTGAATGCATTTTATTTTGTTTTTGCGTCGTATGGATTACAACTAAAATATTCTTGTAGATTAAATTTTCTATCCTCAAACTGCCCTGGCATCACCTTAAAATGTTGAATTCTATCGACACGGAAAGCACGATAGCTTTCTCGCAAATGACACCAGGCAATCAAAATCCACTTATTGAAAGAAGAATAGATGGCATACGGCTCTACGGTTCGAAAGGTGATGTTGGGATCATCCGCCTTTTGATAGTTAATCTCCATGAAATTGAAATTCGTGATAGCCAATTGTATTTCCGAAAGCGCGTTGCTGGAAACCTTATCCAAGCCACCATCAAAAACAAATATTTTACTGTTCAACACTTCCGATTTCGCTAAAATAGAAGAACGAAAAACAGATTTAATTTTGGTCAATGCTCCTTCAAACTCAGTAGACAATGAAGAATCATTTGTCCGTGTAATCAAATGATGCGCAGTAACCAAAGCATTGGCTTCTTTCTCTGAAAACTGAACGGGTGCAACGTAATAGCCATCCATTAAGGAATATCCTTTACCCTCAATAGTAATTACTGGTACACCCGCTTCTTCCAATTTTCGGATATCACGATAGACCGTTCGAATACTTATATCAAACTTTTCAGCCAATTCCGTAGCTGTTAAAATCCGTTTGGATTTCAATAATGTCAGGGTCGATATAAGGCGCGGAAGTTGAGACATAGTTTAACACCAAAAATAGTGACTCCAAATGGAACACTATTTTTGGATTTTTTAATCAATAATTAGGCAAATGAATGCAGTGCAATTCGATTTCCTTCCGTATCGAGAAACAAAGCCATAAATCCATTCTCACCAATATTTGTTTTTGGTTGGATTACCTTTCCTCCAGCTGGCTCAACCCGTGCTAATTGTCCAGCGAGATCTTCTCCACCATTCAAATAGATTACTGCTCCATCCGAAGAAGGTGTATACCCTTCCATTTCTACAATTCCACCACCTACTCCCCCAGCAGCGTCATCATACGGAAACATGCCATACTTCATTCCAGGCATTGGAGAATCTACCATTTCTCCATCAATAATTGCATTGTAGAACTTCATTGCTCTTTCGAAATTTTTCACTGGAATTTCAAACCAAGTGATTGCATTTTTCATACTATTAAATTTTTAGGTTTTTAATTAATACGACAAAGTTAGAATGCGCACTGACAAATTGTGTCAGAGGTTCAAAATATGTAAAACATTCTTTGACAGCAATTTAAAATATTGGGCTATACATAATTCATATACCAAAGAAAATTATCGTTAACTATACGCTCTTTGTTTTCGGCTATAAAACTCATCAAAGCTTGAGCAGGAGGACTTAACTTCTTTTCTTTGAGCCAAACCAAGTTCCATTCAGAAACCATTGGTAATCCCTTGCAAGGAATAATTTCTAAGTCACCATTTTTTATTTCATTTTTAATTCCAATCAAAGGCATAATTGAATATCCAATACCAGCCATGACGGCCTGTTTGACTGCTTCATTGGAAGTCAACTCAATGTTTTTGTACATACTTATTTCGTTGGATTTAATAAATCCTTCCATAAAGTCTCGTGTAGCAGAACCCTGTTCTCGAAAAATCAAAGGGCGACTAGACAAGATTTTCTTTGCAGAAATCTTTTTATCGATTGGATTTGACTTTCCAACCAGATAAAGTTGGTTGGGTAGTAAGGCGATGCGACTTAAGTTTAGCTTTTCAGGAATAACAGACACCAGAGAGAAGTCAACATTGTTATTCTCCAAATCTTGAATCACTTGTCTTTTGTTTGTCACATCCATAGTCAAATCTATAGCGTCAAACTTCTCCATGAATTCAGACAAAAAATAAGGCATGACATACTTTCCTGTAGAAACAATAGAAATTCTGAGTTTTCCGGCAAGAATTCCTTTATGCAACTTAGCGGTATATTCTATTGCTTCTATCTCCTCCACAATTTTCAGTGCCGCTTTTTCAATATCCCTTCCAAATTCGGTAATATGAAGTTTGCGTCCTATTACTTCCGTGAGCGGTACTGGAAATTGATCTTGAAGCTTTTTCAACTGCAGAGAAACCGCTGGTTGTGTCAAGAACAATTCCTCTGAAGCCTTAGTCACACTTTGATTCTTACATATTTTAAGGAAAACGCGTAATTGATGTAATGTATAGTCCATAATAAAAAGCTAATGTGTTTCATAAAAACATTAAATAAAAACTTATAGATAAAAATACTCAAATTTGCACAAAAAAAAGAATTATGGTAATGACAACAAAGCACATCGTACAACATGCTACTCAGGTCAAGAATGGAAAACATGGAGTGAATTCGAAAGAGAATATTCTGGAAAGAATTAATCGAATTGCGAAAACAGAGAAAGCAGAAGGAATTTCAATTCGTCCAGACGGCACGTTGAATTTGGATAATTTGACACCTAGATGCATCCATTCCATCTTACTCGAGACAGAAAAACTTGGTCTTGATTATACGATAGAGAAATCTACTGTGATTAGGATTCAAGATTAGAAATGCATCTCGGAAACCTACTAACTAACCTTACAAATCCAGCTTTACTGTTTTTTGTATTGGGAATCATAGCCGTCCGTGTTAAAAGCGATTTAAAAATACCGGAGAATTCTTCAAAATTCATTTCACTTTATTTGCTCTTTTCAATCGGATTCAAAGGTGGACAGGAACTCTCTCACAGTTATGTCAATCAAGAACTGGTGCTCAGCATAATTTTTGGAATTTTACTTTCTACAATCGTCCCGTTCATAGCTTTCCTCTTGCTCCGACGGAAATTCAACATCTACAACTCCGCGGCTATAGCAGCCTCGTACGGATCAGTCAGCGCGGTCACTTTTGTCACTGCTATAGCGGTTTTGGAATCCAAAGGAATGCATTTTAACGGACACATGGTCGCTGTTATGGCTTGTATGGAAGCACCAGCCATAATCATTGGAGTTTTATTGTTGCGTTCTTGCGGCAAAAATCAAGAAGACAAACAGTCCTTTTCAGGCATCTTAAGACACTCGTTCACCAATGCGAGTGTCTTTTTAATCTTAGGCAGCCTAGTAATTGGTTATTTGGCGAGCGAAAAACAAGCAGAAGGCATTAAACCTTTTACAACTGATTTGTTCAAAGGATTTCTTGCCATTTTTCTTCTAGATATGGGCATTACGAGTGGTAAACATCTCTCTACAATGTTTAAAAAAGGAATTACCCCTTTTGCTTTTGCAACACTGCTTCCTTTTGTAAATGGAACGCTAAGTTTGTTGATTGCATCTCAGTTTACAGATTCACTCGGCAACCAAGTCTTGTTCGCTATTTTAGCCGCTAGTGCTTCTTATATTGCTGTGCCAGCCGCCATGAAAACAGCAATCCCCAAAGCAAACCCAGGGCTTTATTTACCAATGGCATTAGGCATCACGTTTCCCATAA
>CBFIBY010000079.1:0-4854 GCA_965660955.1 Crocinitomicaceae bacterium | reverse complement strand
AAATGTAATGTTAGGTATACCCTATTATCTATTCTTAGCCGAATGGATCAGCTGATAACGTCTATTCCTGACCGTAGTCAAGTCGCTTCAATTTCAAATACCGTGGAATGAGATAACGGCTTTTCGAAAAGTTTTCGATAACTACGCCTCGACTACTGGACGAATGAATGATGTAAATTCCATCTTCCTTTACGTCGTAAACCATACCTACATGCCCAACCCTTGACGAGGATAAACTTCGACCTTTGAAAAACATGAGATCTCCTTTTTTGGCATCGGATAGCTTAACCGTTCTTCCCATTTCGGACATGCTGAAACTTGTGCGCACAATGGAGAAGCCAAAATTCCCCATAATGTAGTATATGAATCCTGAACAATCGAAACCTGAAGGAGTTGTTCCTCCCCATCGATATGGAACGCCTAAAAAATTCTTGGCAAAATTCAACATATTGTCGATATCCGGATTCGTTGATTCTGTGGAAATAGGTTTTATTGTATCTCCAGAAACTTCATACGTTGGAAATTGGAACGTTTCCTTGATTGAGTCGGATAACGCTTCTTGCTGAGCCTGACGTTTCTTGACGGACTTTAACGAATCCTCTGGAGAAATCTTTGGAACCCTTGGTTTAAGCGTGTCTTGCGATACATTCTGCTGGGTTGTATCAGCAGGATCAACTGTCTGAGCTGAACTTAATGAACAAATCAGTATGAATAAAAACCCGAGAAATTGCGTCTGGAAATTCATGGAGACTGCGAAATTATAACTAATTTTCAATAATAAATTGAAACTCAACTATTGGGACGTATTTCTAACATACATTTAACAAAACTGTATTACAGCATTGGAGAGGTTGCTGAAATGTTTGATGTCAACACCTCGCTTATCCGCTTCTGGGAAAAGGAGTTTGCGATGATTAAGCCAAAGAAAAACAAAAAAGGAAACCGTTTATTCACCCCAAAAGACATTCTTACTTTCGATAAGATTTTTGATTTAGTAAAGGATCAAGGATATACGTTAGAAGGAGCAAAATTAGCTTTAAAAAGCGGATATACTCCAGAAAATCAATTCACCACCGAAGAATTAATTAACCGTCTGGAGAAAATAAAACACCAACTTCTAAGTTTGAAGTAGCACACTTTAAACACATTTTTCATTTTGAATAACAAACATTATTATCCAACGATAAATCTACTTCGTGGGATTGCAGCGTTAATGGTTTGTTTTTTTCATTTTACCAATTTCGTTCATGAGGATGTTTCCATATTACCTGAAGGTGATATTATCGCGAACATTGGAATTCATGGTGTTCAAGGCGTTTTCGTGTTTTTTGTAATTACTGGTTTTGTTATTCCATTATCCTTATACCGAAGTCATTACAAAATCGAGAACATTTCTCGGTTTTTAAAAAAACGATGGATTCGAATTGAAATTCCCTACATCGCATCGATTTTCGCAACGTTACTTATTTGGTATATCTTTGATCTATTCGCAGCGGGAGAATCTTTCCGCCTTATACCTGCAGAGTTGATTCACCACCTTTTTTACACCGTTCCTTTCACAGACTACGAATGGTACAACCCTATCTATTGGACATTGGCGATCGAATTTCAATTTTACATTTTAATCGCGTTAATCTACCCGCTTTTGGTCTCAAAAAATAAGGCTGTAAAAATCGCGGTTTTATTAGTAATCACTGCCGTCCAACTTGTCTTCAACGATAATCGATTCGTATTTTTATACCTTCCTGTTTTTGCAATGGGCATCACCCTATTTTGGTATAAAACGAATCAAATCAATTGGAATTTGGCGGCGATTCTTTTCGTCGTTTTCAGTGTTTTTATCTATTTCTCCAATGGTGTAGAAATTACAATTACAGCAGTAGTAACAACCTGTATTATCGGTTTGATTGACCTGAATTATAGACTATTCAACAAGCTTGGCGATATTTCTTACTCCCTTTATCTCACCCATGGCATAATCGGTGGGAATATCATTTATTTTCTTTGGGATTTTGCGCCAACATACGGTCAAAAACTGCTCATAATCTTTGGTGCCATTATTTGTTCAACAATCGGAGCTTGGGTCTTCTGGTGGTTGTTCGAGCAACCTTCAAAAAAATGGTCAAAAAAGGTTGGGAAAGGTTAGTCTTACTTTAAGATTCAGAATCAATTGGAGAAAGCACTTTTAATGCCTTTCTAACGATGTCGTCGCTCACTTGGACATCATAAACTCCTTCACCTATTCCTTTCAGAAGAGTGTATCGACTTGTGCTTTCGACTCTTTTCTTGTCCTGACGCATTAGTTCCATAAATCTTTCCAAATCATTGTCGTCAAAAGATTGGAACTCAAACTTTGATCTCAACACCTCCTCTATTTTAGTAAAAGCCATGCGCGGAAGTAAATGCATGGCAACGGAAATCTCAGCTTCTACTAGCATTCCGTGCGCTACGGCAAGACCGTGACTCATCTGTTTTGGTGAATTCAAAAGAGCCCCTTCGATGGCATGACCAACTGTATGACCAAAATTCAGAAGTTTTCTACTTCCTTTTTCAATGGGATCTTTGCTAACAATTTCCGCTTTTATGCGCACCGAATCTTGGATTAATTTTGCTGTAATTTGATCGACAGGAGTTCGCTCCACTTCTTCAAAATGAATTAACTTGGCAATTAAACCGTGTTTCAACATCTCTGCCAAACCATTCACCTTTTCTTCGTTGGGCAAAGTTTCTAAAAAACTAATATCACTAAACACTTTACTTGGTGATGCAAATACACCCAATTGGTTCTTAAAGGGTCCCAAATCAATCCCTGTCTTTCCCCCAACACTTGCATCTGTCAAGGCAAGAAGTGAGGTTGGAATATAAAAGCAACTCATCCCTCGTTTATAGATGGAGGCGATAAATCCACCCATATCACAAATCACTCCGCCACCTAAACAAATCAACAAATCATTTCGGCCGAATTCCATTTCGGACAATGCCTCCCAGACAGAGAAGCACATTTCCATGGACTTATTTTCCTCACCAGCCGGTAATTCAATTATTTCAGCTTCTGATAATCCGTCAATGTGCATCAACAGATGTGGCAAACACAATTCATTTGTATTGCTATCCACGAGAATTGCTTTTTTGCAATTCCCGAAATCATCGGTCAATAGTTTTGATAATCCAGTTTCAGCAACTGAACCAACAATAATATCACTTTCGAGGCAAGAAATTTGGAACATTTGGAGACAATTTTAAAACAAAGATAATAAAGACCTGTTAAGCATTTCTAGTTTCAAAAATCAGATTATTTTTGCCTTATGATTTCGTTCAAGAATACCGCCATTGCGTTTGAGAGTAAAAGCGACAAGGACTTAAAAAGAGCCCGCCGCCTTTTTGTCCTCGTTAGTGCGCCATGGCTCGTTAAAATTGGGAAGCCCTTGACGAATTTGGCCTTGAAATTAAAACTCCCGATCAAGGGATTAATTAAAAACACCATTTTTCGTCAGTTTTGCGGCGGTGAATCCATCACAGAATGCAAATCGAGAATTCAGGAGTTGTCCGATTCAGGGATCGGGACCATTTTGGACTACTCTATTGAAGGAAAGACGAAAGAAGAGGATTTTGATGCGACAGTCGACGAAATACTCGATACATTAAAAGCCGCCGAAGGAAATCCATCTATTCCATTTGCGGTGTACAAAGTGTCGGGAATAGCTCGTTTTGGGCTGCTCGAAAAAATAAATGATCCAAACCCAAAACTGTCTGAAAAAGAAGAAGGAGAATTCAAACGACTCAAAGAACGATTCGACAAAATTGCAGAGAAAGCCTTTTCATCTAGCACACCTTTGTTTATTGATGCCGAAGAAACATGGATTCAAGATGGAATTGACCGATTGACGTATACCGCAATGCAAAAATTCAACACGGAAAAAGCAATTATCTACAATACTGCTCAGATTTACCGTCATGATCGATTGGAACATATTCGCGAACAAATCAAGGTCGCCAAAGAAAACAACTACGTTTTAGGTATAAAATTGGTTAGAGGTGCGTATATGGAAAAGGAAAGAGACCGAGCAGAAGAAAAAGGGTATCCTTCCCCTATTCAACCGGATAAAAAAGCAACAGACAACGACTTCAACGCTGCCCTAGAATTAATGATTGAGGAATTGGACGCGGTATCTTTTTGTGCAGGTTCTCACAATGAAGAAAGTAACCTTTTACTTACTCAACTCATGACAAATAAAGGAATAAAGCATGATGATCCAAGAATTCATTTTGCTCAACTACTTGGGATGTCCGACCACATTTCCTTTAATTTGGCTCATGCATCTTACAATGTGGCAAAATACGTCCCGTATGGTCCTGTCGCTGAAGTTTTACCTTATTTACTGCGTCGAGCTGACGAAAACACCTCGGTTGCTGGTCAAACAAGCCGAGAATTGTCCTTGATTATTGAAGAGACAAAAAGAAGAAAAGCGCTCAAAAATAATTCATGACAGAGAAACCAAATAAGCGCGTTATTTGGACTTATGTCATTGGCTTGTTTACCATACTCGCCTACATTGGAATGCGTTTTCAAATTTCAGGTGAAATTATTCCCGATGCGGTTCTTGTAAAATACGGAGCACCGTATGCTATGGAGATATATGACGGTGCGTATTATGGAGTCATTACAAATACCTTCCTGCATCGCGAATTGGTTCCGTTCCTTATGAACATTGTTGCTTTTCTTTTCATGGGACGCATCATTGAGAAAAGAAATGGGATGACATTTTTACTTTTTTTAGGCTTAAGCACTTCATTGATTACTTCTTGTGCAGAACTTGCTGCATCAGGAGATCCAGGAATTGGCCTTACGGGAGT
>CBFIBY010000078.1:0-11916 GCA_965660955.1 Crocinitomicaceae bacterium | reverse complement strand
AAATGGGATGTTATCGAATTTCTTGGCATCGATGAAGACAGCAAGCGTGTTTTTTATTCTTCAGCAGAAAAAGGAGCCATTTACAAAGGCATATACTCAATCGGATTGGATGGAGAGAATAAAAAAATCCTGAGCTCAGAAACAGGCTACAACAATGCAGACTTTTCGGTAGGAATGAAATATTTTGTAAAATCATATTCAAATGCCAATACCCCACCGATTTATTCCTTATGCGATGGAAACGGAAAAGAATTGGTTGTGCTGGAAGACAACGCAGGTTTAAAATCTAGATTGAGCAAATATGAATTGGCGACACAAGAGTTTATAAAAGTCCAAGGTCATGCAGGTGAATTAAATGCCTACATCATGAAACCAACAAACTTCAACCGCAAGAAAAAATATCCATTGTATGTCCACATTTACGGTGGTCCGGGAAGTAACATGGTTAAAGATTCATATAGCGGAGCAGATTATATGTATCACCAATTGTTGGCTTCTAAAGGATACATCGTTATTTCTGTCGATCCCAGAGGAACCATGTATCAAGGTGCAGATTTCAAGAAATCAACCTATTTGACTCTTGGTAAATTGGAAACAGAAGATTTCATAGCTGTTGCCAAAAACATGGCAAAAGAGAAGTGGATTGATGGAGATAGAATTGGCATCATGGGCTGGAGTTATGGAGGTTTTATGACTTCATTGTGTATGACGAAAGGAGCTGACATCTATAAGATGGGAATTGCTGTTGCACCCGTTACCAATTGGCGATACTACGATAACATCTATACCGAACGTTTTATGCGAACACCAGCTGAAAATGCATCTGGATATGATGATAATAGCCCGATAAACTTTGTAGATAAATTGAAAGGCAAATACTTGCTTATTCACGGTTCTGGAGACGACAATGTGCATTATCAAAACACAATGGAAATGGTGAATGCTCTGGTTGCTGCCAACAAACAATTCGACTTGTTCATCTACCCGAATAAAAATCACGGTATATACGGTGGAAATACAAGAAATCACTTGTTCAATATGATGTTTGATTTCACGCTGAAAAATCTATAAATTTTCACATCCTTTCTCAGATGAGAATTTTTCTTAAAATTTCGAATGAAATTTGTTAGAATGTTTTGGCGAACATAATAGTTTCCGTACTTTAGCGGTCGGAAAAAAATCAACCGTAGAACACGATAAAATGAGCGAAACAGCAAAAATTGAATTAAACGGACAAGTACACGAATTTCCTGTAATTACAGGAACTGAAAACGAAAAGGCTATTGATATAAGTAAATTGCGTGGGACGACCGGATACATTACTTTGGATCCAGGATTCAAGAACACGGGAAGTTGTGAAAGTGGAATTACTTTTTTGAATGGTGAAGAAGGAGTTCTTCGTTACCGTGGTTATCCAATTGAGCAATTGGCTGAACAAGCAACTTTTACTGAGGTTTCTTACTTGTTGATTTATGGTGAATTACCAACCTCTGAGCAATTACAAGAATTCCAAAACAGCATTACCAAACATACTTTGGTGCACGAAGACATGAAACAATTCTTCGAAGCGTATCCAGCTAAAGCGCATCCAATGGGTGTATTAGCTTCTATGGTTTGTTCACTTTCCACTTTTTATCCTGAATCTTTGGATCCAGATCGCTCTGATGCTGAAAAAGATATCACGATTCACCGTTTGATTGCAAAATTACCGACGCTTGCTGCCTGGTCATACAAAAACTCTGTTCGTCATCCGTTTATGTATCCAAAGAATGATTTGGATTACTGTGAGAACTTCATGCACATGATGTTCGCTATGCCGACGGAAGATTACAAAGTTGATCCAATTGTTGCGAAAGCATTAAACACTTTATTGATACTTCACGCTGATCACGAGCAAAACTGTTCGACAGCAACTACTCGAGTGGTCGGTTCATCGCGAGTTAATTTGTACGCTTCAGTTTCGGCAGGAATTACAGCGCTTTGGGGACCTCTTCACGGAGGAGCTAACCAAGCTGTTATCGAAATGTTGGAGCAAATCCAAAACGATGGCGGTGACGTTGACAAATGGGTATTGAAAGCGAAAGACAAAGACGATTCATTCCGTTTGATGGGCTTCGGACACAGAGTTTACAAAAACTTCGACCCAAGAGCTACAATAATCAAAAAAGCGTGTGATGATATTCTTGATGCAATGGGAATTGACGATCCTATGTTGGACATCGCGAAGAAATTAGAAAAGGTTGCCTTAGAAGACGAGTACTTCAAAGCACGAAATTTATATCCAAACGTAGATTTCTATTCAGGAATCATATACAAAGCCTTAAACATTCCAACTGAAATGTTCACTGTAATGTTCGTTCTAGGTCGTTTACCAGGATGGATAGCACAATGGAAAGAAATGATCGAAGGTGGTGAGCCAATTGGTCGACCTCGTCAAGTGTATACCGGTTCGAACGTTAGAGATTACGTTTCTATCGAAAAGAGATAAAATAGTTTTTTAACTTTTTAAATCCCCGGTTGCCATGCAGTTGGGGTTTTTTTATGTCATCAACTTTCGAAAAAAACTTTATCTTACAGAATCAAAGCAAATTATCATGAAAAACATTCTCTTTTTATTGTCTCTACTGTTCGTTTCCTCATTGGTTAAATCACAAGACACAGAAGGCCATATTACCTATGATATGGACGTTTCAGTAGATGATTCCCAAAAAGAGAGCATGGCGTCGGTTGTTAAAATGATGGACGGATCGATTATGGAGATTTACTTCAAAGACAGCATGACTCGTAGTGAAATAAAAATGGGTGCGATGATGACCATTACATGTATAGCTGATACAGAAAGTGACAAACTAATTATGCTTATAGGAGGAATGATGGGTAAAAAGGCCTTTATCTCAACTTCAGATGAACTAAATAAAAGTAAGACAGAAGAACCAGAATTCACTGTCGAACTTTTCGACGAGACTAAAACAATTACTGGTTTTGAATGTAAAAAAGCAATTTTAAAAGATAAAGACGGTAATGAAATTACATATTGGTACACGGACGAAATAGCCGCGAAGACCGAAGGCAATCAATACATCAAAAATGGCATTCCTGGATTTCCTCTGGAGATAATTCTGAAACAAAATGGAATGGATATGGTTTTCACGGCTAAACGTTATGAAAATGAAGTCTCGAATCCAGAAAAGCTTTTTGATTTAACTATCCCATCAGGTTATGATGAAATTAGTGTGAAGCAATATTTAAAAATGGGGCTGTAATTAAATTCGGAAATGTAGAATCCCGCTAAATTCAGTACATTTTATTCCAATGGAGAAGGGTAGAAACTACTTGTTATTATCACAACACTGACTGCCAAAATTGGATTATCTACTTGGTTTTATCTAGTTCCTTTTTGAAGGTTGCTTTATCAAATGCATTTGCATTGATTCCGTCTGAAAAATAGCGAATGTTTCCATTCCATAAATAAACGACACCAGGTGTATCTCTTGAATAATCTATGATTTTCCAAAAGTCAACTACTGGAGCTACACGATACGAATACGTTCTTCCCGCAATTTTGAAAAACTCAGGAATGAACTCAGGTTCTTCATCCATAAAGACGATATGCACAGGCGGAAAATTGGGATCTTTCGCTCGCATTTCTGTTAAGATTTTTGCCGTTTCTTGGCAATGTTCGCAACCTGGGGCAAACAAACATAAAATTTTCTTTCCTTCGTCTATTTTTACGTCCGATGGAATTAAAGATGGATATTGAGCGAATTTCGAAACAACTTTGGCTGGGCCTTTTGGTTTAGCGGGTTCTGTTACTTCCTTCGGCTCTTCCGCTTTCTTATCACCTACTGCTTCAGGAGTTTCTATTTCTGTCTTTGGTTTTACTTGTGCTGTATCTGGCGAAAGATCTATACCTGGAACGAGTTTGTCGACGGCAAAATCTTCATTTTCATCGATAACATCTGCAACGGAAACTTGCGCTGTTGATATTTGTATGGGTGCAGCTGCAAATAAATATAGAGCAAAACCAAGGAAAATGATAATCAGATTCCCAAAGCGCTGTCCACTCCTATCTGGATCAAGGAGCTTGAACAACCAAACCAGTAATCCTATCGCGATAATGTTTTTTATTAAAGCTTCAAGCGGCGTCATCGGTATCAAGGACCCAAAACAACCACAGTTTCCAGCATCGGCACCTTTGGTAATGATATCATACGACAATTGTCCGCAAAAAACCAGCAGCAATAAAATAGCCACAGGAACCACAAAGCGTTTCAAATAAAAAGGCAACAATATTGCAACGCCAATTGCAAATTCAGCGGCAATAAGGAAACGCGAAAAATACGGGGCAACACCTTCGGAAAAACCCATGGGCATAAGTTGTTTTGCCTCAAAAGTTGTAAGCGCGGTTAGCGAACTTGGATATAATTTTGCAACGGCTGAAAGGAGAAAAAGAATCGCAATGATAATGCGAATAGTCCAAGGGAGATACTTCTTTATATTACTCATGCTTCTGGTTTGATATAAAAATAAGGAACGAAATGTTAAAATGTTCTACACTAACAGTTCTTTAACAAGACACAAAGCTAATGACATTGCTCGAAAATATGTACTTTCAATTCATTTTTTGGTTTGACTGAATTACAACAATATATATCAACTTATTTTGGACTCACACATGAGGATTTAGTTCATGTTGCCAATTTATTTAAAGAAACTCACTTAAAAAAGGGAGAGTTCTTCAGCAAAAAAGAGCAGTATTGTTCGAAATTGAGTTTTGTCAAAAGCGGTTACATTCGGGTTTTCAAAACCGTCGAAGACAAGGAAATAACGCAATGGATATCCGACAAAGGATTTTTCATTACCGATTTATCTAGTTTTATGTTCGGCACAAGATCTAGATGGAATATCCAAGCCCTAACGGATTGCGCGTTATACACGATTGAAGGTGAAAATTATCGAAAGATTAAAGAATTAATCCCCAATTGGACAGAAATAGAAAAGCGCTTTATTGCAGGCTGCTTCTTGGCTTTGGAAGATAGAATTTTCGATCATCTTTCTCTTTCAGCCGAGGAACGATACGATTCGCTGTATTCCAAAAACAAAGAAATGTTCAATCAAATTCCTCTACAGTATCTCGCTTCGATGCTTGGCATGACACCTGAAACCTTCAGTCGGATTCGTAAAAAAAAGATTTCTTGATTTATGTCAAGAGCGTATGCCCGATTCGCTTTTAACTTTGACAAAAAGTTTAGACATGAAAAAGGAAATAAGCACAAGTATTGACATCAACGCGAGCAAAGAAAAAGTTTGGGACGTATTACTCGATTTTAAAAACTACCCCGTTTGGAATCCATTTATCACATCTATTTCAGGCGATTTTGAGGTTGGTAGTCAATTGGATGCTGAAATTGGTTCCATGAAATTCAAACCGTTTGTTCTAGTGTCGGATGAACAAAAAGAGTTTAGATGGATTGGAAAATTAGTTATGAAGGGAATTTTCGATGGGGAACATCAGTTTTTTATTCAAGAGAAAAGCGATGGATCTATCATCTTCCATCAAAATGAAAAGTTCTCCGGGATTCTGGTTAGACTTTTTTCTAAAAAACTAGATTCGGATACCAAACGAGGATTTGAAGAAATGAATAAAGCCTTAAAACTAAGAGTAGAAAATTTTGAGAACTAATCTTTCTTTTCTCTATCTTTAGTACATGTACACCCAAGAAAACTCTATAGTTCTCCGAGAAGTTCTAGGTAAAGAAGTAGGTTCTCAAATCATTCGAACGAAATTTTTCGATTATATAAAGGTTGAGAATTCATGTTGGCCAAAAGTAATGTTCAATTTAAATGTCAATGTAAATCAAATTGAGGAGTTTCTCGAATTTGTGAAAGCTGGAATTGAGTCGGGTGTTTACCCCGAGGTTCTGGTTACAGAATTGAAAGAACAAGGCAACGAAATATTATCCAATTTAAGTCGAAGGGATATAAAATTTGGCCATTGGTCTGTGATGCAGCATGACTTGATCAATTTGACTCCATTGAATCCTGCCAAGGAACTAAATATAGAGCGTGTCGAAACAAGCGAACAGTTGGGCCATTGGATGCGCATCAACGAAAAAGAACTAATGAAAGGTGAAATGGACGAATGTCTATTCAAATCAAAGCTGAATGATGAAAACATATTGTTATTCTTAGGTAATTACAAATCAAAACCAGTTGCTACATCCTTAGTTTTTATCCAGGGTAAGGAATCTGGATTATACTTCATTTCTACCGACAGCGATTTTCGACGTAATGGCTTTGGGGAAGAAATGACTTTACATGGACTTTTAACGGCAAAAGGCAAAGGATGCACTATCATGAATCTCGAAGCTACGGATTTAGGACTGCCTGTATATGAGAAAGTTGGATTTAAAAATTATGGCGCTGTGAACTTAATTAACTTCAACAAAAGGGCCATTTAATTTTAAGGGAGTAAAAACCAACCGCTTTGTATTTGTTGTATACGAATTATGAGAATTATTTCTTTTTACATCAATCTGTACTCTTCCTCTATTAATCTTTCCGAATCAAAATTGAAATGAATAGCAAAAACTACATGAATTCATAGATTTTCTTATCCTGCTAGATTTCTTGGATACCAAAAGAGCAAGTGACACGTACATTTGAAGAAGTAAATACAAGTCATGAAAAAAGCACTATTGATATCATTCGCGAGTCTACTACTCATCTTTTTTACGTCGTCGTTTGAATTAAACACTGTATCGTCGTCCTCAACGATACCGAGCTGCAATCAAGGAAAGAAGATTGCCCAAAAAACATGGGAAAAATGGGGGCCTTGGAAATCAAACCTACAGTTGGACCCTTTCAACGCACAAGTGAAAAAGCTACGTAATAACTGGAATTGGATTGTAAAAAATAGCGGCACAGCAGTTGGACCACGTCGCTTAGAAATTGACGGTAAACATGAATCAGGTACGATCATGGACCAAACGAAAAGCACTTTCGTCACACCGCCCTCATTTAGCAACAAAGTAACAATAACTATCAATAAATTCGATGGGAAAGCTGCGACTGGTGTGGCAATATGTACCCATGCTCGATCAGGAGCAATGAAGACTGTAACAAGCTATGAGTTCCACAGCAGTACGGATGCCAAAGTAAAAACTTTTGTAATCAATAACGCTCGCGGAAAAATCATCACTGTGGCTTTGAAGAACAACTCTGTCGGAAACACATTCAAATATAGAATCAAAGCGAAATAAATTAATCTAAAACTCAAAAAAACAAAATATAATGAAAGTAGTATCAAGTATATTGTTTGTCTGTGGATTAGCCTTTATGGCCAGTGCACAAGACTCGACTGGAACCGTAGTCTTTTCAATAGAACCCGTTCCAAACGCAACCGTTAGTTATGTTGGAAACTTAGAACAAGGAAATCCAATGGATGATTTATCATGGGCATGGAGCAGTCAAAATGCATGCTTCGTAGAATTTCAGAAAAAGAAATTCTCGGGAAATCATGTATTGTATACAGGAATCATACCTAAGTATTCAGAAATGACAGTTACTGTAATTCCTGATAATCCAGATGATAATTTTAGTGTTTACGCTTACGAAGTAGGACAAAACAATTTCTCAATCGTTCCAGATTTACCACGATGCATCCGTTGTGAGGCTGAATTCAAATGGGATCGTCCAAAACGAGGCAAAACACAAGATCACACTCGAATCGTAAATAACCTGGTTGCCATCAACACCCCTTATCGGGTGTTCATTGGAGTAACTGGTGCAGACGGTTTAGCCACAGGTGGTTACACCTTGCAAATTGAAATGAAAACACGTTAATCACTATTAAAAGGAGACTTTTTTCCAAAACGTATGCGTAAATTATCTAAATTACAAGTGCAAAAATTGTTAACTATGGGAAAAGGTCTCCTTCTATTTATTTTTCTTTTGGCGCTTCCAAAACCTATTGAAGCCCAAACCGAAAGAGAAGAAGACAGTCTACTTCTTATTATTGCTAAAACTGAAAATGACTCCATTAAGATGGAGAACTACAATAAACTGCGTCGAGCCACTTACTACACCAACGCTGAAAGATCATTAAAATATACAAAAAAATATCTTGAGTTTGCCCAGTTAAATAAGTATCCCGATAAGGAGGCTATTGCAAATTTCTATATGGGGAACGCTCACGTCACTCTTACGCAATACGACAAGGCTCTAAATTTCTATCTTAAATCTGCTAAATACTTTGAAAAGGAAAAAGATTCTTCAAAATTAGCATCTGTATTAAATGGTATTGGAGCCGCATACGAAAACAACGATCAAACTGACTTATCCCTCAAATACTTTAAAAAATCTCAGAAAATCTCCGAAAGAATGGGAGATCAAAGAAAGAGTGCTCTTGCCTTAAACAACATTGCAAATATTTATACCAATAAGCGACAAGTTAAAAAAGCGGTTCCACTTTTAGAAAAAGCCGTAAGCATTCTGGACGAAACAAATGACAGTCAGTACGTTACACTATTATCCGTCAATTTGGGCAACGCCTACTTTGAAGATGGACAAAACGAAAAAGCCGAGCAACTGTTTAACGAGACGTTGAAAAAAGTCACGGTCCAATCAGACGCCCTTAGCTATTTGTTGGCAAACCTTGGTTTGGGGAAAATTGCTATCACACGAGACAAATATAAAAAAGCAGTTTCCTATTTCGAAGAAGCTTTTCAAGTGGCAACTGAACAAAAATTTTCCCAACATCGTTTCGCAATAATGAAAGACCTATCTGAGGCGTATTCATACATCGGTGAGCATGAGAAAAGTTTGAATATGTACTTGGAATACGAAGCGATGGAGGATTCCATTTTTAGCATTGAAAAAGACAAGAACTTAAACGATGCGTTACAAAAATATGAAGCAGCCAAAAAGGATGAAGAAATAGCGCAACAACAACTAGAAATAGAAAAGCAGAATCGACAGAAAAACAGAATGATTTGGGGGGCAATAGCACTTTCCCTATTTGTTTTGATGATTATAATCTTCTTTAGAAAACGTTTGAAATACCAAAGAACCATTTCCGAACAAAACAAAGCGCTACAAAAGCAAAAGATAAGCGATCTGGAGCAAAAAAATCGCTTAGATTCAATGAGCAGTATGATCTACGGGCAAGAATCAGAGCGAATGCGAATTGCGAAAGATTTGCACGATAGTTTGGGCGGATTACTCAGCACAGTGAAAGCTCATTTCTCCTCTATCAAAGAGGTGTCACCCGAAAATGAAAAATCGCCATTGTATGCCAAAACCAACAGTTTGATTGATGAAGCTTGCGTGGAAGTTCGGCGAATATCCCACAACATGATGCCTCATGCTTTGACCTTGATGGGACTGAAAGATGCCTTAACGGATCTTGGTGAGAATTTACATCAGAGCGGCATAGAAACTACTATTGAAATAGGTGAAATTCCAGAAAGCTTGGACGATACACAAAAAGTAATGATTTACCGTTTGGTTCAAGAACTTCTTTCGAATATTAGAAAACACGCTCAGGCGAAGCATGTTTTGCTACAAACCTTCACCCACAGCGACAAAATGACGCTCATTATTGAAGACGATGGAAAAGGTTTTAAAATCGATGACATTGAAGATGGACTTGGCGTGAAAAGTGTAAAAAGTCGTGTTGATTTTCTACATGGAACAACCCATTATGACTCTCAACCAACTAAAGGAACTAGTGTAAACATTGAAATCCCAGTGCCATGATAAAAGTATTTATTATTGATGACCATAAAATGGTGGTCGAAGGACTCCAAATGATGCTGACCTCTGTGCCCGACATTGAAACTATTGGTTTTGCCTTAGGAGGTGAAGAAGGAATTAAATTAGTCAAAGAATGTGAACCCGACATTATTCTTCTCGACATCAATATGGATGGTATGAATGGTATTGAAACCTGCAAAGAACTAAGCAAACAATACCCAAAAGGAAATGTTATTGCCATTTCCATGCACAAAGAAAGTAGTCTCATCAAAAAAATGTTGAACAATGGAGCCAAAGGGTACGTGCTAAAAAATGCTGGACAGGGCGAAGTTGTAAACGCGATTAAATCCGTTCATGCGGGCAAGAATTTTTTAGGCGAAATTGCCAATGAAATTATCATTCAAAGTATAAGTCATTCTGAAAAGAATACAACCTCTATAAACCCTTTTCCATCATTGTCGAGACGAGAAAAAGAGGTGTTGGAATTAATCTTAGATGAGCGTACAACTCAAGAAATTGCCGATCGATTATTCATTAGTTTCGGCACCGTTGAAACGCATAGACGCAATATGCTGACAAAGACAGGAGCAAGAAATACAGCTGGTTTGGTTCGAATTGCATTGGAATATGAGTTATTGAAATAATCTTCATTAATTCAATATTTATCATTCCTTGAATGGCGACGTTCAGTCCTCTGCAAAATACAACTGTCTATCATGGTTGCTTTCGTTCTGTATCAAAAATTACATATTAAAAGAATACTAAACTCTATTTTTGACGGAAAATAGAATTATTTCAACCCGTATGGTTTCCGAAAAAATTGTTATCGCAAATTTAAAGTGTTCAGGGTGTGCAAAAACGATTAAGAATAGTTTGAGCGCGCTAAAAGGTGTTTCACATATTAGCGTCATACCTGAAAAAGATGCCGTATTCATTGATTATGAGGAATCCATTAAACGAAGTGACCTAATTAAAAAGCTACGTGCGTTGGGCTATCCTGAAGCTACAGAAGAAAATGGATTACTTTTGAAAATTAAAAGTTATGCAAGTTGTATGACAGGAAGAATGGACAATTAAAGTTAAAGTTCTATTGGGAAAATAAAGTTTCCATTTTGAACGTTTATAAGGTACTATCAACCCATTTACAGCGTACCCTATGAGTTTCATTCAATTGACCCTTTGTCTATTTCTATTTTCCTCCTATTCAGAAGAATCAGCAACCAAAATAAATCCAGAAAGCTTTGATTATATCTATTTGGAAAAAATGGTGAATGATCGAATCAATGAAATTCGAAAAGAGAACAAATGTGAACCCTTGGAAATGGATTCGAACTTGTACAAAGCCGCCAAAAACCATACGGATTACATGGTCAAAAACGATGTATTATCTCACTTTCAATCAAGAAACGGGAAAATGGAAACGCCACAACTACGCGCCAACCATTTTGGTGCGGGTCGATACAACGTAGGTGAAAACATCTTGTATACGTACTACAATTCAAATGTGATAGGAAGAAAAAATAAACGATTCAAAACCTATACCTACGAAATCTTGGCGGATGCCATTATCCATTCATGGATGACTTCTAAAGGTCATTTTGAAAACATGATTATTCCTGAATATAAACGCAGTGGTCTCGCCATTTCTATTGATACTAAAAATAAACGCGTGTATGTCTGTCAGGACTTTGCGAAGCTGCCAACTTTTAGGCGATAACATTGGGGTGATTATAAAAAGGAATATTTCTAACTTTATTCCATAATCTAATTCTTGTATGCGGTATTTTACGATTCTTCTTTTTCTTCACTCTATCTCTAGTTTCGCCCAATCCGACACCCTGCTCATAAAGCAACATTTGACAAAAATCACCAAAACGAAGTTGGCTAGAAGTCATGAAAATTTAGAGCAACTGAATGAAACGGCCGCCTACATTCATTCAGAATTCAGTAAATACTCCGATAGTGTTACATATCAAAAAATTAAAAATGGCGTTTTTAAAAATGTGATTTGCTCCTTTGGTCCGATGGATGCCAAAAGAATTATCGTTGGCGCGCATTACGACGTCTGTGGCGATCAAGAAGGTGCAGATGATAATGCAAGTGGTGTTGTTGGGCTTTTGGAACTGGCAAGACAGCTAAAAGGCAAAACGCTCAACTATC
>CBFIBY010000077.1:0-12099 GCA_965660955.1 Crocinitomicaceae bacterium | reverse complement strand
CTCAAGTCCACCAACAATTCGGTCAACCGCATCTAAGAAGTCTTGCTTTTGTACCGCTTTTTTCGAATGACGAGCTGCGATTAATGCAGCCTCATTACAAATATTAGCGATATCAGCTCCGGAGAATCCAGGTGTTTGTTTCGCTAAGAATTCTACGTCTAAGCCTTCCTCCAGTTTCAGTGGTTTTAGGTGAACATTGAATATTTCTTTTCGCTCAACTACATCCGGCATATCCACGTAAATTTGTCGGTCGAAACGACCTGCTCTCATCAAGGCACCATCTAATACATCAGCACGGTTAGTAGCAGCAAGAATAATAACTCCTGAATTGGTTCCAAAACCATCCATTTCTGTCAGTAGCTGATTCAATGTGTTTTCTCTTTCGTCGTTCGATCCGAACGAATTATTCTTTCCTCTTGCGCGACCGATTGCATCAATCTCATCGATAAATATAATCGCTGGTGCTTTTTCTTTTGCCTGTTTGAACAAATCACGTACTCTTGATGCACCGACTCCGACAAACATTTCAACGAAATCTGATCCAGACAAAGAGAAGAAAGGTACTTGTGCTTCTCCCGCAACGGCTTTCGCCAATAAAGTTTTACCAGTTCCTGGAGGTCCTACCAATAACGCTCCCTTTGGAATTTTAGCTCCTAGCTCTGTATATTTTTTCGGATTTTTCAAAAATTCAACTATCTCTACAATTTCTTCTTTCGCTCCCTCTAGTCCAGCTACATCTTTGAATGTTGTGTTCGTAGATTTTCCTTTGTCATAAATTTGAGCTTTAGATTTCCCTATATTGAAAATCTGACCACCACCGCCTCCACCGGCGCCACCTGTCATTCTTCTCATGATAAATAACCACAAGGCTAATATCAATACGAGTGGGAATAAAATACTCAAAATTGAACCGAAATAATCCGTTTCTTTCTGTGGTTCGTACGGTATGATGTCTTTGCCTTGTGCCAGTAAACCGTCATTTGCATTATTCAGCTTTGTTTCGAAATTTCCAACATCAACAATTTCCATTTCGAATTTGGGATCTTTGACAGGCATTCTGTCATTCAAGCGAAAAGCTTTCTTCATAGCGGCTTTTTCACCTGTTTTTGCCTTTTTAATTTCAGTCTTTCCAACTTCGGTTAAATAAAAATCAGCTCTGTCATTATTGACGATGAACACTTTTTTGACCATGCCTTTCTCAGCCATTTCAAAAAAGGTCGCTTGCGATTTTATTTGTACGGTAGAAGAACTTCCCCAATATACCTGAAATGCAATCAAAGCAACGACTGCTGCTCCGTAAATCCAGTATACCGAAAAAGGACTTTTCTTTTTATCTTTTTTATTATTTGCCATTCTTATTTTAGTTCAAATTTGGTACGTCAGTTCTTTTTGCATCTGACCACAGGTCCTCAATATTGTAATGTTCGCGAGCGGATCTATAGAAAATATGAGCTACGACACTCACGTAATCCAACAAAACCCATTCAGTTGTGCCTTTTCCTTCTTGGTGCCAAGGCTTTTCTTGAATCTCAGTTCTAGTGTGTCGAATAACAGAATTCGTTATTCCATCAATTTGTGTTGAGGACTCGCCACTGCATATAACAAAAAAGTCTGTTACAGTGTTCGGTATTTTCCGTAAATCAAGAACTACTATGTCCTTTGCCTTGTTTTCCTGCATTCCTTCGACGATTGTGTCGGCTAGGATTTTAGAACTTACTGTTTTCGTTTTCGCCATTCGTGTTATTGAGCGCTACAAATCTAAGTTAATATTTTATTTTTGTGTCAATTTTAACGCATGTTGGCATCCAAATCATATGAAGACCAATTGGGTCAAAATCAAGTACACTTGTCGTGCGTAGATTCAACGAACAATTATGCTGCCAATTTGCTTAAAACGGGCGATGTGGTGTCTGGGACTGTTATTTTGGCAGATGAGCAGACAAATGGTCGTGGTCAAAGGGGTTCAGCATGGCAGTCGAAACCTGGAATGAACCTGCAATTTTCAGCTATATGGTTACCAAAAAACATAAATACGCAGAACCATAGAGTTTTGAATTTTGCCGTTAGTGTTTCTATAATTCGATTTCTGAAAAAAAAAGGTATTGAAGGACAGATTAAATGGCCCAACGATATATTGGTAAATGGGAGAAAAATCTGTGGAGTTTTAATTGAAAATAACGTTCGAGGAAACTTCTTAAGTTCATCGGTAATCGGAGTTGGTCTGAATGTGAATCAGACAGATTTTGGCAATTTGAAAGCGGCTAGTATCAAAGGAGAAACGGGTGAGTTTACTCCAATTCAAAGTGCCTTAGATGGTTTGCTGTTGGAGCTCAATAAAGTTCTTGAGTTAGTGTCCAGCAATCAAATAGATGACTTGGAGTCTATCTATTTTAAGCATTTGTTTGGATACAATACTGAATTGCAATTTGAAGACATGAACGGTTTGTTCCGTGGAGAAATTATCGGTGTTGATGACACTGGAAATCTTAAGGTCCAAACAAATGGAGTCATCAAGTCGTATGGGATTAAGGAAGTAAAATTCCTTTTTTAAGCATTTTTATTCTCGAACCAGTTTTGTAATTCTTGGGTCATATGATTGAACAGAGCCGTAAGCGGTTTTTCAACCATCATTTTTAAGAACATATTTACTTGGCCATCAAATTCGATGTATCCTTCTGTATTCGTATCTAAATTAGCAAGATGGACGGTTAAGTTGAAAGGGAAAGGTGATTTTTCTCCTGATTTCAAAAACAGTTTATTGGGTTCTTCTTTTCCGTTTTGGATTAAAGTTATTGTTATACCACCTTGCACTTTGAACGAACATTGTTCTTGATTTGCTTCCCAGTCCGAAATTTTATCTTGAGGGAGCAGATGTATTAAATTTTCGGCGTTACTTAAGAACTCTATGATTTCAGAATTTCCAGCTTTAACTATTGCTTTGTCGCTTAAAATTTTCATGTTTATTTTTTTGCTTTCCACTCGCGTGGATTTGATTTCCATTGAAGCAATTGGTCTACATCACCAGACTCAATATAACTCTGAGCTTTGGCTTCTTCCAAAAGAAAATCGTAATTGCTTAAGGTTACAATGGGACAATCGATTGCTTTAAAATTATCGACAGATTCTTGAAAACCGTAAGTGAAAATGGCAACCAAACCTTGTATGTCCAATTCGGCTTCTTGCATAGCTTTGATAGCCTGAATGCTGCTTTTACCAGTTGAGATTAAATCTTCGATTACGACAACTTTCTGCCCTTTTTCGTAATAACCCTCGATTTGGTTACCCATACCGTGAGATTTTGCTTCTGAACGAATATATACAAAAGGCAAGCCAAGTTCTTGAGCTATGAGGGCACCTTGGGCAATTCCACCTGTTGCCACACCTGCGATTAAATCTGGTTTCCCAAATTTTTCAATGATGGCATCACAATATGCTTGGCGTAAAAAAGTTCTAACAGCTGGATAAGAGAGTGAAATCCTGTTGTCACAATAAATCGGAGATTTAATTCCGGATGCCCAAGTAAAAGGATCGTTAGGTTGAAGTTTGATTGCCTTTATTTGTAGCAAAAATTCTGCTACCTTTAACGCTCTATCATTGTCTAAAATCATTCGGCAAATGTACAAAGTTTTTATTGATAATACGCCTCTTTTCATTGTGGAGGAGATTGGAGAAATGTTGCCTAATGCGGTCTATATCCACTCTGAAAATATACTTTCTATTCAAGAAGCCATTTTCGCCTTTTCAAAAAAAGTAGAATTATCTCATCCCGTTTTTATTATTTCCGAAAACCCGGAAACGACACTTGCCAAATTATTTGATGGCTTTGATTATATCGAAGCGGCAGGCGGTATCGTTCAGCGAGAAGACCAATTCCTGTTTATCAAGAGAAATGGCTTTTGGGATATTCCGAAAGGAAAATTAGATAAAGGCGAAGATCCAGAACAAGGAGCGATTCGAGAAATTGAGGAGGAGTGTGGTATTGAGGGGCCGAAAATTGACAAACTCATTACGGTTACGTATCACACCTACAAATTAAAAAACAAACCTAAAATCAAGAAAACGTTTTGGTATGCTCTTGACTACGATGGGTCGAAGAAGACGAAGGGCCAAATTGAAGAAGGAATATCAAAAGTGAAATGGTTTAAACGAAACGAATTCGATAAAATTAGAGCGAATACCTTTGAATCAATTCTTGATGTGCTAGAGCAGTACGAGCCGAAACCGAATAATCTGCTATAGCTATATTTTTGTTAAAGATTTGTGACGTCTTTTAAAAAGAGGTATACTTGGTAGATAATATCGACACATTATGAAAAAATTTATTTTACTGAGTTTGGTGCTTTTTTCGTGTTCATTGATCTCGTTCGGTCAATCGAAAAGAGAATTGAAGAAGTTGGAGAAACAGAAAGCCAAAAAGGAAGTTGTTCGAAAAAAGAAATTCGTCGGTGACCCTAATACGCCGATAACGTTCAAAACAAAATTTATAGATTTAAAAGATATTCCTTACGGTAGTGAAAATTTATTCTCTTTTGAATTTACCAATACTGGGGTTGATACCTTGGAGATTAAAGGTGTGCGAACAAGCTGTGGTTGTACACAAGCTAAAAAGCCGGATGCTCCTTTATCTCCTGGTGAATCGGCTGTTATTGAGGTATCTTATGATTCGAAAAGAGTTGGGATATTCGTTAAAGATGTATATGTGATTACGAATAAAACGGAAACAATAACTTTGACAATCAAAGGTTCCGTATTACCAAAGCCCGCCGAGGAACAAACAGATGAGTTTTAAAGAATGTGAAACACAAAAAAAGCCTCACTTGAATTCTCAAGTGAGGCTTTTTGTTAATCTAGTATTCATTTATTTGACAACTTGGAAGAAACCTTGTGCTTGAAACTTCGTTTCCTCTTGGTCGTCGTAAATGTATTTTTCGTCATTAATAACTTCTGCGGTATAGAAATACGTTCCCTCTGTAAGAACCTTTCCGCCGTACGTTGTTAAATCCCAGTCATTCTTGTAATCTTCGTCTCGATAAATCACATTCCCCCATCGGTTATAGATTGTTACCTTAACAGCAGGGTAATCCTCAATATTCGGAATCAAAAAGACCTCGTTGATGCCGTCGCCATTAGGTGAATAGACATTCGCAAATTCCAATTGACATTGATTGTGTACCCAAATAGTATCCGATGTAATCGACTTTCCACAAGCATCTACAACGGTAACAAAATAGGCATTTTCCAATTCGGTTATGTAATTTGGAGGAACGGCAATTTCACCTAAATTATCGAAGAATTCATTTTGTCCAGAATCCCAGAAATATTGAAAAGGAGGTTGGCCATTCGAAACGTCAGCGCCAATTATGGCATATTCACCATCGTCTGGACAAACATTTACACTATCAATAGGAGTTGCAATTGTCATGTTGTTGTAATCACGAATTGTGAATGTGGCAACAAGGCTATCGTTCTCTCCCGAACAAATATCAAAGTAAGAAAATACCAAAGTAATATTTTCGTCTGCTTCGACTATTCCGTCGTAGTATGCTACGATCGAAAAAGTATCCGCTAGTGAGCCCGGTTGCATAAATAAGGTATCTGGAATTGGCGATATGTCAGCTCCAACTGTTGCAGTTCCTGAGTGGGTAATTGCAATGGGCAAGGTTCCGGTAGAATCCAGTCTTTCGAAGTAGAAAAATTGTTCACCGCAATCTTCTATAAGGAAATTTGAACTCGCACCTGTAGTCAGTTGGTCGATACTGAATGGAATAACTTGGTCACAATTGACGACCGTAAAGTTGAATGTTCTATTCTTTTTATTGATTAAGACGCCATCTCGGTATTCTTCTAGGCAAACCGCAGTCAAAAAATTCCCAAGCGTTACTGGTGTGAATACCCATTGTCCTGTGAGAGAATCAAGTTGTTGCGGACTTGGGGCGCCAAATGGTAAGTCGGCAGAAAATCCTGTTTCCCAAGCGGTGGGAAGGTAGGGTCCAGGGTCCTCCGGATTTGGGTTTGCGCCATTTGATGTTAGGGAATATTCATCCACTTCACAGAGAAATATTCGAATTGAATCCCCATCTGTATCGGTAGCACTATGATCGAAGTCGAGTTCGTTCTGTGAACATAAAACAAGTGGTGGTAAATTCGTGAATCGAGCGGCATTATTAATTCCAGAAGGCAAGGCAACTGTGCTAGGAACTATGCATGTCAATGTCAATCCAAAATCACCTGGATCAATGATGTTAATAATATTGGTTGCCCAACAACATCTTTGATAGCTGATATAATAGCCAAGAGTTGATGGTGGCAATGTTATAGTGTCCACATACACGGCTTGATCAACGCACAGTCCTGGCGGTGGAACCACACAAGGATTGCTGTAATCAACAGGAAGGTCGGTTACAACTCGTGCCGCAGTTTCCGTTAAAAAAACTCCGTATTGAGAATTGTCTCCATTGAATACCGTGAAGTGTATTTGGTCATCAAATTGGGATGTTGCATTACAATCTCTCAAAAGAATTACTGTCAACTTATAGTTATCGTTACCTAAATAATCATAATACATTTCACCTCCTAAAAGGTGAGTCGAGTTTGCGTTGAACGAAAACAAGAGTAAGAAAAGTAAACTAATTAATGACTTCATATAATTTGGTTTAGTTTTTATATAAATTCTGGCTACTGCCTTGCGCAGTGGGCATTATTGTTAAATCGTTTATTGTCACATGAGCAGGTCGGCTGGTTACAAAGTAAATGCTTTCTGCAATATCAATGGCAACAAGTGGAGTAAATCCTTCATAAACTTTGGAAGCCTGACTTGTATCCCCCTTAAATCGAACTTCCGAAAACTCGGTGTCGGCTGCTCCAGGAGCAATATTTGTCACTTTTATATTGTATGGCAATAAGTCAATACGCATTGCTTTAGATAACGCATCAACGGCGTGCTTAGTTGCACAGTATACATTCCCGCCTGGATAAACTTCTTTGCCAGCAATAGATCCTAGATTGACAATATGACCACTTTTCCTTTCTTTTAGAAGTGGAATAATTTCTTGACTGACATGTAGAAGTCCCTTAATGTTGGTGTCAATCATTCGGTTCCAGTCGTCTAATATTCCAGTGTCAATTGGACCTTTGCCAACTGCTAAACCAGCATTATTTATTAAGATAGAAATTTTTGCCTTAATATCATCCGTTAGAGTATGAACGACATTTTTAGTCGCCGATGCATCTCGAACATCAAAGTTTAACGTAATAACATCAACCTTAAATTGACGAACTATTCTTTCTTGTAGCTTATTGAGTCGGTCTTCTCTTCGACCAGTTATTATCAAAGGAAAACCTTTCGAAGCATATAATTCCGCACAAGCTTCTCCAAAACCAGCCGTTGCACCGGTTATAAATACATAATCATTCGACTTTTGACTCATTTTTAAATTGAATTAAAATAAAAGATACAAGAATAAATAAATGAATTGGAATTCGATAACGTATAATGGCTCCTGAAACAGGCGTAGTCAATCCTATAATGATGGAAAAGAGAAGACTAGTTACCATTAACGTTGCAATAAATTGTTTGATTCTTCGATCAGAGATAGACTTGATTTTTCTTGCTATTTGAATCAACAAAATCATAAAAAAAAGGTTTTCAATAAACAAAACAGTGTTTTGAACCGAAAAGAAATCTGTCCAAATAAATGGTCTAAGCATTGTGTTTATTATTGCTTCAGGCACAGCCAATATAAGATTGCTCCAACTTCTATCAATTGCTTTTGTTTTGAAAAAGCTACTCCCACCAAACTGTTCATATTCGAAGCGTAATTTCTCTGAGTTGGGATATATTTTGAATTTTTGTTCCCTCCTAATTTTACCTTTTTCAATAGCAATCATCTCAACGGGCTCCAAAATATTAA
Organism: Crocinitomicaceae bacterium; assembly: GCA_965660955.1. Lineage (GTDB taxonomy): Bacteria > Bacteroidota > Bacteroidia > Flavobacteriales_D > Crocinitomicaceae > UBA2040. Next base: position 4,189 of record CBFIBY010000077.1, on the reverse strand, counting down.
CTATAGAGTCTTCGATATTGATTTTGCTGCGGTTTGTTTTTTCTAAAAAGTAAAAACAAGTGTCACCTTCCATATGCACTCCTCCACGTGCGACATTCACGAAATCAAACTGTTTGTCAGAAACGGTGTAAAGGATTTTTTTTGGAATAGAAAAGTAAAAGAGTGTAGTACCGAAGAGAACTAAAGTTAAGCCATAACTCCATTTTCGTTTAACGATGATTTTTACAGCCAAATAAACGAGTATGTAGCTGACGGTGGCAATAACAACCAGATAAGGTTTAAAAAGCCACAAAAAAAGTAGCCCTACTGTTCCAACGACAATCCATTTGGTCGTTTTCCTTTTTGTCAAGATAGCGGCCGATAATATGTGCAATCCAAAAAGCGAGGTGGTTTCTTTCAGCGGACCAGATGTCCAAAATATCAGGCTGATGGGCAATAAAAGAAGAGTGAAAATCCAGATCGGATTCATGGTCGTTCGTTCCCTTAAACTGCGCCATAGAACTAGCAACCCTATGAAGGATATTAGGGCGAAAAAAGTAAAAACTGTAACCATGTCCTCACCAATCACAAGGCTCATCAAAGAGATAAATTTGATTTGATTCCGAGTATCATTCACTAAAAATGAAGGTGGACCAATTCGCGAAATTTTAACGTTTTTGAAATAGTGGGTAATCGTCTGTTCAAAATCATGTTTGTTCAAAATGACATTGAAATAGTCATTAGGATTATCCGCGTAGATTGTATTTAGTATTTTCGCCTCCTGCACATAGGCACCAGCGTCTTCGCTTAGTTTTCCATTTCCGTAAACTTCTGAGTACATGTAAAAGAACCCAAAAGCAGCTGAACACTTAACCATCCAACCCAACAGAAGGAATGCAACGAATTTGTTGCTCCCATTATTTCTTCCCCAGAAGAACAGGAAAAAGAGAAAGAAAATGAAAATTAGAACCGCGACTGTCATATTATTTTGGCAATCAAAGTTAACAAATACCGAATTTTTTCAGCCAGTTTGTCCAAAGAATTGGACAACTTGTCAGTTATATCCCTGTGGCATACGATTTGACTAGAGAAGAAGAAAAAAATAACAATGAAAACAGGACAAATTAACGTTCAAACGGAGAATATTTTTCCAATAATAAAGCGCTTTTTGTATTCAGACCATGAAATCTTCCTAAGAGAATTGGTTTCAAACGCAGTAGATGCAACGCAAAAAGTGAAAGTTTTATCCAAGAACGATGAGTTCAAAGGAAAACTAGGAGATTTAAAAGTTGAGGTGATCATTGATAAAGATGCCAAAACATTGACTATTCGCGACCGAGGGGTCGGAATGACGGATGAGGAGATTGACAAGTATATCAATCAAATCGCATTTTCAGGAGCCGAGGAGTTTGTTGAAAAATACAAAGGAAAAGAGGGTGCTGAGCAAATAATTGGACACTTTGGATTAGGCTTCTATTCCGCTTTTATGGTTGCTGCGAAAGTTCAAATTCAAACTTTATCTCATAAGAAAGGCGCGAAAGCCGTTCAGTGGGAAAGTGATGGTACGCCAGAATTTACACTAACCGAAATCGAAAAGAAGGACCGAGGAACGGATATCATTCTTCATATCGCTGAAGACTCTGAAGAGTTTTTAGAGAAAAGTAGAATAGGAGGAATTCTTGATAAATACTGTAAATTTTTGCCCGTTCCTGTTGTTTTTGGAACGAAAACGGAATACGAAGATGATCCTTCAGGTGAAAAGGGTGAAGATGGAAAAGTAAAGCGAATTTCTAAAGAGGTTGAAAATCAAATCAACAATCCTTCACCGGCTTGGACAAAAGCACCGATAGATTTAACGAAGGATGACTATGACGGATTTTACCGCGAATTGTATCCAATGTCTATGGATAGTCCTTTATTCCATATTCACTTGAATGTAGATTACCCGTTCAATTTGACAGGGATTTTATATTTCCCTAAAATCAAAGAAAACGTAGAGGTTCAGCGAAACAAAATAAACCTATATAGCAATCAGGTATTCATTACCGATAGCGTTGAACAAATCGTTCCTGAATATTTGACTTTACTTCACGGTGTGATTGATTCACCAGATATTCCATTGAATGTTTCTCGCTCTTATCTGCAAAGCGATAGCAATGTCAAAAAGATTTCTTCGCACATTACGAAAAAAGTAGCGGATAAATTAGCGGATATGTTTAAAAAGGATCGACCTGATTTTGAATCGAAATGGGAAGATTTGAATCTGTTTGTTCAATATGCAATGCTATCGGATGAGAAATTTGCCGAAAAAGCAAAAGCATATACTTTGTTGAAGAGTGAAGATGGTAAATTCTTTACTCTTGATGAATACAAGGAAAAAATTGCAGCACTTCAAACAGATAAAGAAGGAAAAACAGTTGTCCTTTATACACCTTCTATTGAAGATCAATATTCTTACGTCAAAAAAGCGAAGGATAGAGGTTATGATGTGATTGAGTTAGGTGGTCCATTGGCTCCCCACTTTATTACCAAAATGGAATCTTTGTTCGAGAATGTAACATTCGCTAGGGTTGATGCAGATACTTTGGATAAATTGATCAACAAAGACGAAGAGTTGCCGTCAAAATTAGATAAAGATCAAGAAGAAGGATTGAAAACAATGATGGAGTCTATTGTGAGTAAAGATAAATTCGCCGTTCAAGTAGAAAGCATGGCTGAAACAGAAGGACCTATTTTAGTTACTCAACCTGAATTCGTCCGACGAATGATGGAACAACAAAAAATGGGTGGCGCTGGTTTTTATGGAGCTTTCCCTGAAATTCACAACCTTGTTCTGAATGGAAATCACCCGAAAATTGGTAAATTACTGAGTGAGAAGAAAGAAGATACTAAAGTGGAGAAGCTAAAATTATTAACTGATTTAGCGCTACTTTCTCAAGGTATGTTAAAAGGCGAAGCACTTGATTCCTTCATAGAAAGAAGTGTTGATTTAGTGTAATTAGTAAATTAATGACGAAAAGGCGTCCCGAAAATGTCGGGACGCCTTTTTATAATACAGAGATATTTTGTTTAAGTGGGTTTTAGGGGTTGGTGGATACTTTCTATTTGGAAGTAGTTTCTTTGGAGCTATCCTCGGATTTTTAGTTGGGTCATTTATCGATAATTATCAAGTTTTAATGGCGCGTCTGAAAGAACAGGGTTTCGATCCGCGTTCAGGACAATCAGCAGAGGATATATTTAGTTTTTACCGACAACAAACTTCTCAAAATGATTTCCCTACCATGCTAATGGCTTTATCTGCCGAAGTGATGAAAGCAGATGGGAAAGTTTTGAAATCTGAATTGAATTTCGTGAAAGACTTTTTTACCCGGCAATTCGGAAGTCAGTTCAACGCGCAACATTTACAAACATTAAAGAAGTTTTTGGATGGTCAGCAAATTCCATTGCAGCGAATTTGCGGAGATATTCGTGTCCGACTTCAGCCTGAAGTTCGATTACAATTAATTCATTACTTATATGGTATAGCCAATGCAGATTCTTCAGTAAGTGAAAGTGAAGTGCGTGCTATCGATCGAATTGCAAATTTCCTAGGGCTTTCTCTTGTCGACGTAGAAAGTATTAAGAACATGTTCTACCGGAATACGGAGTCAGATTTCAAGGTTCTTGGAATCGAACCTTCAGCCACCGAAGATGAAATCAAAAAAGCCTACAGGAAGATGGCAATCAAATTTCACCCTGATAAAGTGGCACAAATGGGTGTAGAATACCAAAAAGGAGCAAAAGAAAAATTCCAAGAAATCCAGAACGCATATGAGAATATTAAAAAGAAAAAGGGGATGAAGTAATTTTTTTTGTCGCTAAAACCTTTGAAATCAGGCTGCTTTAGAATAGTTTAATTTTTTTTCAAAAAAAAATATTCTCAAATCATTGCTGATGTAAAAAAGCTGTGTACCTTTGCCCCCCGCAAACGAGCGGATAAAGATTGAAAAGGAGAAGTTGTTGGGTGAAAAAAAAGATTAATTTTTTTTTCTACAATTGCTTGTCAATAAAAAATAACTAGCTATCTTTGCCCTCCCCAAACGAACGAGTTTGTTTGGTAGAGAGTAGTAAGATTCGAGTGATTGTGGTGCTTAGCGGCATTATGGTTAACAAGAAAGTTCTTTGAAAGATTGAGAAATGAAGGAAACAGCGTAATAGGAATAACTTATTA
>CBFIBY010000076.1:0-12145 GCA_965660955.1 Crocinitomicaceae bacterium | reverse complement strand
ACCATACGATTTTAGTACTTCGTAATCGTTTGGTCCAAAAAACCAATCGAAACTTAGCGTGGCATCGTTGCTATTTGGGACGTTCAAAGTAAGAACAGAAGCGTAATCTTTTAAGTTTCTATTTCTTCTTTTGTCGGTGTCGGTGTAGACGTGAACTTTTAGCTCTGTTCCTTCTTTTAAGAAAGACTCTTTGGGATTTAAAATTGAGGAGAAGTAGCTTTGTTTGTACGCTACCCATTCAATTCTGTCTTCCGCTGCTTGATCATCGTCACCCATTTCACTGAGGTAATCGAAACCTTCTTCTTCATTTTTAAAACAAACGGTCGAAACACGTCTTTGCTCAGAAAATAATCGCTCTGTTTTCTTGAAAGCTGTTTCCCAGTTTAATTGCACTTTTTTGTTCGAAACTTCTGATTTCAGACCTTTTAAGTGAATATCGAATCCAAGATTATAATTCGTTTTCGGCAACTGGTAGGCGAACGTGATGCTTTTTCCAGGTGCAACTTCATGTTTAAAGCTAATGCTTGACTTTGTTTGTTTTGAAACGGTAAAAACCTTTTCTGCGGTATTGACTTCTCTACCATCAATGTGAAGAATCAATCCGTTTGATGCATCTCCGTCCGCGAACAATTGCAATGGTGTTACCTTACCATCTTGTTTTTGATAGTTCTTGAACGTTTCGAATTCCTTTAAGTACAAAGAAGCAATTTGTCCACCTTTTGGGTTAAAGTCAACAATAAATCGCTCATTTTCAAGACGAATCAATTCCACTTCTACTTCTTGTGCAGCTGCCTGCTTCATGTCTGAAGAATCTACCTCCTTTTCTTCAGTAGCTATCGCTTCAGGGTCCTCTGGAATAGCATTCGCTTCTTCTTTTACTGTTGAATCGGCCTCTTTTACCACTTTTTTTGCGGTATTTTCTTCGCTTTCGCTTTCCTTTTTGGATTTCTCCATTTCAGTCCGTTGCTTCTCCTTCAATTCTTCCTCGGAAGGTTGATTGAAAATGCTAAATACACTTAAGATCAATCCGATTAAAACCAGTCCTATGACGGTATTTCTATCCATTTCTGTTGTTTATTTCTTGTTTTTAATGACAGCTTCAACAAACGCTACAAAAAGCGGATGCGGTTTTGCTACTGTACTTTTATATTCTGGGTGAAATTGTGCGCCCAAGAACCACGGATGATCTGGAATTTCAACAATCTCTACTAATCCCGTTTCAGGATTTTTACCCGTTGGAATCATTCCAGCTTTTTCGAATTCTTGTAAATAAGCATTGTTAAATTCATATCTATGACGGTGTCTTTCTGATATTTTATCTGTCGTGTAGGCCTTTGAAGCTAAAGAACCAGGTTTGAGTTGGCACTTGTAGGCGCCCAACCGCATTGTTCCTCCCATATTTGAGATGGATTTTTGTTCTTCCATCATGCTGATAACAGGGAAGGAGCAATCTTCTGCGATTTCCGTTGTGTGTGCTTCCGATTTGTTCAAAACGTTACGTGCAAATTCAATAACTGCGCATTGCATTCCTAGACAGATTCCCAAAAATGGAACTTTATTTTCTCTAGCGAAACGAACGGCTTCGATTTTACCAGAAATCCCTCTTGAACCAAATCCAGGTGCAACGAGTATTCCATCTAGTCCAGCTAGATTTGAATCTACATTGTCTGAAGTGATTTTTTCAGAATGCAACCAGACAACATCTACTTTACACTCATTTTGAGCACCAGCATGGATAAAGCTCTCGGAAATAGATTTATACGAATCTTTTAATTCAACATATTTTCCAATCAATCCAATTTTAACTTCAGTCTTTGGATTTTTCACTCGATCCAAAAACTCTGACCACGTATCCATCTTCGCCATAGATTTGGTCGGAAGGCTAAGCTTTTCGAGAACAACTTTATCCAATTCTTCGTCTTGCATGAGGAATGGTACCTCGTATATAGTTTTTGCATCGCGCGACTCAATCACAGCATTCATGCTGACATTGCAGAATTTTGCAATCTTTTTTCGCAAATCTAAACCAAGTTCGTGTTCCGTTCGGCAGCAAAGAATATCAGGTTGAACCCCCAATTCAAGCAAGGCTTTAACAGAGTGTTGTGTTGGTTTTGTTTTTAATTCACCGGCGGCTGCCAAATAGGGCACAAGCGTCAAGTGAATTACAATACAATCGTTTTCAAATTCCCACATCATTTGACGAACGGCCTCAACATAGGGTAAGGATTCAATATCACCAACAGTTCCACCAATTTCGGTAATTACGATATCGTATGTACCTTTTTTGCCAAGAATTTGAATTCGTTCTTTGATTTCATCTGTGATGTGTGGCACGACCTGTACCGTTTTACCCAAAAAATCTCCTCGCCGTTCTTTATCTATAACGGATTGGTAAATTCTACCAGTAGTTACATTGTTGGCTTGGGAAGTAGGGACGTTCAAGAAACGTTCATAATGTCCAAGATCCAGGTCCGTTTCGGCTCCATCGTCTGTCACGAAACATTCACCATGTTCGTAAGGATTCAATGTTCCAGGGTCAATGTTGATGTAAGGGTCAAGTTTTTGAATGGTTACGGAATACCCTCGGGACTGTAAAAGAGTCGCCAAAGAAGCAGATATAATACCTTTACCTAATGATGAAGTGACACCCCCTGTTACAAAGATGTATTTTGTGGAATTTGACATACCGTTTTTAGATTGTAACTACGGGAGGCAAAATTACACAAAAGACTGGGTTCGATGCGGAAAATGTGCAACTTTATTTCAACATTAGTACGACCAAATGTTATTTAATCCTAATTGGCTGTAAAAACGCGTTTTACGAATGTCATCCTTGAAGAAAACGGGACATCCATCTTCATTCAATCGCGGATAGTGGGGTGTTTTCCTTTCAACTTTTTTAGGAAGTAAAAGCAAATCATGGGATAGTCGGTTCTGAAAAGCGTGTCTAACTTGTTCAGAATCAAAACCAATTCTTGCCGAAGCAAAGTTTTCATAAGGCAATTTGTAATTAGCGCCTACATAGAAAATACCGTGACTTGTCCGGCCATAAGGCAAATCTTCTAGGATTCGAAACCCACTTGGGCATTTGTCTAGATTAGTTTTCTCCCATCTTGACCCCCTCGTTTCCCCCGTCCAAAGCTGAATTCCTGTGTTGAATACGAAATCATCATATCGATAGGCGAGTTGTAGATGTCCTGTTCTAAATTTATCTCGACCAAAACCGGCAAAAATATCGTTTTCAAAAAATAACTGAAAATCAGAAAGTTGTAACGTCCACCCACCTGATTTTTGAGAAGATTGTCGATTGTCCTTGTACCAGAGGTAATTGTAACCAATGGCATTTTGATAGCGGGTCTGATGATGCAGTCCACCCCAAATGAAATCAGATTCGTTGTCTCGTTTACCACCTAAAATCATAGCTCCAAGTGTAATTCGGTTCTCCCAAAACTTTTTTCGTTTGGCTAAATTTGAGAAAGAGAAGGTTGTGGAATTTCCTAAGTTTAATTGTCCAAAAGCATATGTCCCATAGGCATTCACGGACACACCAATTTGATTCACATGCGAACCCAAGTTAACGACAAGTCCTGCTTTTACCCCCCAGTTTTCCTCCTGAATCGCTTGCGCGGAGATCTTTGGTGGATTTCCCAAAAGCAATATAAGGACAAGAATGAAAAAAGAAATCTGTTTCACGATAAATTTTATTCAAATATCGTTCCTAAAATTATACGATTAATCTCTAGGTTTTAGCGAGTGAATGGAATCTTCTTCTAATCTGATGTATTTTGATTTATATAAGTTTCCAACCGCCTTTTTGAAATTCTTTTTACTCATACCGACTTGGCGTTTGATTTCTTCGGGTGAACTTTTGTCGTGCAAGTGAATTACACCTCCGCGTCGCTGAATCAACTCGAACAGTTCCTCAGAAAGGGGTTCAATTTTTTCATAACCTTCAGGCTCTAGTCGAACATCTAATTTTCCATCTTCGCGTATATTGTACACGTAACCTTCAGTTATTTCACCTTTTAATAGATTTTTATTGAAGTCTTGGTGGTAAATCAAACCTGGGAATCGATCATCAACAATCACTTTAACACCCAAGTCAGTTTGATCATCAATCATGATATCAACGGGATGATTTTTAATGACTATGCTTGTGTCTTCTTCGAAAAACTTTTTATACTTTGTTGTTGCGACTAATCTATCTGTTGCTTCATCAAGGAAAAGATAAACGATTACCTGTTCGCCTTCTACTAATTTATGTCGCTGTTCGCGGTAAGGTACCATCAGGTCTTTTTCAACTCCCCAGTCTAAAAATGCGCCGTAATGATTGACTTGGTTCACTTTAAGATAACCAAATCGGTTAATTGTAACGTGCGGTTCAAGGGTAGTAGCGATTAATCTATCTTCCGAATCGCGATATAGAAAAACAGTAATTGTATCGCCAACTTCCCATTCGTCGAGTACATATTTTTGAGGCAATAAGACATCTTGATTCTCGTCACCAAGATAGATGCCAACGCTTGTAAACCTGAGAATTTCCAGGTCATTAAATTCTCCAAGAATCATTTAGAAATAAAGTGCTGAGGCCAATTTCGAGTTCACCACCATACATGGAAGATTCAAGCTATTGGTGATTAATGATTGTCCGAATGTTTCAAATTGAGGCAAAATGCTCTCTGAGTGATAAGCAAATGCTAATACCTCCGCACTATGCGATTCTGCATATTGCTCGATTTTCTTTATATAACTTCCTTTAGCTGGAAGTTTCACGAATTCAGCTTTTACACCACGTTCTTCATAATTATTTTTCACAATATGGGTTCTCGTTTTCATGGTCATGGAAAGACGTTCATCCATCTGGTCTTCCCAAAGAATGTGCACCTCGCCACCAAATATGTTGGCCATGTCACCTGCTATATTGACGATTTGAAGTGATTCTTTTGTCAAATCAATAGGTACGATGATTTTTGATATGTTCCTCAGTGGTGTTCCTTTTTGAACAACTAAAAATGGAATCTCCGAAGTTCGAATCATTTTTAAAGCATGCGATCCAAAAAGTTTTTGTAGACCAAGTGCGCCATGGGTTCCCATGATAACCAGTTGGGCATGTTCTACTTTTACCATTTTGCCCATATCGTCTATGAAATTTCCCGTCTTGACGACGGGTGAAAGGGTACAACCTTCTGGTAAAGTCTTTTTATCAATGATTTCTTGCAGTTTTGCTTTGGCAGCTTCTTCTTTCGAGGAACTGTTTACCACATGAAGAAGTTCAATGTCTGTGTGGACATGCTCTGCGATGTGCAGGGCGTATTCTAGAGCAGTATCTCCAATTTCGGTGAAATCGTGTAATACGATGTATAAATTTTTACTCATAGCGTACGAATTGTTATTTATCAAATATAACAAAAGCTATGAAACTCCTTTTTAGCGTGAAGAAAAGAATTGAACAGTGAATTATTGATTTCGTCTTTTTCTTTTCTTTTTAGGTTTTTTTAAGTCGTTATAAGGATACAGATTACTTGGGTCGCGTTTGTCCTTTTTCTTAAACCATTTTCTTCGCTCTTTTTTCGGTTTTGTTGGTTCTTTGTTTTCACCCTGATCTCCTTCTTCTGGAAGTGCCGCTTCATGATTGTTTCCACCAGCTGGGGCATCCGGATTTGACGGGTTTATCCATTTGTTCTTGATCTTTTGTTTTTTCGTAGGTTGGCCTAAGGAGTCTAATTCGATGTTGCCATCCTTATCAAGTACTGCGATTTCAATTTTTTCTTCTGTTTTGGAATTAACGGCAATGACATCTTCCTTTAAATACCATCGACCATTTTTCAGAATAAAAGCGTCATAGGAAAGATCTGGAACGTAGTAGGAGTAATGTCCTTCTAAATTGGGGCTTTCAGGTGACAGGTGATCGAATAGTATTCTATCGTACTTCTTGTCGTAACGCAAGGACATGGTTGCTTTTTCAGAATGTTCATAAAACAAGCGTTTAAAAGTCTGACTTCCAACTCGAAATACTGGACTTCCTAGTTTTGCTTGATTTCCAGAGAAGTACAATACATCAATCAATTTCATGTTAGACGTTGGACCGAGGCCATCCCATCCAAGAAGCGCGTACATTTGTCGATTTCCTTTTTCAAAGGGAATGATTTGATAATAAAGAGCTCCGTACCATTGATTTGCCGGAAGAATTTCGGTTGGACGTAAAGGCATCACGTCATTTCCTTTCGTCAACTCATGAAGAACGACTTCTTTTTTCCTATCGTCCTTTCGAAGTATAAAACAGCAATACTTTTGTGAATGATCGTCTTGTTCAATGTTCCAGTTGATAACACGCACGTTATTGTCTGGTGAATCAATAAAACCAACGGTTGTGAGTCTTGAGAAGGGATAGCGAATTGCTCCCTCCATTTTGAGAACTTCTTCTAATTTCGTTTTGAAAGCTAGGTTTCTCGCTTTTTTCTCGGAATTGTTTTCGGCATTTCTAAGTGAAGTCAACAATGCTTCTAGTTCATTTTCTGCATCTGATAAGGAAGTGCTTTCCTGGGAAATGCCCATGAATGCGATTAAAAGCAATAAAAAAAGAACCGTCAGGTTTTTCATTTTTGTTGAGTTGTTAGCTGTATTTGTCAAGTGTATGCAAGAATAACGCCTAAAAGTCGTTATCGTCACAAATTTCTGTCAATTAATTGAAAAAACGAAGAAAAATTGAGAATGTTGCAAACAAAGATTCGTTTATCAGCCCACCATAAAAACGAAACTAGAGTTTTTTTAAGTCTGAAATAGTTTCTGTAGGGTTGTCAGAACCAAAAACGAAACTTCCTGCAACTAAAGCGTTGGCGCCCGCTTCAACCAAGCGTTTGCCTGTTTCAAGATTAACACCGCCATCCACTTCTATTTTCGTGTTTGCTCCTTTTTTCTGTATCAATTTGGCAAGTTTTTCGACTTTTTGAACCGCATTTTCGATGAATTTCTGTCCACCAAAACCTGGATTGACGGACATAATCAGCACTAAGTCCAAATCATTAATAACATCTTCAAGAAGGTCGATATTGGTATGAGGATTCAAAGCTACGCCTGCTTGCATACCACTTGCTTTAATACTTTGAATTGTGCGATGAAGGTGTCGGCAAGCTTCGAAATGAACCGTTAAAATATCAGCACCTGCTTCTTTAAATTGAGTTACATAATCATCTGGATTTTCGATCATTATGTGAACGTCTAATGGTTTCTTAGCGTGTTTTTTTATAGCTTTTATTACCGGAAATCCAAAACTGATATTCGGAACAAAAACACCATCCATAACGTCCACGTGAAACCAATCTGCTTCTGAATTGTTTATCATTTCAACATCTCGCTGAACATTCGCAAAATCACACGAAAGGACCGAAGGGGCAATTATTACTGACATATCGTTTTTTTTAGTAAAACTAATTATTTGCCATGGATCGGACTTGATTTGTTGACAAGTTCATAGATTGTGTATATAGAAATCGTATTTTTAATGAAAATTTTACAACTATGTCAATTTCCGCTTTGACCATAATAATGGTCGCTACTGTTTTAATTTCATTGAAAGCAATGAATGACAACGCGCAAAAGGAAAAATGGATGTATTCACCGTATTTAGTGAAACACAATCGAGAATCCTACAGGATATTGAGTCACATATTCATTCATGCGGATATGGCCCATATGATTTTTAATATGGTTTCCCTTTACTTTCTTGGCCAAGTATTAGAATCACATTTGATATATGATTACGGTTTTTTAAAAGGTGAGATTCATTTCATATCCATTTACTTTATTGGAGCTCTTTTTGCAACACTTATTCCATATTTGCGACATCAGGATAATCAAGCTTACCGTAGCTTGGGTGCTTCAGGCGCAGTTTCAGCTGTGATTTTCGCTGCCATTCTTTGGCGACCTGATATGGAGCTCCAATTCATCTTTATTCCAATTCCATTTAAAGCTTATTGGTTTGGCTTGTTTTATTTAGCGTATGAGATTTATATGGACAAAAGAGGTAACACCGGAATCGCACATGATGCCCATTTGGGTGGGGCAATTTTGGGGATTATTTATATCTTAGTGATTAATCCTGAGAAGGGTAGCAACTTTATAAACCAATTTATCTCCTAGTTCCATGTCAACTCTTTATGCAAACATTAACGGTAAAATAGTTCCGTCTGATGAAAATGGAGTCAACCCGAACAATCGCGGTTACCTCTATGGTGACGGTGTTTTTGAAACCATACGTATTTTTGATGGTCATGTCATCAATTTTGAAAATCATTATTCACGGATGATCGAGGGAGCATTAGCAATAAAAATGACCATTCCAGAAAGTTATAGTGAAGAGTATTTCCTTCAGCGAATAAAGGAACTACGCGATAAATCAGGTATAGTAGGAGGGGGAAGAGTGCGAATTTGTCTGGATAGAGCTACAGGAGGAACGTATACACCAGAATCCAATGAGGCTACATTTACGATTGACATAAAACCGATTAAAACAAATGATTTTGAATTGAATTCGAAAGGATTGGAGGTTGATATTTACACGGATATTCGAAAGTCGAAGAATATTCTATCCAATTTTAAGGTGAAAAACGGTTTGATTTATGTTTTGGCAGGTATTCAAGCCAAAGAAAGAGCTCTTGGTGATTTGTTGATTACAAATATGGATATGGAAATAATCGAAAGTTCTAATTCGAATTTGTTTATCGTCAGCAACGGAGTGCTCTATACACCTGGATTGGATGTAGCGTGTTTGGCAGGAACTATGCGTATGCAAGTGATTAATTTAGCTTTGGAGAATGGAATGAAAGTGTATGAAAGTCCTATTGTGCCTCAGAATTTACTAAGTGCTGATGAAGTATTTTTAACCAATTCAATCAATGGTATCGTTTGGGTGAGCGGATATCGTACCAAGCGATATTTCAACAATACATCCCGAAAAATTGTTGCCCTTTTGAATTCATACTGGACCAAGAAGCTAAATCCCGAAGTTGAGGTCGATGACGAAGAGATGGATTAGAACGTAGATTTAATCAGAAATGGGAATAGAAAGAGTCTAAAAGGATATTCATAGAAAAACCTTATCTTTGCAAAGAGAAATAGGGTTTGAAATAGTTTTAAACTAAATTTCCAATAAAGAATAAAAAAACATTTAAAAGTATCAATGGGTAAATCACAAGAAACCTACAGTAAGAAAGAAAAAGAGAAGAAGCGTTTAAAAAAACGACAGGATAAACTTCTCAAAAAAGAGGAGAGAAAAGAAAATTCAGCCGGAGGAGGTCTCGAAAATATGATGGCCTATTTGGATGAAAATGGGAACATAGTAGATACTCCACCAGAAATCACAAAGAAAGTTGAAATTGATCCAGATGATATCGTTTTGGGAGTTCCAGCTCGTGAAGAAGAGGAAGACATGGGGGCTCCAGAAGGAAAAGTTGCGTTTTACAACGATTCTAAAGGATATGGATTTATCAAGGATTTAAGAACGCAAGAAAGTTATTTCTTCCATGTGAATGGTTTGATAGACGAAGTTCGTGAAAACGATAAAGTGACTTTTGAATTGGAGCGCGGTCCAAAAGGAATGAATGCAGTAAAAGTGAAGATTATTTCATAATTAATCTTAGACAATACATATTTGAAGGCGGATTCGAAAGAATTCGCCTTTTTTTTGTTTACTTTATTTTGTGTGGTGGTATTATGAATTGTTTTCTCATTCGCAATCCGTTGTGAAAACGACTAAAATGTATGGAGGGTTGGTGCTTTCAAAATAATTTAAGCGGGTATTGTTGGCTAACGACCGAAGTGAAAATAAAAAGGCCTACACAATTATTGCGCAGGCCTTGGTTTGATAATAGGTTTTATTTTTGCAATATCACACGCTTAATGTAAGACTCGTTACCGCTGGTAACTTTAATCAGATAAACACCTTCACGTTCTTTTAGATAGATGTTTGTTTTTGTGTTAGCATTTTCAATCAACTGAATTCTTTTGCCTAATAGGTCGAATACCTCAATTGTAATAGCATCCGGTGCGTTAGTTGTTTCAATAGTGAAACGCTCATTGCTTGGGTTAGGATAAACCTTTGACCCAAATGTAATTTCCGTTTCGTCCAACCCAACGACATCAAGTACAGTGTTTGACAGTGCTGTCATACAGCCGTTCCCATCTGTGACTGTGACAGTATATGTTCCTGGTGTCAAACTTGAAATATCTTCCGTCGTTTGATTTCCTGGACTCCACAAATATGTGTAAACTGGAGTTCCTCCAGTAACAGTTACGTCAATTGCCCCATTATTTCCAGTAGTCACTTGCGTAATTGTTGAGGTAGCAATCAATTCTAATGGTTCGCCTACTGTTATTGAATCCGTAGTTTGGCATCCATTTCCGTCGGTGATTACATACGCATGAGTACCACCCGGTAAATTAGTTATTGCTGCTCCGGTGCCAAATCCTGGCCAACTAACGGAGTAATTTGGTGTACCTCCGCTAATGAACAAGGTGCTTGACCCGTCATTTCCACCAAAACATGAAACATCAACAGTTGCATCATTCGCAGTAATTTGCGGAGGTGATGTAATAGTTGCACTGGCTGTATCAGTGCAATTTCCATTTGTTGCTGTTACTGTATACGTTCCTGCTGTTGCCCCAACTAAGTTTTGACCTGTCGAGCCATCCGACCATGAATAACTGACTGAGCCGCTGGCATTATCAGTGGTTGTTGTTATTAGTCCTCCAGCGTCACCAAAACAATTCACGTTGAAAGCAGTGGTCGCGTTTACTCCAAATGGCGAAACATTGAAACTGTTCGTATCATTAAATGTTTGGGTATCACTAGATCCATTGGGTGAGACCGTCCATGCTATGATGGTTGTAGGGCCAGTAACCATGGCGTTTCCAAGAGAAACGGTCAGTGAACTTAAACCAACACCACCAATTGTATCCATAGGAGTAGTAACCGAAATTGGAGTTTGAGCAACACCATTAACTGTCCAGAAAACAGATACTTGAGAAACTACGTTATTTCCATAATTTTGGACGATTGCTGAAACTGGAAGCGGTCCATTACAAAATGGAGGCGTTACTCCAGAGAATCCAGAAATTCCAGCATCATTTGGAAAAGTTTGAAGAGAAGTAATAACGATCAGTCCATCACCAATTTGAACACCAGCATTTGCAATTGGGTTAGTTCCTCCATTGAAAGAACCACCGCCACCGCCTGCTGGAGCATTGATTTGACCATTTTCGCCGCCGCCACCGCCGCCGCTATAACCGCCGCCACCACCGGCACGATAATTATCCCAGCTACTCGTTCCGCCGCCACATCCAAAGCCACCTTCGCCATGTCCAGTAGTTGTTCCGGCTCCACCGACTCCGCCATTTGTGAAAGAAAATCCACCACCGATTCCTCCTCCATTTCCAGTGAGGCCACCACCAGCATCAGCACTTGAGGCACCAAGTCCTCCAGAACCAGCCGTTCCGCCAGCTCCTGAATTAGATGCGGCGCCAGCAAAACCATTATTCGTAATGGATGCATCAGCCGTTGTAACGAAAGATGTTCCGTGATTTCCACCACCACCACCAGCAATAACATAAGGTGTATTGGTTGTTGAAGTTACGAAAGAACCACCTCCTCCAGCGTATTGATTCATGCTGCTTACCGGCGGTGGAGCTTTTTGTCCAACAAGAATTTTTAACGTAGTGCCCGCTGTAAGATTGAATTCACCAGAAATTTGTGCACCACGACCACCAAAAGATCCGAAACCCTGTGCACCAAAGCATTCAATTTTATAGTTTCCTGTTGTTGGGACTGTCCAATACTGTATTCCAGCAGTTACCGTTACGTTTCCTTGAAGATTTGTACCTGCATATTCTGCATCGACCATAACCTGTGTTGGACCTGTCTTACCAGCGGCACTGGCATTTGTAAAGGTATAAGTCGTTTGTGTCCAACCCCAAAAGGTTGAAAGCAAAAAGATGAAAAATAAGGTCGTTCGACCAATAGTAAATTTTAAATTCATAGATAATACTTTTTGTTGTGCCTTTCAATAGTAAAAGACAGGTAATAAGGGTTTAGTAAAAGAAGGTAGGTGGGGCGTGTTGCCCCACCTAGGATTATCTTTTAAGCATGACA
>CBFIBY010000075.1:0-12460 GCA_965660955.1 Crocinitomicaceae bacterium | reverse complement strand
CTATTTTAAATGAACTAATGCGCCAGCATGAAAAAGAAGCGATTGATGATCAAAATAAAATAGCGAAAAATACCAGTGTGTTCATTAACGATCGGATGAAGTTCATAACAGCGGAACTTTCAGAAGTAGAAACCAAAGGACAAGAATTCAAATCTAAACATTCTTTGACTGATGTAACTTCTGACGCGGCTTTATATCTTGAGAAAGGAAGTGAGGCCGAAAAAGCATTGGTCCAAGCAAATATTCAAAAAAGTCTAGCTAATTTCATGAACGAAAGTTTAGCTAAACAAAAGGAAAGTGATGCCTTGTTACCTGCGAATATTGGTCTTAACGACCCAGGTGTTTCAAGTTTAATTGGTCAATACAACCAAACTGTTTTAGATCGAAACCGCTTACTAGAGAGTACTGGCGAAAAGAATCCTGTTGTTGTGAAACTCGATGGGCAAATTAATAGCCTGAGAACCTCTTTAAACTCAAGTCTAAAAAACTATAGAAACTCCTTAAACCTTGAGATAAATGCTCTGAAAAAACAAAACAATCTTTACAAATCTAAAATTGCGTCTATTCCTGAATACGAAAAAGAATATAGAAGCATTACCCGTCAACAAAATATAAAAGAAACGTTATACCTGTATTTACTCCAAAAACGTGAAGAAAATGAAATTGCCTTGGCAGCCACAGTTGGGAATGCGAAAGTCATCGATTTGGCATATAGTAATGGAATACCTATTTCACCAAAGCGAAAAATAATATACTTAGGAGCATTTCTATTTGGTCTTATTATGCCTATTGGGGTTATATATCTTAAAGATATACTCGACACTAAAGTTCATGGAATAAAGGACATAGAGAGACTAAAATTACCGTTTATAGGTGATATTCCTGAATCGAATTCTGATGAGCGCGTTGTGGTAAATTTAAAAAATCACAACAACGCATCAGAGGCTTTTAGGTTAATCCGCACCAATTTGGATTTTATGCTAACTGGTGCAGAAGATAGAGGTAAAACGATTTTTATAACCTCCACAATCGCAAAGGAAGGGAAGAGTTTTGTTTCACTCAATCTCGCCTCTGTTCTCGCATTGTCAAATAAAAAAGTTCTTTTGATAGGGCTAGATTTAAGAGCGCCAAAAATTCTTCAATATCTGGATATGAGCGAAGTAAAGGGAGTATCTCACTTTATTGCCGATCCCAAAATTACGGTAAAAGATATCACATTTGCGTCTCAAAATTTTGAAAAATTAAGTATCATTCCGTCAGGTATTATTCCGCCCAACCCGGCCGAAATGCTAATGAATGAGCGGATATCAGACCTTATAGAAGAGGTCAGAAACGAATACGACTATATTATTGTAGATACAGCCCCTGTTGCACTTGTAACAGACACATTACTTATTGCGAAACATGCCGATGCATTTGTTTACGTAGCTCGTGCAGGATTTTTGGATAAAAGAATGTTGCAAATACCAGCTCGCCTACTCAAAGAAAACCGACTACCGAACATGGCCGTTCTTCTTAACGGAACTAACGCTAAAAAAGGATACGGTTATGGATACGGTTATGGCTACGGTTATGGGTATGGAGCAGAATCTGAGAAAAAACCTTGGTGGAAGTTTTGGGGTTAAAAAACGCTTGAAGTTTCGACTACGCTCAACTTCCGCTTATATTTTCGTTCAAGAATTAGTAATAATCAAACTATGAACCAATGCTTTTAGACGTAGACGCTGTATCTGTATAGATGACTGAGCGGAGTCGAAGACAATCTTTAAACAACCAACATTGAAAACCTCAAGTTCCAAAGGATATTGCGCAATTGGTGTTTATCAAGGCAAAACCGAACATAATATCGGAACCTTGTGGCGATCAGCGTACATACTTGGAGCAGCTTATATTTTCACAGTTGAAAAAAAGTACAAGAAACAAAGCTCCGACGTACTCAAAGCATGGTCACGCATTCCGCTGTTTCATCACAAAACAATTGAAGATTTACTCGACAATATTCCCTACGATTGTCGGCTAATTGGCGTTGAAATCACAGACGATGCGACGGATTTAATCGAATTTGAACATCCGAAGCGAGCTATTTATTTATTGGGTTCCGAAAACAATGGCCTACCACAAAGTGTTTTGGATAAATGTCATTTTGTAGTTCGATTGAAAGGAAATTCAAGTTTGAATGTTGGCGTTACAGGAAGTATAGTCCTTTACGATAGAGCGAATAAGATTGAAACAACTTTGCCTCCAAACCACACGATCAAATAGGACACTTCGACTACGCTCAGCGTCCTAATTCTCTATTCTCAGTCTTTTGGATTGATCAGCCAATCGATAGGACGAAACTTTATGCGGTAGGCTGAGCGCAGCCGTTTACAGTAGGCTGAGCGGAGCCGAAGCCTACATCCCCGGCATTCCGCCACCCATACCTTTCATTTTCTTCATCATGCCCATCATGTTTTTCGGATTGGACATCATTTTCATCATTTTCTTGGTATCGTTGAACTGCTTCAATAGCTTATTTACTTCTTGAATATTGCGACCGCTGCCTTTTGCCAAACGGTTTTTCCGTTGGCCATTGATAATCGTTGGATTGGATCTTTCGGCTGGCGTCATGGACATAATGATTGCTTCAATATGCTTGAAAGCGTCATCTTCAATCTCAACATCCTTCATTTGCTTGCCAACACCTGGTATCATTCCAACTAGGTCTTTCATATTCCCCATTTTCTTTACTTGTTGAATTTGGGCTAAGAAATCATTGAAATCAAACTGGTCTTTTTGGATTCTTTTTTGGAGCTTTCTCGCTTCAGCCTCGTCGAATTGTTCTTGAGCACGTTCCACTAATGAAACAACGTCACCCATTCCCAAGATTCGATCAGCCATACGTTGAGGATAGAATACATCCAATGCTTCCATCTTCTCTCCAGTACCTACAAATTTGATCGGTTTGTTGACAACCGCTTTAATTGAAAGGGCAGCTCCACCTCTCGTATCGCCGTCTAATTTCGTTAGAACAACACCATCGAAATCAATTTTCTCGTTAAATGCTTTGGCCGTATTAACCGCATCTTGTCCTGTCATGGCATCCACGACAAACAACGTTTCCGAAGGTTGAATTGCGTTTTTAACAGACGCTATTTCCTCCATCATTTTTTCGTCAATCGCTAAACGACCAGCGGTATCCACAATTACTACATTAAAACCTTTTGCTTTGGCATGTTGAACAGCCGCAGTCGCAATGGCAACAGGATTTTTCTCCTCTTTGTTAGAGAATACTTCTACACCAAGCTGGTCACCTAGCACATGCAATTGATCTATGGCAGCAGGACGATAAACGTCACATGCAACAAGTAAAGGATTTTTTCCCTTCTTGGTCTTTAAAAAATTAGCTAGTTTACCCGAAAAAGTCGTTTTTCCTGAACCTTGCAAACCAGACATTAAAACGATTGCCGGTGCACCTTTGATGTTGATTTCAACTTCATTTCCGCCCATCAACTCTGTCAATTCTTCATGACAAATTTTTGTCATCAATTGTCCTGGGGAAATTGTAGTTAGTACATCACGCCCTAATGCTTTTTCCTTAACGGTGTTGGTAAATTCTTTAGCTGTCTTAAAATTGACATCGGCATCCAATAAAGCGCGTCTAACCTCTTTCAAGGTTTCAGCAACATTGATTTCTGAAATTTGACCGTGTCCCTTTAATACCTTAAAGGCTTTCTCGAATTTTTCCGTTAAATTTTCAAACATGAAGATATACTTTTTGCGACCGCAAAGTTAATGAATTCTATTGGAAAAAGGGGTTAATAAATCTTAAGCAATCTTACCTACTTTCTGCTTTTTCTTGGGTAATCGTCGGATTTTAATGTTCAAATAGCCATACAATGTTGTAACTATTGGACTCATCCAATTAAAGAAACAGTACAGAAAGTAATCTCCAGTATAAACACTCAAAGCGACTGAATGAAAAGCACCACATGTATTCCATGGAACAAGAACCGAAGTAACCGTTCCAGAATCCTCCAAAGTACGACTAAGGTTTTCAGGTGCCAACCCCTTTTCTTTGTACGTTTTGGCGAACATTCTTCCTGGAACAACTATTGCCAAGTATTGATCTGAAGCTGTAGCATTGAAGAATAAACATGTTCCAACAGTTGAAGCAATTAAACCGCCAACCGATCGAACCCCTCTAATAATGACACTCGTAATCTTCTTTAGAAATCCAGTTACCTCCATAGCACCGCCAAAACACATGGCGCAAACAATCAACCAAATTGTGTTCATCATTCCGGACATACCGGAAGTTGATAGCAAGTCGTTTACTTCCGCATTGGATGTAGTTATCGAAACAGAGCTTCCCATGGTGGTCATAAGGGCTTTATATGAAGCAAATCCGTAATTTTCGGTTATTTTAGAAATGTCTTTGATGATTTGAGGTTGAAAAATAATCGCAAAAATTCCACCAATCAAGGTTCCAAGGAAAAGTGCCGGAAGCGCATCAACCTTCTTTAATATTAAAAAGATGACAAGCGCAGGAACAATAAACAATACTGGACTAATGTAAAACTTGCTCTCAATAGCAGTTTGCATAACTTCTATCGAAGTACTATCGGCATTTCCAGAATGATTAAAACCGAGTATAAGGAATATGATTAATGTTATAGAAATAGTTGGAAAAGTAGTATACGTCATGTACCGAATATGGGTGAACAAATCCGTTCCTGCCATAGCAGGAGCTAAATTCGTTGTATCCGATAAAGGCGACATTTTATCGCCAAAATAAGCACCTGAAATTATCGCACCGGCTATCATTCCATCAGATAGTCCCATCACTTGACCAATACCCATTAAAGCGACACCAACGGTTGCTACTGTTGTCCAGCTGCTTCCCGTCGCAATTGAGACTATTGAGCTAATAATACAGGCTGCGAACAAAAAGAAAGTCGGGTTCAAGATATCGAGTCCATAATAAATCATAGCCGGCACTACTCCACTAATCATCCAAGTTCCTGCTAAAGCGCCAATCATGAGTAATATTAAAATGGCCGGTAAAGCGGATTTAATGCTTTTCACCATTCCTTTTTGCATCTGTTTCCAGGAAAAACCAATTCTACGGGATAATAAGACTGTAAAAGCGGCAGCAATTAACAAAACTATTTGATTGGGTCCGCCTGTAGCGTCACCCCTAAAAAAATAGATGTTTAATGCCAACAATCCCACTAAAATCAGAATGGGTAAAAAGGCAAATCCAAAAGAAAATGGTTTGATATTATCTTGCGCCATACATTTGATTTACGCCTAAAGATAGAAATCTTTATTATATCTAATTCTTACACTTTAGATATCTCATCTTTCCTTTTCGTTTTATAAAATAGCATGAGTAATACAGGCAATAAAGATAAGTCAACAATCAAAGCAAGGAAGAGTGTTAAACATAGCAAAACTCCCATAATTGCTGTTCCCAAAAAGGAAGAAAAAACCAGTAAAATGAATCCAGCGCAAAGTATAAATGTAGTGATTATCATAGCTTTACCAGTAGTCAAGTAACTTCGTTTTAAAGCGTACATTTTGCTTCTTCCTTTCATTAATTCATATTTGAATTTCCCCAAGAAGTGAATAGTATCATCCACAGCGATTCCAAAGGCAATAGTAAACACAATGGATGTACTTACTTTCAAATTAATTCCAAAATACCCCATAATTGCCGCCACAAAGATTAAAGGAATCAGATTAGGAATGATACTTATAATCACCATGGTCATCGATCGATACAACAACCCCATTATTATCGCCACCAAAATTACAGACAAGGAGATCCCTTTCACCAAACTAGTCGACAAATAATTGATGTTTTTATCCAAAAGATGAGCCGTTCCAGTAAGCTGAACGTCAATCGTGGAATTCTTCATTTCTTTTTTCAAGAAAGCATACAATTCTTTATTTTTCTGGGTAATGACTATGTTACCCCAATCGGGCATATTTCCATTGATTCTTGCAACAGTTTCCGTTGAATCCAAGATGGCCTGTTTTATTTTTCCCGCAGATATTTTTTCTATAACACGTCTGAACTTTTTAATATCTCGTTTCTTTTCTGGAACTCTGTAATAATCTGTGAGTCCTGCATGCGATGATCGATGCATCACCTTCATTATTTTCACCAACGAGGTTCTAATACTCGCACCGTATTCGTTTTCCAGATAGCGTTCCAGTATATCTGCGTCTTTGAGCACTTGTTTGTCATAGAAACTCATACTCGTGTCCTTTAAAGTCAAGGCGACCTCAAAAGGGCGAATACCGCCATAATGCTCATCGAGAAAATTGAAGTTTTGTTTGATGGGTTCTTTTTGAGAAATCTCATCCATCAAAAAGTTGTTTGCTTCTAATTGATTCATTCCAATCAGACATGCAACGGCAAAAAAGGCATATGTGATAAGCACTTTTTTCGGATTACGCAGCATTCGAATAAACCACTTACTCAATCGCTTTTTCCAATACGGATCTTGATTCGATTTTTTTAGGAAAGTCGGATCTGGAGCCAGATAAATGATAATCGGCAAGAGAACGAAGGTAAGTACGAAGGCAATAAGAACACCAAACCCCGCAATAGCACCGAAGACTTGAATGGGTTGTACGCTAATAAAAATCAGGCTAAAAAATCCAATTGCCGTTGTGACAGACGTTAAAAAAGTCGCCATTCCCACTTCACGAATCGTCAACTTGATACTTGCAAACTTTCCGATACCTGTTCGAAACGCATCTAAATACCTAGAAAGTAAATGAATCACATCCGACATGGCCACAACGAAAACAATACAGGGCAATACTGACATGACAATACTGACGGGCTCTCCGTATAAGCCAATAAAACCAACAACCCAAAAAAGTGTCCCGAGTATGACCAATTGTGGCATAAGAACGCCCCACATTGATCGAAAAGCAATAAACAAAAAGATGATGACCAACATATAGCTCAAGGCCATGAACAACGCCATTTCGAATGACATTTTATCGATATAGAACTTCTGTCCTACTGTTCTCCCAGCCACTCTGACTTTATCAAATGAAAATTTACTTGTCAAAGCGTTAATACTTTTTACCAAACTATCACTACCAGATTTACTCAAAAAATCCTGATGACGCACGAAGATGCAAAGTGATTTTTTGTCTTGTGCCACAAATGAATTCACCATTTCCTCATTTTCCATGAGGTCTTTTTCATCCATTTTTAATCGGTCTTCTTCAAAATTAATGTAAGGTCGAGAGCTGTAACCAGCTCCCATTGGGAAGAAATACATTTCTTCTTCTGTGATGACACTTCGCGTGAACTTTACATATTTCGTTTTATCCAGCCTCTCTTGAAGCTTTTTGACGTTAGTGAGAAAAGTTCTATCAAAAACGGTAGGTTTATTTTCAATAGCAATTAACAGGAAGTCATTATCTGATTCAAACTTAGCTCGATGCTCCAAAAAGAAATCCGTTTCGCTATCATTGAGTGGAAAAAATTTCTCGAAATCATAATCCAGTTTTAACAATCCGACACCATAACCAAAAACAAAACATAAAACGACGAGCGCCGCTATGGCTATTTTTATTAAAAAACGAAACTTCTTTTACCCAACCCTTTGAATCATTTATTCGTTTTGCTTTTAGTAATTAACGACATTCAAAATTAATGAATTTACTAGGCTTAACAACGCGAAAAGAAAAGAGTTTAGTATGTTGAAATTAATTCTTTAATTTTGTCGAATAAAACAATATTGCATGTCTAAATCAATACTATTTACCCTAAGCTTAATCATTGCTTCTTCCACTTTTTCACAGGACTTCACACAAGCCAATGAGCCTATGATTGGCGAATATAAATCAATGTTTCTTTGTGACTCATTTGCTTCAGACTATGCAGGAACAACGGGTTCTGGCGTGACTTGGAATTATAGCACGTTAAGTTCTTATGTTGGACAAATGAAAAGCATTGATGTTCTCGCATCATCGACAACACCATTTGCAAGTGACTTCCCTAGTTCAACTTCTGCAATACGCATTGAAGATTTCAACTATACGTTTGGTTATTCTACAACGAACGAAAGAATTTCGGAAGGATTTGTGCTAGAAAACACAGACATTGGTGATATTAAAGCATTGTTTAACACCAATTCGCAACTTTTGATGAACTACCCAAGTTCTTTAGGTGCATCCGTGGTAGACTCTTTTGCCGGAAATTTAAGTTTTGTGTACAGCGGAATACCACAAAATCCAGCTTGTACCGGAATTTCATATTCAATATATGATGGGATTGGAACATTTTTACAACCAGATGGGTCGGCATTAATGAACGTGTCTCGTTATCATTTCGTTGATACGCTTTGGACAGTAATTCCCGTCATTGGTGCAGCCCAAATCATTCGTTCGCAATATGAATATTATGATTTGTCAGCAGCAAATCATTTGCCTGTTTTTATGCATATTTCTGCAAAGTTAGTGTCTGGATTTCCAGACCCATTATTGGATGTTACGTTGGTTTTGTCGGAAGTATCGGGTTCAATGACAGCCTCAATTGACAACAATAGCTTGAACGATTTGCTCGTATCCCCAAATCCAGCTAAGGAAGAATTGAGAATAGTAAATCTACCAGATGATGCTGTTGTTTCGCTTACAGATCTGTCCGGGAGAGTGATTGAACTTCACACCAAAGGAAATGGGAAGTACGATCTTTACAACCTTTCGGCAGGCACCTATATTCTTCGTGTTGGCAGCGACAAGGGAGTTCGGACCAAAACGCTGATTATAGAATAAACATGCTCAAAATAGTAGTATAAAAAATCCACTCTTTTATTGGGGTGGATTTTCTTTTGTTACTTTTACCTTAAACACGACTTATACAATTGCGATCATACCTTTACAACAATGAAATTTAAACTTTTATTCCTACTCCTATACCCGATTGTTTCTATTGCGCAAGACTATCCCCTGCTGCAAGCCGAGGAAAGAGCGTATTTGTTTCACATCGTAAAAAAGAGTCCAATACTTGATCAAAACATAGGTCGCTTTTTTGATTATCAAGGGCCTGAAATTTTGCATACAAACGGTGAAATACACTATGATTCAATAGAAGAAATTATCATAACCCATCCGGAGAAACTATTGATCCGAAGTGAAGAAATATCGAAATCACCCATTGGATTAATTGCCGAAGCCGCTAACAAAATGGCAATCTGGGAACTGAACAAAGCCTTGCTCGAGAACCGGAAAAAGAAAGAAAATCAAAGTGAACATCTACGACAGGAATATCTAAAATTTGAGGGTTACTTAATTCGAAGATTGCCCGATAATGCATTTAAGGAAAAAGACGGCTTCAAAGAACTACACCCAAAATTCAACAATGCTTTTAATCCCAGTTTATCTCTAGAGGATAAAATTGCTTTATTAGAATCGTTCCGTTATTTAGATCAAGAAGACATACTAATTTCGCTGAACGCTATTAATTTCGCGACGAATACCTATGTTGAACAGCGCTCCTACGAAATTTTTCAATCCCTCGGTGGACGTGCGGATTACTTCCGTAATTTACTTGTTGCCGCAGGTGATGGAAGCAATACCTCTGGATTATTAAATGAACGAGAAAAGGACGAAAAAGGCAGGTGGAACAAGGGATTACCAAAAGCCGTTGGACTTTTCCCTTATCAGCTTTCCATTCAGGATACCGAAATCAAAAAAGGGAAAACAGTAAAGAAAATTGAACCCTATCGTATCACTTCGAATACTTTTCAAACGGCAGGTAGCAATCGTTTAACCAATCTTCATTTTGACGTTTGGGGGTACAATGATGTAAAACAAACTACCGTTGTCATTGAGAAAGATGGAAAATCGTATCGCTTGTTTGGGTCAGGTTCGACACGTTTTTTATCGCCCGATTCTTCATTCGTTGGTACCGGAACTTTTCAAAACATTATTGATGATTTAGAATTCAATAAAATTGGCAAGCTGAATGACATGATTTACGGCAAAAAAGGATTTGATTACTGGATTGCTTATAACGAGAAAAAGCGCGATGAAACGCTATTGAAAATTGAAAAAGCAGAAAAATCGCACAGTGACTTAGGGTACACTCCGATAAAAACAAGCTCAAGGACTTCTAGAAAGGTTAAAAAGGACAGAAGAAAGAGCAAACAGTTAAAAGACTACCAACCAACTACCAATAGCAATCAGAAAAAAAGAAGATCTTCGCAAAACACAATTGTAAGTCTGTATGGTCAATGGGAAGCCTATAAAGCCAAAATAGTAGAATTGGAAAAACAAAAAGAAGAAGCAAACGACTTACTTGGAAAATATCAGTTCCGCTTGGATCATTACAAAAGAAATTTCGGTTACTTCCCACTGACATATGAAGAAAAAGACGGACTTTACACCTTTTCAGATTCAACAACCTTTGACATTATGACCCAAGAGTTTGTTTTTCCTTCCACGAAAGACACGTCTGCGTTTGAAGTTCGTTTGATTGCCATCCCAGGTTCAAGTTTATCTGATTTAGCAGATGAAGTTATGCTGCATATCAATGTTGCCGGAGCCGTCCCAAAATATGACGCTCGCCTTCAATTAAAACTCAATGACGCTTTCGCTTCGGATAGTTATGATTTGACCCAACCTCTATTGTCCGATAAGGACAGTGTGGCAATGCGACTCTTTTTTGAAGGTTTATTGGACAAGAAAGTCGATTTCACTCTAATCAACCGAGGCAATGGAATTGGTGAATGGAACGGAAGTCGCGTGGTAAAGGCCGATCCTCAAATTCAAGAAGATGCCTATCCAGGTAAAAATGCAGAGGAGCGCATAGCAGCAAAGTCACGTGAAGAATATGCTGCACTTCGTTTATCTGAAGTAATGATTATTCTGGGACGCGAAATTGTCCTAGAAATTAATTCGTATACCGATCCCGTTCAGTCCAATGTACACGTGAAAGACGAAGCACTGAAAAATCAAATGATAGCAAATGACTGGTCCAAAAATGAAATGTTGAGTGCATTGCGCACATTGAGCATATTGCGACAATTAAAGAACGAAGTGAATACATTGGCAGGCAAATACCTAACTCGAGTTGAAGCAAAAATTGTAATCGACAGATTCAATAAAGCCGTTTCAAAATCTAAAATAAGTGTTGGGAAAAGTTCAATGAAAGTGAAAATTTAATCTTCAACAAAAAACTCATTTTTAAAATTCATCAAATACGCCCTATCGGTGGCTCTGGTTAGAGCAGTATACAACCATCTGAAATAAGAAGAATCAAGCATTTCTTCCGTTAAATAACCCTGGTCAACAAAAATATTCGCCCATTGTCCACCTTGCGACTTATGACAAGTCACAGCATACGCATACTTCACCTGCAGAGCATTAAAATGAGGGTTTTTCAGAATCTTCTCGTACTTTTTTCGTTTGTTTTTCTCATCAGCATAGTCCTCACCTACTTCATGAAAAAGTCGTTTCATTTCATTACGAGGTAAATTCGGCGCCTCAACAGTTAATGTATCCAGTAAAATTAGAATCTCCTTCTCTGGTTCATTCGGATAATCGATAAACTCAACACGAACCTCGGCAAAACGAAAACCATACAGTTCTTCAACACGAAGCAGCCGTTTTACGATCAACATTTCACCATTGGCAATAAAACCCATGCTGGAATCGTCGGACATCCAATAATAATTGTTTTTAACCGCCATGAGTAAATCTCCAGAGCACAATTCATCCTCAAACCACATCACTCTCGCCCTTATTTGTTGATTGTAAGCAATTGCTCGCTTGTTCGATCGTGTTATAATTATAGTTTCCTCTTTCCCAACCTCTTGATAAGATTGCTCAATTGTATCTTGCACCTCTTCACCTAGTAATCGCTGTAAGTCTCCACCTGATTCCAAATGAAATTGAGGGAATGCACCTTCTTCTGCGGAACGCAGATCCGTCGCATTTTTTAAAATACTGGATCCTTCTGTTTGTCGTACGACCTGCGTTAGCCGAACTTCAGATAAGGATAGCCCGGGATAATTTTGACGCAAGTAATCCCCATTCAACGCGGGTGAAAAATCCGCTCCCACTGGCGGAAGCTGGCCTTCATCACCCAATAAAATCAACTTACAACCTTCACCAGAATAGACATATTCGATTAAATCATCTAGGAGGTTTTGGCTATTCACCATTCCATCTTTTTGTAAAACATAATCTCCTATCATGGAAGCTTCATCAACTATAAAAAAAGTATGCTTGTGCAGATTTGGAGAAATGGATACTCGATAGGCACCATCTGAAGAAAGTGCTCTTCGATAGATCATTTTATGAATGGTTAAGGCAAATTGATTGGACTTTTGCGCAAGCACTTTTGCTGCTCGCCCGGTTGGGGCAAGTAGTTTGACCCGCGCCTTTACCTCATTCATTGTTTTCACGTAAGCGCCCAACATAGACGTCTTTCCCGTTCCGGCAT
>CBFIBY010000074.1:8077-12522 GCA_965660955.1 Crocinitomicaceae bacterium | reverse complement strand
AAAGAAAATTTACTTTGCCTCTGATTTCCATCTAGGTGCACCTTCTCATGAAAAAAGCCGAGAACGAGAAGATAAGATAGTTGCCTGGTTAAACTCTATTCAAGATTCTGCTCAAGAAATTTTCCTCGTTGGTGATCTTTTCGATTTCTGGTTCGAACACAAATACACCATTCCAAAAGGATTTGTCCGTTTGCAAGGCAAAATTGCCGAATTGACGGACGCAGGTATTCCTGTTCACGTATTTACGGGTAACCATGATATGTGGATGTTTGATTATTTACCC
Organism: Crocinitomicaceae bacterium; assembly: GCA_965660955.1. Taxonomy (GTDB): domain Bacteria; phylum Bacteroidota; class Bacteroidia; order Flavobacteriales_D; family Crocinitomicaceae; genus UBA2040. The sequence goes on along the minus strand of CBFIBY010000074.1, from coordinate 12,239 downwards.
AAAGAATTGGGAATTAATCTTTATCGAGAGCCTATAGCTTTGGAATGGAATACTACCAAATTCTTTATTGGGCACGGTGACGGCTTAGGACCTGGCGATGAAGGATATAAGTTTTTAAAAAAAGTATTCGCCAGTAAAGTTTCTCAATGGTTTTTTGCACGACTTCATCCCAATTTTTCTTTTTGGCTCGCGAACACTTCATCCAAGAAAAGTAGATTGCACACAGCACTTGAAGATGAAAAGTATTTGGGTGATGAGAAAGAATGGCTCGCTATTTTTTCAAGAGAAAAGCTGAAGGAAGAACATTTTGACTATTTTATTTTTGGTCACAGACATTACCCAATAGACATATCCGTTGGTGACAAATCACGCTACATCAATTTGGGTGAATGGATGAACTACCAAACCTATGCCGAATTCGATGGTTCTCGTCTCGAATTAAAGAAGTTTGAAGCTTAATTTTCCTACCTTTAAGGGTATGTTGCAATACCGTCTTTTAATCCTATTTTTTTTTAGTTTTTGCGCCTTTTCACAAATAGAAGTGAAAGAAGGTCCAATGACAAAAAAGAAATTAGGCGCTTGGCATCTTGGTTTTATTATGGCTGATAGCAGTAATGTGTTTGCTCTGGATGACAGGAATCTCGGGAGTCCAATAATCAGTGTTTTCGACAAAAATTCACTTGAATATCAATATGACATTTCTTTGAAACTCGAAAACTCGAGCACGAGCAATGAAAGTCTTACGCATATTTTTTCCTTATCGAACTCTATATATTGTATTATAGAAGAAAAAACGGCTGACAAAAAGATTTTACTTCACGCTATGCGGGTTTTAAATAATGGTCAACACACTGAGAAGATATTCCTCGATACGATTCGTCAAAGTGATATGAAAGGAGAGTATGAGATCGTCGTGAACGAAGCAGAAGAATCGTTTGTCTTTATCAAGCAAAGTGCCTTTCAAAATCGTGAACCCCAAAACATCCAGCTGAACGCGTTCAATCAAAATTTAAATTTGCTTTGGACTAAAAAAGTAGAGTTTCCCGACAAAAGTGTACAATATGTTTTCTCGAATTGGAAATACCACGGGCAAAATTCGTTATCGTTTGTTGCTCGTCCCATTTTGGACCTGTACAAACCAGATCGTGAATTTTCCAATACCGACCAAAATAGCTACATGTTGTTCAATTACGACCAAACTCTGAACAAAGTTAGAGAAATCGAATTGAGTTTAAACAATCGATTTATCAATAAAATTGACTTCATTCAAAACGACACCTGCACTATCGTTTCGGGAATATTTTCTAACGATAAAAATTTTAACCCTGATGGTGTCTTCAGCGTTTTTTTTGATGCAAATTTCATCCGAAAAAACCATAGTATTCACAATTTTACCGAGTCAGAGTCCAGATTTTTCACTACCAAGCAAAGTTATAAATTAGGAAGACGGTCCACTACTCAATTGAAGAAACAGAATGTAGATGAACTTTTATTGCGGGACATGATTCAAATGGAAAATGGTGAATTTGTTTTATTGGCGGAAGAATTTAGAAAGGAATGGGAGGATCCAATTGGTGGAGGGAAATCTGATGTACTCAAACCAAATACTTACGTGTACTATTATCAAAACATACTTTTATTTTGGTTCGACAGAAATGGTCAACTAAAAAAAACAAGCCATGTTGAAAAAAGTCAAATTGCAAGAGATGCTTTCAATAAATACAACTCTTTCGTAACGGCTCAAAGTAACAATGAAATCTATCTTTTCTTCAATGAAAATCCAAATAATTTAGTACTGGACGCATCAGAGCGAAAACCGACTTCATCCTCAAAAAAGATGTATGTCAATTGTGTGAAAATAAATGCCAAGGGAATGAAGGTTACTAAACAAATTACGGAACCGTCAAAACGACGACGCACTCTTGTTAACTTAGGTGGGCAGTTGATGAATAACCAGGTCTATTTTCAAAAACACAAAGGGCTTTCAAAAAAAGCTGTAATCGAAATCAAACTTGAAGAATAAGGAATATTTTGACCTGTTTATTCTTCTTAAACATTCATTCTTATTCACAACAATTACGGCCACAATCTTGTTATATTTGTGCGAATGATGTCCGTCGACGAAATAACCATCCCCATTGAGGATGAATTGAAAAAATTTGCCGTCCGTTTTGAAGAGAACCTTCAATCGAACGCTGCTCTTTTGGACAAAATCACACATTATATTGTAAAAAGAAAAGGGAAACAAATACGTCCCATATTTTTATTGTTGACCGCAAAAATGCTTGGCAGCCCAACGGACAAAACCTTTGAAGCTGCATCCCTTTTTGAAATTCTACATACTTCAACCTTAGTTCATGACGATGTTGTAGATGACGCAAACGAAAGAAGAGGTCATTTCTCAGTAAATGCGCTTTGGAAGAATAAAATTGCTGTTTTGGTCGGCGATTACTTTCTTTCCAAAATATTATTGCTCTCCATTGAAAAAGACAATGTGGATGTTCTCCGAATAGTTGCTAGAGCGGTTCAAGAAATGATTGAAGGAGAACTTCTTCAGCTCGAAAAAGCAAGGAAATTAGACATAGACGAAAAAGTGTATTTTGAAGTCATCCGACAAAAAACAGCATCTTTAATTGCATGTGTTTGCGACGCAGCGGCACTTTCTGTTGGTCGTCCAGAAATGCAAAGTACGATGCATGAGTTTGGCGAATTGGTTGGAATAGCCTTTCAAATAAAGGATGATATTTTCGATTATGGAGAACCTGGAAATATTGGCAAACCTACTGGAAACGATATTCGCGAGCAGAAAATGACCTTGCCTCTGATTTATACATTGAATCACAGCAGCCCAGAAATAAAAAAAGAACTAATCGATATTGTCAAAAATCGGAATGAAGATTCGAAAGCAGTAAAAAGAGCCATTCGTTTGGTAATTGAAAACGGTGGAATAGAGTATTCGCATGCTAAAATGAATGAATACAAATTACGCGCACTGGAATTAATTAAAGACATTCCTGATTCTGAAGCCAAAAAATCTTTAATCGGATTAGTAGAATATACAACCAACAGATTATCTTAGAAGTATGAAACATATATTTAGTATTCTTTCCATTGGATTGCTTCTATTGTCTTGCACATCAGAAGTAGAAGACAAAAAAAAAGAAGATCCCCAATTAGTGAATGAAACCTTGATTGAAACAATTGATGGTATTTATTACGAATACTACCCAGGAAAAAAACAAGTAAAAATTACAGGGCCGGTTGATTCAGAAGAAAAAAGACATGGGACATGGGAGTTTTATAATGAACGTGGAGAAAAAAGAGGATTCAATATATATAAACACGGTAAGCGACACGGTCACTCCTATTCTTCTTATCCAAATGGTGCTCCGTTGTATCATGGAGAATATTGGGAAGACACGTTGATTGGCGTCTGGAAACATTATGACAAGGACGGAAAAGTAAAAACAAAAGATCACGGATTACCAGAAGGATATTAAATGGCAATGATTCCCCCACATATCGTTGATGAAATAATGCAGACTGCTCGCATTGAGGAGGTCATTGGGGAATTTGTGAGCTTGAAAAAAAAAGGTGCCAATTACATGGGATTAAGTCCTTTTACGGATGAGAAAACACCTTCCTTTTCCGTTTCACCAGCCAAACAAATTTTCAAGTGCTTTTCAACAGGGAAAGGCGGAACCGTTGTTTCCTTCTTAATGGAAAAGGAACATTACACCTATCCTGAAGCTTTGCGTTGGTTAGCCGATAAATACGGCATCGTTTTACCAGAAGAGAAAGCGCCGACTCCGGAAGAAATGGCGGCTATCACGGAACGCGAAAGCCTTTTTATTATCAACGATTTTGCGAAGAAACATTTTGTAGAAAACTTGCATGAAAATGAAGAGGGAAAAGCCATTGGACTTTCATATTTCGAAGAAAGAGGTTTCCGTCCTGATATCATTAAGAAATTTGAACTAGGGTATTGTCTCAACAAAGGCGACGATTTTACCAAAGCTGCTCTTTCAAAAAAATACAAGTCCGAGTACCTTGAAAAAGTTGGACTCGTAAAATCGAAAGACGATAGAAAATTTGACTTTTTTCGAGGAAGGGTGCTCTTCCCTATTCACAGTATTAGTGGACGAATATTAGGCTTTGGTGG
>CBFIBY010000074.1:0-8067 GCA_965660955.1 Crocinitomicaceae bacterium | reverse complement strand
CGACAAAAAAGTTGCCAAATACTTTAATTCGCCTGAAAGTCCTATTTATCATAAAAGTGACATCCTTTATGGACTCTATTTTGCGAAAAACGACATAATAAAATACGACAACTGTTATCTCTGTGAAGGCTATACGGATGTAATTAGCATGTATCAAGCGGGTATTCAAAATGTTGTTTCCTCCTCGGGAACTTCTTTGACCAAAGAACAGATAAAACTCGTTCGCCGATACACACAAAACATCACCATTCTCTATGACGGGGATAGCGCTGGGATAAAAGCTTCATTCCGTGGAATTGATTTGATTTTGGAAGAAGGAATGTCCGTAAAAGTGGTGCTTTTCCCAGAAGGTGAAGATCCCGATTCCTTTGCGAAAAAGAACAGCACAACCGTTGTCGAAGATTATTTGCGCGAACATTCACAGGATTTTGTAACCTTTAAATCGGAAATTCTCCTGAAAGATGCCGCCAACGACCCTTTGAAAAAGGCGGAATTGATACGAGATGTGGTCGATTCGGTTGGATTGATTCCTGATTCAATTGTCCGCTCCGTTTATGCGAAAGAAGTTTCGGCAAAATTTGAAATTGACGAGGATATCGTTATTGCTGAGATTGCAAAAGCGAGAGCCAAAAAGGTGGAGAAACAGGCGGGCGATGCGCGTCGAGCAAACGTCGTTCCGAATACTTCATTTGACGCACCAAGTGGGGCACTCGACACCTCCGAGAAACCCATCGAAAAGACTACAGAGAAATTCACCTCATCAGAATTTGAATTGGCTAGAGTCCTTGTAAAATACGGCGTTTTCGCCGTTGAAATTCCTTCCGTCGACAAAGACGGAAAAGAGATTATTATCGAAACGAGTGTTGCTGAATTGATTTGCCATGAATTAGAAAGAGACGAATTAACGTTTAATTTCCCATTGTTCAATCGAATTCACGGAATCGTGGCGAAAGGCATTGCCGAAAAGACATTTTATCAATCCAGCTTCTTTCTGAGAGGCGAAGATCAAGAAATGGTAAAGTTTGTTTCAGATATTGAATCTGATGAATATGAGTTGAGTCCAACCTGGTTTGAAAAATTAAAAATATTTACCCAAGGAGAAAAAGACAAATTACCTCGTTTGGTAATGGACACCATCTACGTTTTCAAAAACGAAAAGATAGAGCAACTAATTCATGCGATTCAAGATAAATTAGAAAAACTAGGTCCCGAGGATGGAGACCAAATGAGCGACCTAATGAGCGAGCAGATGCACCTAGAAAATGTAAAGAAAATCATCTCTAAAAAGTTAGGACGAATAATTCTGAAATAGATTTTTATTTATGCCGATTGAACGGCTGAAAGCTCTTTCAAATACAGTTGAATCGTATTCTCTATTCCAAAATACAAGGCATCACTAATCAAAGCATGACCAATTGAGACTTCAAGTAAATTCGGAATATACGATTTAAAATAGGCCAAATTGTCCAAACTTAAATCGTGTCCAGCGTTGATTCCAAGACCCAATTCATAGGCAAATCCGGCAGCCTCCGCGTACTTCTCAATTGCTTTTTCTCTATCCGAAGAGAAATTATCTGCGTAAGGCCCCGTGTACAATTCAATTCGATCAACTCCTGTTGCAGCCGCACCTTCAATCAACTTTTTATCGGGTTCGATGAAAATGGCACTTCGAACACCCAATTCCTTGTATCCAGCAACCAAATCTGTGAGTAAATCTTTATTCTGCAAAGTGTCCCAACCTGCGTTTGAGGTCAAAACATTCGGTGGATCTGGAACAAGCGTAGCTTGAGTAGGTTTTATATCAGAAATTATCTTTTGAAATCGTGCATCTGGGTATCCTTCAATATTATATTCCGTTTTTACAACTTCGGCTAGCGCGTACGTATCGTCGGAAGTGATGTGACGTTCATCTGGCCTAGGATGCACCGTTATCCCTTCTGCACCAAAACGTTCACAATCTATAGCAAATTGAACTACATTCGGTAGTTTTCCTCCACGTGCATTTCGTAGGGTTGCTATTTTATTGATATTAACACTCAATTTCGTCATTCTAAAACTAGATTTTTTGTGAATCAAAGATAGAAACTTCGTAAGGATTTTACTACTTTGGCACCCTAATGACAGCGGTAGAATTAATCACAGAAGAAATACCTCCTCTTTTGCACACCGATAAAGGTGACAAGGCACTAGTTTGGATGGATGAATTCAAAGTTTCGCACCTTCCCGTTTTAAAAAATGGCAACTATGTTGGGGTGATTTCAGAAAGTGCTTTGATGGACATGGAGGATCTAGATCTTTCACTTGATAAACTCTTTCAGCATCTGCCGCGACCATACGCCAAAACGGACGCTCATATTTATGAAGTGCTCGCTCGGATTTCCGATTACAAAGTTTCCGTTTTACCTGTACTTAGTGATGACGAAGAATATCTAGGATGTACAGATATTCATCATTTGATGACACTCATTGCCAATACAGGCAGCATCAAGGACACAGGTGGGATTTTAGTAATCGAAATGAACGAAGTGGATTATTCCATGGCACAAATTGCTCAAATTGTTGAAAGTAATAACGCTAAAATATTGAGTTCATTCATTATGACTTCAAGAGACTCAACTAAGGTAGAAGTCACGTTAAAAATCAATGAAATTGAACTTGACAGAATCATTCGTACCTTTGAAAGATATGACATTGCCGTTAAAGCTAGCTTTCAAAAAAGTAGATTTGACGATGATCTTCAATTGCGTTATGATGCGTTGATGAATTACTTAAAAATGTAATGAAGAATATTGCCCTATACGCCCGAAAAGTTACCAAACAAAACATCTCAGTTTTTAAAAACATTATTGAGACTTTGGAAAATCTTGAGTGCAAGGTGATTTTGGAAAATGACTTAAAAAAGCAGCTGGTTCATAAGGCAAGCATTGGTCAAGATTATTCTTCCTTCGATTCACATACTGATTTTTCATCTGGTATAGACCTTGCTATAAGTATTGGAGGCGATGGTACTTTCATTCAAACGGTGAAATACATCCGAAACTCTGGAGTACCAATAATTGGTATCAACACCGGAAGACTCGGTTTCTTAGCAAATGTTTCTTTAGAAAGCATGCAGGAAACACTTGAGGCTGTGAAACGTAAAGAATTTGTGTACCAATCTCGTTCATTGATGCGATTGGATATGGATCAAAATCCATACGGAGAAGATAATTTTGCGTTAAATGAAGTTACGCTTCATAAAAGAGATGCTGCATCTATGATTACAGTAGATGCAAGTTTGGAAGGTAAATATTTGAACTCGTATTGGGCGGATGGGTTAATTGTTGCAACACCAACTGGGTCAACTGCCTATAGTTTGAGTTGCGGTGGACCGATTGTTACACCGGGCTGTCAAGTACACATGTTAACACCTATTGCACCGCACAATCTTAACGTTCGACCAATGGTGGTTCCTGATCATATGCCGATCTCACTAACTGTGCAAGGAAGAGAACGTCGATATTTAATTTCATTGGATGGAATTTCTCATAGTATCAAACAAGGCGAACTCGTGACCGTTTCAAAGGCAGACTTTATGCTAAATGTCATTAAATTTGAAGACAATAACTTCCTCGACACCATCCGAAACAAAATGATGTGGGGAATTGATAAAAGAAATTAAATAATAAATCAATAAAATAACAATGCGACATCTATTTACATTAGCCCTTCTTGCAGGTATCATTTCTTCTTGTGGAATATTCAAAAAAGCGAGTAAAACACCTACAATGGAAGAAATTCAAGCAGAATTGATTGCCAAAACGGAAGAAGAAAAAGGAATAACACTTGAGCCCGGTATTTACGCAAAATTCATGACAACCAAAGGAAACATTCTCGTGCTTTTGGAACATCAAAAAACGCCTTTGACAGTTGCCAACTTTGTTGGATTGTCCGAAGGAAATTTTGTTGGTCCTGATTCTACGGTTGTGAAAAAACCATATTACGATAGTCTCAAATTTCACCGTGTCATTGCCAATTTCATGATTCAAGGTGGAGACCCAGCTGGAAACGGTACCGGAGGCCCAGGGTATAAATTCCCGGATGAATTTGATCCAACTCTTCGCCATTCAGGCCCAGGTATTTTATCTATGGCAAATTCAGGTCCCGCTACAAATGGAAGTCAATTTTTCATTACCCACAAAGCTACCCCTCATTTAGATGATCGCCATTCTGTATTCGGTCATGTTGTTGATTCTGCTTCACAAGCCGTTGTTGACGCAATTGAACAAAATGATTTGATGAACGCGGTTAAAATTATTCGTGTCGGTCCAGAGGCATTGGTGTGGAACGCTACACAAGTCTTCAATACTAATTTATTGGTTGCCATAGAAAAGCAAAAAAAGATCGAAGCTGAAAAGGAAGCTGAACGTCTCAGACAAGAAGCCGAAAGAGCTGCCTATGAGAAAAAAGTGAAAGAAACGTATGACGCTCAGGCAGTTTTTACTACTCCATATGCCGAAAAGGTGAAGGAAATGCCAATCGAAGAGTACTACAAATTCTTTTATGCTGACGTTAAGAAAAAGTATCCAAATGCAGTTCAGTCACCATCTGGTTTAGTGTATGAAATAATCGAACCAGGAACAGGTGAATTAGCTCAACCAGGCGATAACCTGTCTGTTCATTACAGAGGGATTTTCAGATTGAGTGAATTACAATTCGATAGTTCATACGACCGAAATCAAACAATGGATTTTGCCTATATGAAACAACGTATGATTCCTGGATTTGAGGAAGGACTGGCGAAATTGGCAAAAGGTGGAAAAATAAAGATCTTTATCCCGTACAACCAAGCGTATGGTGCTTCTGGAAGAGAACCAGCGATCCCTCCATACAGTGACTTGATGTTTGACTTAGAAATTGTTGATATTCAAGCGGGACATGACGGTCACGAAGGACACGGGCATTAATTCGTCACCAACTTTATTGAAAGCATTCGTCTTCTTCGGGCGGATGCTTTTTTGTTTTGCTCTTGACCGAATTACTCAGGATGATCTATGAATTCTTCTATCGAATTGCGAAAAACGTGGCCAACTTCAGTAAGATGCTCCTTTAAAGAAACACTTATCGGGATCTCCCAGACGAATCGTTAGACCGAGACCAAAAAATGCGTACCAATCATTTGTATTGGGATCTCCACGTTTTCCAAATTGCATTTGATTTAAACTACGGTTGTTCAAATCCGCAGCTGTTGAACCACGCGCAATGGTAAGTTCAGTTGGATCCAAATAATCTCCCTTGCCTACATCGTCTAAATAATCTGTAAATGTTTTACGGATGCTATATTCTACAGTAAGCGACATGCGTTTGCCTAAGGAACACTTGAACCCTAATCCAACCGGAATTGCCATCCCTATTTTTGAATAGCGACTACTTTTTCCAAGGTCTGTTCCCTGCCCCTCTGTCCCAACACCCTGCAAGTTTATTTCTTCTCCACCGTATTCAGTGGTTGGATTGAAATAGAAAGCAGATATTTCTGCCAAGAAATAAGCCGTGGCTTTGTATCGATCATGACCAATTTGAAACGGCCAATAATTGAATTCAATTCCAGAACCTAATTCCCAAATATCACTTTTGAAATTTAAATTTCTATTTCGTAGCTGAGAAAAACGAGAGTCTTTATCATCTGCCTCGACACTCCCATATGTTAGGTTTGCGCGAAATGACAATCTTGAATGAACGTAATAGCGATATATAAGGCCAGCAGATAAATTGTTATTTTTAAAATGTCCATATTGGTTCAAATCACCGATATAATACATTCCACCCGCCATAATTCCCAATTCTGACCGAGACTTATTGTTGGATCTTTGCGCATCGACCGCTAAGGGTAGACACATGATAAATACTAATATGATTATAAACGACCTCAAAATTCTGTTTCAAAAACGCGAATTTATGGATTTTGTTGTGCTCAAACGTGTTTTCGCTTGTTTATAATTTAACATTAAAAGTATATTTTAACAATGCTCTTCCATTAGAACCTACTAAATTTGCAAAAAAATGATAGAAATGGATGCGAAATTGTTATTGAAAGCTGCCGAAAATCACGGAACGCCTTTATATGTCTACGATGCTGAAAAAATCCGTAGTCAATTCAATCGGCTTTCAAATGCTTTTGACGGCTTGCCGGTTAAATTGCATTATGCCATGAAGGCATTGAATAATGTAAATATTCTTCGCCTTTTGAAAAAAGAGGGAGCTGAATTGGACGCCGTTTCTATTGAAGAGGTACGTCTTGGACTGCGAGCAGGGTTCAAACCAACATCAATCATGTACACGCCAAATGGTGTTGACTTCGAAGAAATTCGAGAAGCCGTTGAAATTGGTGTACACATCAATATTGACAATCTAGGAATTCTTGAAAAATTTGGATTAACCTACGGGAATAAAGTTGCATGCTGTATTCGCATAAATCCGCATATCATGGCGGGTGGAAACACAAATATTTCCGTGGGTCATATCGATTCAAAGTTCGGGATTTCCATTCATCAGGTAAGACATATCACACGTATTGTTGAACATTATGGAATTATCGTGAATGGTTTGCACATGCACACAGGAAGTGATATCATCGACGCCCAAGTCTTCCTCCGTGGAGCTGATCTACTGTATGAAGCAGCTCGCTCTTTCCCTGATTTACAATTCTTAGATTTTGGTTCGGGATTTAAGGTTGGATACAAAGAAGGTGACATGGTAACGAATATTGAGCAAATTGGCGTTGAAATTGCAGCTTCGTTTCGAAAATTCTGCGAAGAATATGGTCGCGATTTAGAACTTTGGTTTGAACCTGGTAAATACCTTGTTAGTGAATCGGGTCGTTTTCTTGTAAAGGCAAACATCATTAAACAAACAACCTCAACGGTTTTTGTAGGTGTCAATAGTGGACAAAATCACTTGCTACGCCCAATGTTCTACAATGCTTACCATCATATTGAAAATTTGAGTAATCCAAAAGGTACACCGCGACTTTATTCCGTTGTCGGATATATCTGTGAAAGTGATACATTAGGATTTGACCGACTTATAGCGGAGGTTAGAGAAGATGATATACTCAGTATACACAATGCAGGTGCATACGGCATATCTATGGCGAACAATTATAATTCACGTTTGCGACCAGCAGAGGTACTTGTGGATGGAAAAGAAATTCACCTCATTCGTCGACGAGAGGTTTGGGAAGATTTACTTCAAACCGAAATAGAAATACCAACCTTGGTTGAAGCTGAGCAGTAAAATTACTTTTGAATTGTTGAAACAGCAATTTTAGCTGACAGCAAACATAAAGGGATTCCTCCACCGGGATGAACGCTTCCTCCAATGAAATGAAGACCTTTGATCTTTGAGAAATTTGGATGTCGAAAAAAGGCGGCCATCCGATCATTTGAACTAGCGCCATATAAAGCTCCAGCAAAACTTGAGGTTCGTTCTTCTATCCGAATAGGGTCGAGATAATCTTCGGCTTCAATGAGCTCCTCAATTGACTCACCGAGCATTCTACTCAATTTTGAAATCACATTAGACCGAATTTCTTTTCGAAGTAGCTGCCAATCTTGTCCAGTATTTGCAGGAACATTCACCATTACAAACCAGTTCTCAGAATTTTCTGGCGCATCATTCGGTTTCATTTTAGAACTAACATGAATATAAACTGTCGGATCAACATCAACCGATTGTTCTTGAAAAATAGTCTCAAACTCCTTTTTGTAATCTTCCGCAAAAAAGATATTATGTAAATCAAGCTGCTTAAACTTTTTCTTTATTCCCCAATAAAAAATCATGGCTGAGCTCGATGGCTCTTGTTTTTGCACTTTTTCCGGGATGTTTTCCGTTGGCAAAAGATGCTGATAAGCAGGGCGAATGTCGGAATTACAAAAGACGAGCTCCGCTTCAAAAAACTCACCTATGGATTTGACACCTTTCACCTTTCCGGCTTTAACCACAATTTCATCAACAGGCTGATTCAATTTCAATTCCACACCTAAATCATTGGCCAATCGCAATAATCCTTGCGGAATATCATTCATTCCT
>CBFIBY010000073.1:0-12595 GCA_965660955.1 Crocinitomicaceae bacterium | reverse complement strand
ATGTCTGTCAAAAGCACGACTCAATTGTGCATCAACCTGATCAATATAAATAAGCATAGTGGCCGATTTCGCATTTAATTTCACAATGTCTACCGCAGTTATTTCAATGTAATTGGGCGATTGACCGAAACTGAATTGGCCTGTAAGTATAGCGACTAGGACGATCAGATTTTTCATGGAATAATTTTAGACCTTAAAGATAATTGAATTAGGGAATTACTGATTGTGAGTTATGAGTAATGAGCGATGAGTGATGAGTAATGAGTAATGAGTGATGAGTGATGTGTGATGAGTGATGAGTTGCGAGTTAAGAGTTGCGAGTTTTGGTTAATGAATAATGAAAGTGAGGTGATATAACTTAATGAACTACAACTTAGCGCAGCGTCTTTTAACAACTTCATGTTCTCCATGCCCTAAGTGGTTCAATCATTCTTACTTCTTATTTCGTATTTATATATTAACATGTAACTTATCTGCTGAAAGCGACACCTAACTAATGCGGATCTATTTGACGCAGCTATGAGCAAGAGCAAACAAAAGGAATTCTTAAAAATCTACGAGCCCGTGCACGATCGCTTTGAGCGCTTCTGTCGAGCAAGAGTTTATGGCGACATGGACTACAAGGATTTGATGAATGAAACGTTGTTGCTTGCTTTCCAAAAATTTAATGATCTCCGAGATAAGAAGGCCTTTTTATCTTTTTTATTTAGCATATCTGTTCGCATTCTGGCGAATAACAAACGAAAAAAGAAAGAGAATTCAGATTTGTTTGAAACGGAAAGTCAGAATTATAGCGACGTCAATTCAAAAACAGATGCAAATGCCGAAGTATTCATGTTACACAAAGCATTGGCACATTTGAATGAAGATCAACGCGAAAGCATTATCCTGTTTGAAATATCGGGAATGTCCATTAAAGAAATTGCAAAAATTCAAGAAACGTCCGAATCCAACGTAAAACAAAGGCTTCGCCGAGGAAGAGAAAAGCTTCGACAGGTATTGAGTTTTGAATCTGAACACAAAAGAGGGGAGGTACAACAATGAATATCAACGAAATACGAGATGAAGACGGCCAATTAGATCAATTATTCCAATCGGCTCGTACGGAAGCGCCCAAATACAAGTTTACGGAAGCTAGAACCGTATTCACGAGCGCTTTGGCCATTGGTGTTGCGACTGCAGCGCATGCCAAGGTAATTACAAGTTCCATTTTTAAATCTAAAATCTTTATTATGTCTATAAGCACCATCACAGCAATAACTAGCGCTGTACTCATCTACAGTTCTGCCACGTCAGCCAATCCAATTCCTGTAATTTCGACAGAGGAGGGACCATCCACGAAAAAGGAACTCGCATACGCCGCACCACAAGTGCCCCCACAAGAAGGACTATTTGTAGCGGACGACACCTTGAAAAGAGAGAAAATTTCGAAAGATTCGGTGAAAGTTCTCACCATTGACATCGAAGATGATATTCTAAAAGCGAGAATTGTCTTGAATGACGATCGGATTAAAGAATTGAACCTAGATTTGGAAGAATTGCACGCTTTAGACATTGATCTTGGTGAGCTAGAAAACGAACTAGAGCTGAAACTCTCTGAATTTGAAGGACTTACAATTAACCTTGAGGATTTGGAGGATAGCATGGAAGAATTGGTGCTATTGACGGAGAATGAACTTGACGATTTGGAAGATCTCCTGGAAAATGAAGTGGAAATCATCTACAGCAATGTAAACGATGACGCTAATCTGAAAACAGTCACACATTTCATCACCAATCGAACAACTATGCAGGAATTGGAAGAAATCAAGAAAGCCGCTACTGCAGCTGGAATCAAGTTCAATTACACCGCAAAAGTGAAACGGAATATTATTAAGAAATTGAATTTATCCATGACTTTGGTGGACGACAAGGGCCGAACGAAACGCGAATGCATCAACATGACGATTTCCAACGACGAGATGTTCAGTCATACCTTGCAATGGAAAGAAAACGAAACAGGAAAAGCCGTAAGTTTCGGAAGAGCAGATTGCAGAGTGCAAGTGGGAGGTAAGACATCAACGCAAACTCGGGTAATCATTACAAATCCACCGAACCCCGTAAACCCACAGAATCCCGCCAATCCAGAAAACCCAGCGAACCCAGAAACTCCTGTGGAGGAAGAAGGTTCATCCAACAATTAACATATATACAGTTAGGTAGATAGATCGGTATTTTTGTAAGAGTTTGTTAAAGATAAGAGAGTGAATAGCTTATGAACTGCCGCATTGAAGGGGACTTGATGATTCGGGTCTCCTTGTTGCTGTTGGCTGTTGGCTTAAGGTGTAAACACATTCCTATTGATATTGACCAATTTATAGTCAATTCTATGATAGAAATGAACATCTAAGGGTATTTAAGCCAATGGCCAACCGCCAAACAGCCAAAGGCATGAGGCCTACAGCCGAATAACTATCGTAAAAATCCTCCCATCAAGCCTCAAAACATATTTCCCCACGGATAATTCCCCAACCTCAATCTCATTATTTTCCAGCTGTCCTTGCAGGACCGTAGCGCCATTTCTATCTATCAAAGTAAAACTAGAAACAATCGGTTATTTTAATTTGATTTTAAGCGTTTTAACAACGGGATTCGGATAGATAATAAAAGGCGCTTATGTTGCGTTATCAATGTCCAGTTGGTGGTCGAAAAGGGCGAAAACTTCGTTCGAACCATGTCTGGCCGGAAATAAAAGGTCATTTGGTCGAAGAATCCGTTGTAGCGCAAACGAAAGCAAATAGCGCCTGAATTTTTCGTTATTAGCCAACGAGCGGGTCATAGACTGGCAGTGCGCTTAAACCACATCGACATTGAAAAATCTCCCGTACCAAATTGTTAAAATGCGGGATCATTTAAAACCATTGGCTGACAAGTAATTTATATGGCCGCATTTGGGGTGTTTAATTCGTCTGTGTCGTTAAACAAAGAAATGTCAACGGTGTCTGGAATAAATCCTGAATACTTTTCCTGGATGGATTAGTCGAATGTAAACTCGGCAATTGGTGTGAGAATTTGCGTGTAGGAAAAATCTGAAAGGAAAATCAGCAAGGAGAGACTTATGAAAGGATGTTTCATTGTGTTGTTTTAATTGAGAAGTAGTTCTCGGTAATAAGACTATAAAAGTAAGGTTTGTTGTGGAATGGGGCGTTTGGCGAAATCCTATTTAACATAATATTAATTATAGGACGCATATTGAGTTTTGCGCAGAACCATTATTGCGTGCAAAGTCCTGATGGTGAGACACATCTTTTAACGATTGATATCTCCCACGGGATGCAGATTGATTCGATTGGCGTTCAGTTCACGAGCACTGGCAATGGCGTTGATGGGTTCAACGGTATGGCGAAAGATCCAACGACAGGAGAAATTTATGTTTCGGTGAAGGATGATAATTCGGATAGACGGTTGGGAATTCTAGATCCTACGACGGGAAACATCACCTCTTTGGGCGTATTGACTATCAATAATTCGAGTATTTCGTTTGACGCGACGGGAACGCTCTACGCAATGAATGGAGCTGGTTCGACATCTTTGTACACGCTGAATAAGACAACTGGTGCTGCAACTTTATTTCACGATTGGACTTCACCTGGTGATGATGGTGAGGTGATTTGCGTCAACACAACAGACGGACTTATGTATCGTTATGATGGCGGTCCTGATGGAAATTTAATGACTTTGAACTTAACTACGATGGCTGAAGCAACTATTGATTCGTGTACCGGACTCGATACTTGGGGTGGCGGTGTGTTACAACGCATCTACAAACGATTTCACTTTGGCGATGGGGGAAACATTCTATAACATTAAGACCGACGGTACGTTAACGACACTTGGAGATATCGCTGCATTAAGTTACAACGGAAATTTCAAAGGAATCCTTCCGAGAAGCTCAGCCAGTACAAATGAGCTGAACCAAGTATTGGATATGTTTAAAGTCTACCCTGTTCCTTCAACGGGAACTATCAAGATTGAAACGAATCAAGAATTTAAACTTGAAGTGGTTGATGTGGCGGGTTCTGTTGTTCAGAATCATTCAAATGTGAAAACTATTTCCATTGAAAAAGCAGGTGTTTATTTCTTGCGATTTATTGAAGCGGATAAAGTCTACGTTCAAAAAGTAGTGACCAAATAAAGTTTATCAATTTTGTTAAATAAAAGAACGTCGTGGAGTGATTCACGGCGTTCTTTTATTTCAGCTGAAACGAGACTTGTTCGGTTTGCTGGACAAAGCTACTGAATTCATCCTCATCCAGTTGAAAAATGCGAGCGTACCCCCCACTCACTCCTGCATCTTGTCCCAGAATGATTAGTTCGCCAGATGGTGTTAGTTGCACCGTTCCAGGCTGAACGGGACTCGTTATTATTTCAGGCGCATGGAGAGTTTTGTTGGATTCCAAGCGAAAACCAGTGCGGTTGCTGTTGGGACTAACTGTGAATTTGGCTGATAAGAGTTTCTTTTGAATTTCTACCGGCAATTGGTCGAATTCGGGCCCTTTGCTGACGTTGACATTGAGTTTGACGTTGACTTTGACTTTGGTTTGTTGTGGGTTTTCGGGGTTTTTGGAAATGTTAGCGTGATATAGGACCATTCCTTTTGTGCATCGGTTCGATTTGGTAATTCCTTTGAATTGGCTGCGACTGTTCAGTACCACTTCCGATTGAATACCGCCTTTCACAGCCATGTAAGTATAACGTCCGCTGGAAAGACTTCCCAATTTAAGCACTTGTCCGGCTGAAATAAAGATTGCTTTGTACATTTCTATCATTTTTTCATCCAATTCCGCTTGAATTGTTGCTCCTGTGAGAGATATCCAACAATCTTCTTCGAACTGGAGAATTGGTCCTTTGACGACCATCTCCAGTGCGGCACAGTTAGCCTCATTTCCAAGGATTTCATTGGCTTGACGAGAAGAAATTTGATCCATTGCACCAGAAACGGGAACACCGTGCTTTCGGTAGCCGAATCGCCCCAAATCTTGAATGGTCGTTGAAATGCCTGATGTGATGAAGCGAATCAAAGCAATCGAGTTTTGGTTAATTCGTAATTACCAGCTTCCACTTGCGATTGAATATGTTTGAATTCAGCAAAAGTGATGGAATTGAATTGAATTTTATCGCCGGACTTTATGATAACGGGAGGATTTTGTTGAACATCAAACAATTCAATAGGTGTTTTACCAATAATATTCCATCCACCTGGACTTTCCATAGGATAAATCCCCGTTTGCTTCCCTCCTATGGCCACCGCGCCTTTTGGCACAGTTAATCGGGGTGCGATTTTCCTTGGATGGTTCAGTCCGTCTGGCAATCCACCTAAATAGAGGAATCCAGGGAGGAAACCAATGAAATAAACAGAAAATTTTCTCGAGGTGTGCATTCGAGTGATTTCTTCAATAGAAACACCTTTTTCTGTCGCTAGTTCAACTAAATCTATTCCGTATTCTTCTGAATAACAGACGGGTATTTGCCATAAAAAGTGATCTTCAAGGTCTAAATCAAGCGTTTTCCAACTGAAATTTCGCAAATTCGCAATAAAGGCCGTTTGATTCGTTTGTGGCTTCAAATACACGGCTAATTCAGAATAAGTTGGAGTCGTTTCAAGAATTTCTTCAGAAAAATGATCGTGAATTAGCCTTTCAGTGTTTCGAACTTGATCGTTTATCTCTTTTTTAATTTCTTGCTTCCAAGTGAGCAGAATAGCGGAATCACCAAACGAACGAATGATTGGATTATCCATTTTCTGTGAACTTTTGATGAATAAATTGAAGAATTTCTAGCGCTTTTGGATTATCTCCATGAATGCAGTAGGTTTCAGCTTGGATTGGTATTCGTTTGCCAGAAACCGTTTCGACTTCACCGCTCCCAATCATCATATCTAATTGACTGAAAGCGATTTCGATAGACTCAATTGAAGCGAATGGGTTGTTTCGATTCACTAAGCTTAAGTCATCTTGATAGGTACGATCGATGAAGGCTTCCTTGCAAAATTGATAATGTTCAGAATCTTGTAGGTAAATTTGCAAATTCCCTCCGACATAGAATTTTATTGGACCGAAAATTTCAAAAGCATCCAACACGTTCTTTGCAACTTCCTCATTTTTCGCTGCTAAATTATACAACGCCCCATGCAGTTTAATGTGATGCATTTCAACACCCATCTCGTCGCAAACTGCCTTAAAATCTGCGACTTGCTGTCGAAGGGAGGCCTTCAAAACCTCTGGCTCGATATCCATTTCAACTCGCCCAAAGTTTTCTTTATCTGGAAAAGATGGATGTGCCCCCACTTTAACATTATACTTCACGGCTAGTTGAATCGTTTCGCGCATAGTAACGTCATCTCCGAAATGCCCACCACAGGCTATATTACACGAAGTCAGAAACGGCATCAACTCAGCGTCATTGCCCGTCCCCTCGCCTAGATCACAATTGATATTTATGTTAGCTATCCTATCCATTAAATACGAAAAATAGCGTTTTAATGCTCAATCCAAGTGCCACCAAGATGATAAACCCACCTAGAACATTTTGCACAAGTGTGTTCGTGTACTTTTTCATGATATCGGAGCGATTGACTGCCCAAAGTAAGAAAAACGCTATGATAGGTAATAGAAAACCATTAGCGACTTGAGCAAATTGAATGACCACTATGGGACTTTTCCCTATTGCCGCGAAAACTACACCAATAAAGAGAACAAGTATCCAAACTATACGAAAACGAGTCGATTTAAGGTCTTTTTCCCACCCAAAACAACCCCTTGCCACGTACGCTGCAGCCAATGGAGCTGTCACCGCTGATGTAATTCCGGCTGCGAATAAACCAATCCCCATGAAGTATTTGGCGAAACTTCCATACAAAGGTTCGAGACCTTTTGCAAGATCTCCACCATTCATAACAGCAGTGGATTGTATCGCAGCGGCCGAAATCACGATGGCAATGGAAACAATTCCCCCGAGAACAATGGAAGCAACAGTATCTATACGAACAGCTTTTAAATCAGCTTCACCTTTCCACTTTTCCTGCACAAGTGATGCGTGCAAAAACAGGTTGTACGGAACGACAGTTGTGCCAATTAAAGCAATGATTGTCAAAAGACTAGCTTCAGGCACTTGAGGCATGAATACAGCTGAAAAAAGTTTGGATAAATTGGGTGATGTGAGAATTGCCGTTACCACAAAAGAAAGACTCATAAGCACAACCAATGACACCAAAGCACGTTCGATAAACTTGTAATTCCCCAAATACAAGAGCAGAAAAGCAATTGCTCCTATGATAAAGACCAAATAGTTGAGTGAAAAATCACCCAATTGAACATTAGTTTCAGGAAAAATCGTTTGCAAACCCAACACGCCTCCGCTTATGTTTCCCGCTTGATAGGCGCTGTTGCCTATAAGAATTGCTGAAACAATTAGAATAACAGCCAACCATTTCATCCAAGGAGTTTTCAATTGGCTTGTTAAAGCTTCTGCAAGCCCTTTTTTGGAAATCAATCCTAATCGAGCAGACATTTCTTGTAAAACCGCTGTTGCAACAACCGACAAAACCAGTGCCCACAGCAAAGCGAAACCGAAACGCACCCCTGCCTTTGTGCACACGGTCACCGTACCAGGGCCAATAAATGCTGCGGCTATCAGTGCGCCAGGACCTAACGTTTTGAATGGGTTGAATTTCACGAATTAAATGTAGGGAAAATGCTTGAGTCCAAATTATACTGGAGGAATTATATTCACTCTATTCGAAATAAAAAATTATCGATATTTTTGTTCAAGGAATGAAAAAACCTTAATTAGTTTATGAAAACCAATATCGGCATACTTCTCGCTTTGACTTTTGGGTTATTTTCTTGCAAAAAGGAAACTTCTTCAGTTAATCCACAGCAGATGGCCAATTCCGCAGTTTGGCAATTGGTTAAGTCGCCAGACGGAACAGAACTCTTTGAAGTTATAGATATCCAAGAAGATAAATATGGCAGAATATGGATCGGAAGTCACGGCAGCTATGACAGTCTAACGCCAACAGGAAACATATCCTTTCGCATGACGAAAATATCACGAGTCAATCCTAATGGATATATCGCTGAAACAATTGATACAACTCATTCGAAACTTTTAAAAGGTAGACTTTTTTCTTTCGCATTTCATCCAAACGGTAATTTATCACTTGGATTGTCCTATCCTTATCACCTTCCAGGAACTTTTAATACATTTCATGAAGCAGTAGTTCAAGAAGACAATGGTGTATTTACGAAAACACATTATTCGAATTCAATTTTCTATGAATTTACTAGTTTCACAACAAATTTAAATGGTCTATGGTTTGGAAAAACAAGTGACGGACTGATTCATTTCGATGGGACAAATTTTACTCATCACTACCCACCTGGGCCGACTTCTTCAGGCTCTAACAGTGTTTATAATATATTAAATTTAAGTCAAGACAAACTCATTTATTCGACTGGTCAAGCTCTTTATAGTTATGATCAAGGAATTTCCACACCTATCATGGATAATGTTCGAGTGAAGAGCATGGATCTAGATTCTGATGGAAACCTATGGATTATTGGTTATTTTAATGGACTAAATTCTAATTACAAAGTTTTTAAAATAGACATTGTATCGGGTAATTATCTTGTTTCTCCTTTTGATTTTCCAGGAGGAATACACCCAACAAACCTTGTTGTTGATTCTCATAACAACATATGGATCGGCACAACTATAAGTGGAAATAATGGCTTATACAAATACAACGGGTCAAACTGGATCAATTATAACGTGTCTAATTCACCTCTACATGACAATGCATTAAAAAAACTTAAAGTTGATGAAAACGGCAATCTGTTCATAGGTGGCTTCTATCATGGCTTAATGATATTAAATGAATTTGGAACCCGCAACTAAGAACTCACCTTTTAATTTTTTGTTCAACTACTACTTCTTTCTTCTATTCGCGATTTTATCGCCCTTCGTCCGAGGTTTCTTGTATTTCTTCCCCTTGTTCTTCTTGTAGCTACCACCTAAATTGACTTTTTGATTCTTCAGTTTCTTTTCATGGAAACTAGGGCCACGTTCTGTATCGCGATCGTTACGCTGGTGGTTTTTATCCATTCCTTCGTCTGGACGCTCCTCGGGTAATAAATCACTGGATCGTTTAACATCGTCAAATGGAAAAGGAAAAACAGGGATAGTATAATCCATCAAAGTCTCAATAGCATCTTTCGCCTTGGTTTCAGCTTCCGTAGAAAACAAAATAGAACTCCCCTCCTCCTCAGCACGACCGGTTCGACCGATACGGTGCATGTAGTTTTCTGGGAAAGTGGGTGTATCGAAATTGATTACGTGGGTAATTTTATCCAAATCCAACCCACGCGCAATAACGTCCGTTGCAATCAAAATGCGGAATTGACCTTGATCGAAGTTTTCTATGGTTGTGAATCGCGTGTTTTGTGCTTTGTTCGAGTGAATTACACCAATTTCATACTCGAACTCTTCCAACATTTCGTTGTAGACTTTATCGGCCAACCTTTTACTGCCAACGAATACCAAAACTTTTTGAAATTTCTCTTTGTCTGCAACTAAATGTTTCAGCAGGTTTACTTTGGTGTAGAAATTCTCCACCTCATAACGCGATTGACTGATATTATCCAATGGTGTTCCGCTAACAGCAATAGACACTTTATGGGGTGCAATAAAAAAAGCGTCTATCAATTCCTCCACTTCATCCGTCATGGTTGCTGAATACATTATGTTTTGTCGCTTTTCAGACAATAACTCAAAGATGTTCATCAATTGTGGACGGAAACCTAAATCCAGCATAACGTCAACTTCGTCGATTACGACTTTCTTGATGTGTTTTGGCACCAAAGACTGACTCAACATCAAATCATAGAATCGACCGGGCGTTGCAACAATGATATCTGTTCCTTCAGAAAGCTTAATTCGTTGCGTATTGATGTTTACGCCACCAAAAATCCCCAATGTGCGAATAGACAAGTAAGCTGTCAATTTTTCAATCTCCTCAACAACCTGTGTAACTAATTCACGGGTTGGCACTAAAATCAATACACGTGGATGCGGAGAGTTCGAATAATTCAACCCCTCCAAAATAGGCAAAGCATAAGCCATTGTTTTCCCTGTTCCGGTCTGCGCAATTCCAAGGATATCTTTCCCAGACATCACAACAGAAAATGACTGTTCCTGAATGGTTGTGGGATTTTCATAGCCTAAATCAGCAATGGCATTCCTTAATTGTTTTCGAAGATTGAGTTGATCAAATCCTGACATATTCTTGCAAACTTTCGGCAAAGATACGCCTTCTTATGTGAACGAATACTATTCTTTCAACAAACGCAGCATTTCTCGACCACTTTCAGTTTGCACTTGAACGAAGTACACACCGTTCTTTAACGCAGAAACATCCAATTCGATGTCGCTAACATCTTTAAAATGGTTTTCAAAGTACAACCTCCCATTTGCGCCGAAAAGAATGACCTCTGCTTGAGAATAAAAGCTACCAAGCTGAATGGTTGCAATCGATGCCACTGGGTTGGGTCCAAGTTTGAAGTTATTAGTTTCAAACTCATTCAAACTAAGACAAGATGAAAACACAACTGAATCCGTACTTGAGCATCCAGCTGAATTCGTGACAGTCACATAATACGTCCCAGGATTGCTAACTGTAAACGTCTGATTCGTTGAGCCGTCCTGCCACAAATAGGTATATCCAGAACCAGCATCAAGAACAACGCTTCCAGAGCATGCATTGGTGTCAGGACCTAAATCCAACATCGGCAATGCCCCAACTGTAATCGTCTGCTGAGAAGAATCCGAACAATATCCGTTTGAAACGACTAGTTTGAAATCATAATTTCCTGGATTGGCTGGGGAACTTACGATTGAATTTCCCATCGAATTGAATGTATTGTCTATATACCAAGTCGATGTATTGGCACCAGAAGTAACCGCATTCCCATTCACATTTTGTCCAATACAAACAGAGGTACTTACGAAATCGAAACTATCTATGGAAGGTGGTGCGAGAAATTCGATTGAAATAACATCTGTATCTGCGCAAGCCCCATTCGTTGCAATGAACGTATAATTCTGTGTCCCCGTCCCTGAAGCAAATAGTGTTAGCGTCGTTCCAAAACCGGCTGTTCCGCCAGTTCCGTTTAACCAAATCTTACCGTTTGCTCCAACGGCACCAGAGGAAGCACTGGTCAGCACTACCAACTCACCTTCGCAAACTGTATCCGAATTAGCCGACAAAGAAGTAATCTGAGGCGCGGACAATCCGCTGATGGTTTGGGTCACCGTATCGAAACAAGTGCCGTTAGTGACAACCAAAGCAATGTCCATTGATGCACTATTCACAACTGTTGCATAATTTATACTTGGAGAAACGGGTGAACCGTTGTTGAACCATTGTTGCGTTATTGATCCGGTGCTTGTATTTGTGAAATATATAGAATCACCCAAGCAATACACAGGCTGATTTGAAGTAAAGGATGCTACAGCACTACAACAAGCGGCAACTGTTAGCGATGATGTATAAGGTGCGTATGCAACACCGTTGACCGTACCATTCGTAAGCATGGTATACGTTCCAGCAGGAATCATTCCTATATCAACGCTTTGTGTAAATGGTGTAATAGTCGGAATACCAATACCAAAGGTATAATT
Source organism: Crocinitomicaceae bacterium (assembly GCA_965660955.1). GTDB lineage: Bacteria > Bacteroidota > Bacteroidia > Flavobacteriales_D > Crocinitomicaceae > UBA2040. Next base: position 877 of record CBFIBY010000073.1, on the reverse strand, counting down.
TAGAGTTACACTAATCGTTGTTCCGACTATGTTTACGGTTGCTCCTGTATACGCATATCCGCCATAATTGTGCGTTCCAGAAACCGTTAAGAATGTGGACGTACAAGATGTTGCAGGAGGATTGGTAACTATGGATGAAGTAACGGTTACTTGTCCATAGGTCTGACTAGCAACAAAAATTAAGGACAATCCAAATACAACATTGAGTAGAAATCTTTTCATAGTTCCAAATGTTTCCACGAAAGTATGAAATCTAAACCTGACTTTCTTATCTACAGTCTATTTCTAACAAATTTGGTCTCAAACATTAAAATCTGATCAAATAAATCAAATTTGGTATAAAAGACAACTGAGTGCTGCAATCGATAGAGTTGGTGTTATCGTTGAAGTAAGGAGTAACACGTGCTTTGTTATTCGTGATGTTCTGGATGTCAATTTTGAAAGAATGGCTCATCTTTTTCTTATCCACGTGGTAAGTCAGTCCAGGGTTTGCAATAAATCTGTCGTCTGCTTTTGCAGAAAACGGTTGGTCCACGAAATAAACCCCTATCCGCTGGCTATGGACGATTATAAATCCAGAGTTGTATAGCGATTATCTCCGATCAAAGCCACTCTAGTATTGATTCCAAAGGTTTTATTATTTCCTTTTCCAAATTTAAATTCTTTTCCACCTAAAAGATTGAATACATAGTTTCCGTTGAACCGGGAATCCCGTTGAACTCCATCAAGAGCCGTGTATTAGGATTTGAGAGAGAAGTTGTAAACGAGAAATAGTAATTTTTTTTGCAAATAACCAATATTATAGACAAAATAAAAAAAAACACAATTTTAAAGTATTGAAAATAAGCATATTAAACCGAAAAGAGAGCATGAAGAA
>CBFIBY010000072.1:0-12764 GCA_965660955.1 Crocinitomicaceae bacterium | reverse complement strand
CGCAAAGCTAAATATAATTTTTATTCTCACAAGCAAAAAAAATCTCTTTTTTCTTTTTTTAGCAAACTATTTAGTGTTCGGCTACGTATAAAGAAGTATAGCACGTGTCTTGTATATCATGCAAGCATAGCATGTGTTGTGAATTTTTACGACATGCAAATTAAAACATACACGTTTGTTCTACTTTTATTCTGTGCCAATTCACTTGTAGCTCAGGTGTTTGGTCCAAATAATCCTGCGGTTGGTTCCACATTTGGTGGAGGGACACCTTGGAACTTTACCTCTAATCTACAAACGAGCAATAATGGATACACCTTCAATACAAGCACTGGCTTGAGTCGATATTTGCGCGGTAGAGATTTTGGATTCAATTTATTGAGCACAGATATTGTGCAAGGAATAGAATTAGAAATTGAGAAAAAAGGCCGTTCGTATAATAATGTATCCTTACTGAACGGATGGCAAGATGGCGAATTGTCTACCATAAATAACTTTCCTTTGAGTGCTGGTTCGAACCGAATGATGATTTGTTATATAGGAATTGAAAATGGAAATGCACCCGTTATCAATTCGGTGACTTATGGAGGGTTAAACATGACTCAGTTAGCAACAGTAAATCTTAGTACAAGTTTTCATGCTCAGATAGAAGTCTGGTGCTTGAATGAGGCCCAATTGTCGACATTGTCACCTGGAAATTATAACATTAATGTAAATCTCGGAACTTTTGTCTTATTGCGGTATTTTGACGCACTGGCAGCAGCGGTTTATGAAAATGTTGATCAATTTGCTCCATTTTTGGATTTGCAAACTGGAACAAATGCAGCAAATAATCCGAACACATGGCAAATGCCTAATCCAATTAATGTAAATATTGGGGGAGTAACATTAAATGGAGTTTTTTCTGGGAACAATACCGCGCCTCCGTCATCAAATGGAGGAACGAACTGCTGGACGATCAACAGTGGCTACACCGAAACAGTTGATGTATATCGTTCCTTTGCGGGTGATCCAAACAACGGAGGTTGTTTTCAGGTGGCACATAAATTTGGTGCAGCAACAGGAACCGAACAACCCACAACTACTTTCAGTGGAAATCCATTTCGAAGAGTAGGGATAGGACTTTCACTAAGACGAGCTGAGATTAGAGATAATTCAGTTCGATTACAAAAGAACATTGCCGTTGGAAATGACTATGCCGATCCGAATCTTTACTGGCCTTTAACGGATACATATGTGAGTTACGGTGGACCAACCGATTTGTGGGGCACAACTTGGAATCATAACGAAATCAACGACGTAAATTTTGGTGCAATCATGAGGGCAGATCTTCCAAACGGTCGAGCAGATGTAGATCATTATCGCATTACGGTGTACACGATGAGTGTTTTACCTGTAGAGCTTGTTGACTTTTTTGCAATATTGAAAGATAATGAAGTTGAATGCAGTTGGATTACGGCTTCAGAATTAAATTCGGATTATTTCATTGTTCAAAGATCATCCAACGGCACAGAATGGGAAGATTTAGGAGAAATTCTTGCTGCGGGTAATTCAAATGACCTTATTAACTATACCTATGCGGATGAAAGACCATTATCAGATGTTTCCTATTATCGATTGAAACAAGTCGACCTCGATGGAGCGTTTGAATATTCAGATATTAAGTCTGTTCGGCGGGATGGTGTAGTTTCGCAAGTATATCCGAATCCAACCCAAAATTGGGCAAATATTAAATTTGAGTCACAGAAAGAAAGCGTGCAAATTGTAAATTGGTTAGGGCAAATTATCGATGCCCAGTCTGGTACTTGGTTTGATGATACGTATCGATTCAACATAAGTAATCAACCGGATGGAATCTACTTTGTTATCATTTGGGATGGTGAAACAAAAACAACAAGACGATTCATAAAACAATCCGAAGTAAATAATTAGGAAGGTAAATAGAATCTGTTTTGTATCTTGGATCCCAGAAGTAATAAATTGATGCGGATCTTATTTCCTTTTTTATTGTTCCTTTTCACGAATTTTTCGTTTGCTCAAAACAAGGATATAGAATGGTTGCGTGAAATCAATATTGAACGGAATCAAAAGCTAGATCCCACCTTTCATTTACTTGACCACAGTTTGTTTCCCGTAATTGCGGGAGCACCGCTCTCTGTCTTAGGTATTGGAGTTTTGAAAAAAGATAGTGCTCTAACCAGAAAAGGCTTGTTTATGATCGGAACGTTTTGTGTTAATTCAGCCCTTACCTTAGGTTTGAAATTCACGATTGATCGACCTAGACCTTTTGTTACCTATCCTGAAATAGAAAAATTAGCAAAAACGGGCAATGGAAGATCCTTTCCTTCGGGACACACCTCTGGTGCTTTTGCCGCGGCTACAAGTTTGAGCATCGCCTTTCCAAAATGGTACGTAATCGTCCCTTCTTATATTTGGGCTAGTGGTGTTGGATATTCTCGAATGCATGAAGGCGTGCACTATCCGAGTGATGTGTTTGCTGGCGTTTTGGTCGGCACGGGTTCTGCCTTTTTGTGTCATTGGGTGAATAAAAAATTACATTGGGAAAGAAAGAAGAATTGGTTTCTATAATTTTTTTTTGGTCGCGAAGGAATGTGGGCAGTGTGTCGTCTAACTAATCGTAAAACGAATTGTTTAGCATTAAATTTACTTTAATATCATATGAAATTAACCAAAAACCTGCTGGTTGCCCTTGCTTTTTTAGGGGGGACAAGTCTTTTAAATGCACAAACCTTTAATGGGTATGCCTTATATAACCTACAAAATCAAAACACGACTTATTTAATTGATAAAGATCAAAACATTGCTCACTCTTGGTCATTGAGTACTTCGTGCAATTATACAGTTGAATTAAAGCCAAATGGGAACATCGTTCGTGGTGTAAAAAATAATGGGAATCAATTGAACGGCGCAGCCGTTGGTGGAAGAGTGCAAGAAATCGACCCATCAGGAAATGTGGTTTGGGATTTTACATATTCCAATTCCGATCATGTATCGCATCATGATCTTACCTTACTGCCTAATGGAAACGTAATTCTTACGGCTTGGGAAGTAAAAACTTCAGCTGAAATGATTCAAGCCGGGTGGAGCGGAAGTTCTTCTTCATTGTGGCCAACGCATTTTATTGAATTGCAGCAAAACGGAACTTCAGCCGACATCGTATGGGAGTGGCATATCTGGGATCACTTGATTCAAGATCATGACGCCTCAAAAGACAATTTTGGAGTAGTAGCAAGTCACCCTGAACTTATGGATATTAATGCTGTCGTTCCCAGTGGTGGCGGTGGCCCAGGAGGTGGCGGTGGAGATTGGTTCCACGTGAATGGGGTTGATTACAACGAAACACTCGACCAGCTCGTATTTACTTCGCGTTATGCAAGTGAACTTTTCATTATTGACCACAGCACAACAACAGCAGAAGCAGCTGGTCATACTGGTGGAAATTCTGGTAAAGGTGGCGACTTTTTATACCGATGGGGAAACCCTTCTAACTATGGCTCATCGGCAGCTCAAACTGTACCTGCAGCCGTTCATGATCCTCGCTGGATAGAAGAGGATGGTCGTCCGTTGGGCGGATACATACAATTCTTTAACAATTCTGCTGCATCAGGAGGTGGTTCAACGGTCGATGCGATTCTTGCTCCAGAAGCAGGATATTTATATACGTTTGGTGGGTCTTCGTACGCTCCTGCAAGTTATGATTTTAGACACACATGTTTGGCTAGCAATTCAGGTCAAGGGGCGAGTAATACAATGTCAAACGGAAACACTTTTGTAAATGTGTCTCAAAACTATATGTATGAGGTTGATCAGTCTGGTACAGTGGTTTGGCAATATAATGCTGGACCTACAAAAGCGTTTCGATATGAGTGCGACGATCCAGGGATTATCGCTCTATTAGGAACTGATCCTTGTGGAATAGCATCTTTGTCTGAAAAAACACTATCAAATATTTCGGTTTACCCGAATCCAACCAATGGAGAGTTTACCATAGATGGAATCGAGTTGGGGCAAAACGAAATGACTGTTTCTATCATAAACATTTATGGTGAGATTGTTATGCAGAGCACAAACACGATGAATTTTGATCTTTCAGGATTGGCAAATGGTGTTTACTTCGTGAATTTGGACTTCAATGGTGAAAAGTCAGTTCAACGCAAGATATCATTGGTAAGATAATCTCTCTTGAAAATTCAATTCAATATATTATTCATACTACTCCTTTGGACACCAAATTTTATTGAAGCCCAATCGAGTTTTTATGATATCGATTCGATTCATGAAATTCGAATTTATTTCGACGAATCGAATTGGGATGAGTTGTTGGATGATCTATATGTTGCCGGCGAAAAGGAACGATTAGAAGGCGCAGTATCGATTGACGGAAATCTATACGAAGGAGTGGGGGTGCGGTACAAAGGTTTTAGCTCCTACAGTTCCAATAGAGACAAAAATCCGTTTAATATTTCCTTAGATTACACAATTGCGGACCAAGAGCATGAGGGCTTCAACAAAATTAAGTTGAGTAATGTTATTCAAGACCCATCTTTTGTTCGTGAGGTTTTGACATATGAAATCGCCCGAAAATATATGCCAGCTTCCCGTGCGAACTATGCTAACGTGTATGTGAATGACACCTTGATTGGTTTGTATACAAATGTCGAAGCGGTCAACAAAGATTTTGTTGAAACGCATTTTGGAACGCGCTCCAATACTTTTTTCAAATGCAATCCAGAAAGTCTGGAATTGAATGGTGAAAATTCAAATCTGAGTAACTCGCCAGGATTGGAATTAGCAGATTATTATCCCTTGTACAAAATTGAATCAAACGATGAAGAAGGGTGGCAAGACCTTAAAAACTTTATAGACACTTTAAATGACTCACCCCAGAATGTCCCATTACTATTGAATGTGGACAGAGCCCTTTGGATGCACGCATTGAATTATACCTTTGTGAATTTTGACAGTTATATTGGCTATGCGCAAAATTATTATCTCTATGAGGATCAAAGCGGACGATTTAACCCGATACTTTGGGATTTGAATATGTCGTTTGGCAGTTATCGATTGAGCGATGCTTCGGATCATTGGGATGGTTTTACCATTGCTGAAGCAAAAGTGATTAATCCCTTGGCCCATCACAATAGTGTCTCAGTTCAACCACGACCCTTGTTGCGTAATATTTTTGAAAATTATATGTACCGAAGAATGTACATTGCGCATATTCGAACGATAGTTGAAGAGAACGTAGATAACTCCTCATATTTTAATAGAGGACAGTATTTTCAAAACATTATCGCCGGGCACGTCATTGCCGATACGAATAAGTTCTATTCGAATGCTGACTTTCAAGCCAATTTAAACTCCACTGTATCCGATTTGGTTGATTACCCTGGGATTACAGATTTAATGAATGCACGAGCTTCATATTTGACAACCTATCCGGGTTATCAAGGTTCACCTGATATTACAAGTGTAGCTGTTGTTCCCAATTCCCCATTGTCGGGCGATGACATTCACATAACGGCTAATGTAAGTCAACTTCAAGCTGATGTCTACGTAGCGTATCGATTTTCAGAAGGGGAAGCATTTACAACGATTCAAATGACGGATGATGGAACGCAAAACGACGGTGCGGCAGGTGATGGTATATTTGGTGCTTTAATTACTGATATTGCTAATGTTCTGGATTATTACGTTTATGCCGAGAATGATTCTGCGGGAAGATTTTCGCCCGCTAGGGCAGCGTATGAGTTTTACACCTTGAAATCAGCATTAAGTCCAGGAGATTTGGTCATCAATGAAGTAATGGCAGATAATGAATTCACGAAAGTAGATGAGTTCAATCAATATGAAGATTGGATTGAGTTGTATAACAATTCCAATCACAAAATTTCAACTAGTGGTTTGTATTTAACCGATGATGAAGCCGAACCATTAAAATGGGCCATTCCTCAAATGATTATTGAGCCAGGTGAATTTGTCATGATATGGGCCGATGACGACCTGAGCCAAGGAGTGAATCACGCCAATTTTAAACTTGACAATTCGGGTGACGAAGTGTGGTTGATGAATGTTGATTCTACTGTTGTCGATTCTGTTCTGTTTTCAATACAATATTCGTATAGTTCCTTTGCAAGAATTCCAAACGGAACGGGAGATTTTCAAGAAGCCGCGCCAACTTATGGAAGCATGAATGTTGAAGTTCAACAAGCTGTATTCTCGGAGTCGGTTTTTGTTTTTCCAAATCCAGCAATCGGTGAATTGAATATTCGTGTGAATACACTTGAAAATGTTCAAGCGACATTGTTTAGCTCGGACGGTCGTACTATACTACCGAATTTTGAATTGAATTTTGGACAAACAACGCTCGAAACGGCAAATTTTGCCGACGGAATATATTATCTAGACATTACTGCCGGGGAGCAGACAATAACAAAAAAAGTACTAATTAGAAATTAATAGATTATGAGAAAAATAGCAGCATTAACGGTTCTGTTTTGGTTGACAGGACAGACTTTCGCACAGACCTTTACTAATTATACATCGGCTGATGGATTATTGAGTGACAATGTAAATTGTGTCGATACGGATGCAAGCGATGTCGTTTGGTTTGGAACGCAGAACGGAGTGTCGGTATTTGATGGGACGGTCTGGACAGATCATACCGTAACTAGCGACCCAGGTTTCATAGACAATAACATTCAAGCCATTCATTGTGCAGCAAATGGTGATGTTTGGGTAGGAACTGATTTTGGCGTTTCCGTTTATTCTGGCGGAGGTTGGACGAGCTACACGTCAGCAGATGGTATGGCGAATGAGCAGATTAAATGTATCACGGAAAATGCGTCAGGAGAAATATGGTTCGGAACAAATTCAGGAGCTTCGTTATTTAATGGTACAAGTTGGACAAACATTGGAACAGCGCAAGGGTTGCCTTTCGGAGGAGTTACTGAAATCGACGTACATGCTAACGGGGATGTTTGGTTTGGAACTGGTTTGAGCGGAGTACGCTTGTACAATAGTGTTATTATAAATTCGATTACGGATGCAGATGGATTGATTGATAATCGAATCAGAGCGATGGTTTTTGATCAGACGGGTAAAAAATGGATTGGAACATCTGAGGGAATAACAATTTTGGATAATACAAACGCATTTTCTGAAAACTATACTACAATCTTTACCTTGCCACCACCGGATACTTTGAATCCAATTGAAGATATAGAAATGGACTCGCAAGGAAACATGTGGGTAGGTGTGTATGTGGATTACCTTGTAACTGAAGGCGGTGTTTGTGCCTACAACGGAAATCAATGGTTACAATATGAAGTTTCGGACGGACTAGTTGGTCCAGTTGTTCGAGCTTTGGCAATTGATGATAATGATGATGTTTGGGTCGCGACAAGTACTGGAGCGACAAAAATATCGGATAATTCGCTTGCTCTGAACGCACCGGAATTGGAAGAATTTGGTCTTTACCCAAATCCAACAAATGGGTTGGTAACTATTCAATTGCATAATAGCGATGTAAGCAATACCGTTTTGATTTATAACGCGGCAATGCAATTGGTTTCAACGGAATTCATTTCAAAGACCGAATTAACTCTTTCTACAGATAACTTGAGTTCTGGGGTATACTTGGTTCAGATAGGCAATAGTACGCGCAAGTTAGTCGTGAAAAAGTAAGGGCAAAAAAATATTGGTACGAAAGCACCAATATTTTTTTAGTAGTCAGGTAAATGTGTTAACAATTCCTTATTTATTATATTATGGTGCAAATTTACCTCATTGATACAGTATTGGCAATACTCAATTTTGAGTAATTTTTTCTAAAGGAACGAGTTTTTGTAATTTGAAATATCTGAAAGACTTTTAATACCTAATTTCTTTTTGGCGTTTCTCCAATGTGTGCGGACCGTGAATTCAGATAGGAATAATTTGGTTGCGATATCTTTAAAGCCTTTTCCTGAAGCATACATTCTAAAAACTTCGCGCTCCCGTTGTGTTAAAGAATAAAACTTTTCTGCGTTTTCTTTTAGAAAGGAGTGCTCTTTTAAGATTTGAGTAAATGATTTTAAGGTTGATTCTGTATTCTGCGCAGCGGTTTCAATTGTATATTGACTTTTTCCGTTTTTTGTTTTACCAAGATATTTTATGTCAATTTTATCAATATCATTAGGGGGGATGTCATCCCTATTTAAAATCCAATCAATCGCTTCTTGCAATCCCGCAAAATGTTTAGGTCGGATAACGGATTCAACTTCTTCAAAGAAATTAAAAACACTTAAATGGGCCATAACATCCTCTCCGACAACAAATGCAACTTTTTTTAAACCACTCTCTAAGCAGACTTTATTTATGTTTTCCTCCACCCATAGGTGAGTTTCAGGGGTGATTTCTGATGCGAATTCTTCTTGAAGCCAGATGACACTTTTTGGTCGGTGCTTCATAAATTCATTTTTAAAATGAAGCATTTCCTTTTTGAATACATCCATACTAAGTGGTCGGTTGTGATTCCAATTCACAATAATCAACTCGACATCAACGCTGTGGCTGATAGTTATGTTTTTATTCTGGAAAATTTTACTTTCCTTGATAGTATGCATTCACGTTAGACTTAGTGGTTCTGGTATCTATACCGTTAAGTATATAACTCAATTTGGGGTTGAAGTTACAAAACATCCGTTGAATTTGTTTTGTTTATTCTTACTAGAGAAGGTTAAAATATTGTTAAATGACTTAGTAATTTAACAGTGCGATCTTAGGATTAAACTGGCTAACAAAAGCTAACTGTTGAGAAAATAGGGGATAGTAGCCGTAGTAATTCTACTTTATTGTCGTCCAACTTTTCAAAGTCCGAATATGATATAACGAATTTGTTTTTTAATTGCACTTCTAACTATCACCGGTGCTTCAGGTCAAGAAGATGGAGTGTATTTTACTTCCCGAGATTTATCTACGTGAAGTGAACTCGCTTTTCGATTAAAAGTTTCCGAATTTTCGGGATATACCTTCTTGTCAGGTTCCGATTCTTTTGAAAGTGCAATTACCGAATTGAAGTCACATGTAACGAGCAGAGTTGCGGCTGCTAACGTTTATTTATAGATTTATCTTGAAGCCATTTCAAGCGAAGTCCCGCATTCGTTTCTTCCACCGGTCGTAAAACCAATGTGTCGCCTTTAAAGGAATAACGGCGTTGCACGGTTTTTCCCCAATCCTTCGGATTTGAATGGGAGATTCTTTTGTGTTGAACGATCGCATTTTCTTCATCAAGAGTATACTTAGCAAAGTAAACATAGGAATTGGTCAAATGTTGGAGCGCTTCCAAGGGAATCGTATCTGTGAAATTAGGGAAGACCAAATCCATTTTTTCATAGTCTTTCGTCAGCAAATGCAACGACATGTTTTCCGTTCCATCGTACAATAAATACCCTTGCATACCTCCATTCCAGTCGTTCCACTTTCCAGTTAGTGAATCTTGTAATTCCATGGAATGCAAAATCCACAAACCTGTTAGTTTGTCAGTTTCTTGGTTATCGCCAAGGTCTTTTTTATTCGTTGTACAACCTACTGCTATTGAAAGTAAGGCAATGTAAAGGAAAAGTTGATGTGCTTTCATGTGAACGCGAAGATATGGATTCTAGTTATTTTAATTACCAATTATTCTGAAAATAAGATCTTGCAGGTATTGGGTTACTCTTTAATTATTCTTCTTGTTAAACCGTTCACAGATAGAAGGTATAAGCCCGGAGATAGATGAGAAATATCAATTTTGTATTCCTTTCCATTTGCCTCAAGAAAATCACTTTTTAGTAACTGTCCAGACAAACTAAATATGGAAAATCGTTGATTCGTTTTGACGTTCACAGGTTTTATATAAACAAAATCATGCACAGGATTAGGATACAATTGAAGTTGGTTAATCGTTGTAGTCTCAGTCAAACTTACAGTGATGGACTTGGTTAACATGTACGTCCATACATCGCCGTTAATTGAACTGAGTTTTATGGGTGTGTTGTGATTTAAAATCACCAAGCCAGGAGGTTGTGTGGTATACAAACATTGAGAATTTCCGTATGGCGATGAAAGATTATCCACGTGGGTAGAGTCATCGTTGATCAACATGTCCAGTGCGGAGATAACGTCAAATTGCTTCGAATAATCCACCACTTCATCGTTCAGACTTAAATAGGAAAAGTGACGCGAAGTTGCAGTAGTTCCTGTTTGATCTAACCAATTGGCGGGTGCAGAGAAGAAGTCACTGTAATCATTCGGACCAGAAAACATCAGGACGCGATCTACAGCATATTGTTTTGCCAAGAAAGCCGCATGACCGGATCCTTGAGAATGACCTCCAACGATAATTTTGGACCAGTCAATGGTACTTGGCGTTAACAAATATTGACCCCAGTTTTCGGCAGGAAAATTTACATCCAAATAGATCAGCAGTTTCAATGTTCTGGTGTAGATAGAATTCAAACTATCAACCGTCACATCAGGACTCACTGGCGTTCCAAAACACAACTCCTCTCTGTATTTGTCGAAAGCAAGATTGTCTGTGTCATTTGCCAAACTTGCGGCTGGAACACTGTTGAGGTAACTGAGGTTGACGAAATCAAAACCTAGATTGGCCGAATGAAGTCGAAGAGCATTGTAATCAGTTGAGCTACTGCTATTCGTTCCACCGAGAAATAAAAACAGTTTGTTCTGTTGTGAAGTTGCATTTCGACTTACTGCACTGCTGTCTTCTGAAGACGAATAACTTGGGTCCGTCTGAATCGGTTTTATATATTTGGTTTGCACCTGGGCACTGCAGATGCTCGAGATGAGCGTCAATATAAGAAGGGCATGTTTCATTATAAATGGATTTTTTTTCTGCGTTAGTCAATCACATGATATGAACGAATAAATTTTAGATCATTTATCTACTTTTTTTCTTCTCGTAAAATCTTTTCCATTTTTCGTCCTTTTGCCAATTCATCAATCAATTTTTCCATTTGTCTGCACTGCTTATACAGTTCAAATTCATCTTCGATTTCTTCAATTCGATACCCACAAACGACACCTTTAATCATGTGTGCATTGGAATGTATTTTGGCTTTTTCGAAAAATGTTCGAAACGTTACTTTTTCTTCTATGAGTGACTGCAATTTATCTTCATCATAACCCGTAAACCATTCAATTACTTGATGGAATTCTTCTCTTGTTCTACCATTTTTCTCCAATCTATTCCAGTATAGAGGGTAAATTGATGCAAAGATCATATTGGCCACTTTTTCATTTTTTTCGGGGGTGACTTTCATTTTTTTTGTTTAAAATTAGGCATTTATGCAGCAAGCTGCGTAGCAGTTGATTTTATTTGTTGTTGTGCTTACCTTATTTACTAATTTCTACTTCAATGTCAACTAAAATTTGTTCAATTTGGTCTTTTATTCCGCCAAAATCCCTTGGTCCATTGGCTGCTGAAATTGTCAGATAGTAATCTAGAAGTTTATTTTCAAATTCAATTGAACTAAAAATTTGCCTATTACTCATTGAATCGGAAATAGATTCATATTCAAAATTCCGACCTTTATCTTTTAGTAACTTTCGGATACTTCCATTTTTGTTTAGTTGGTTTTTTAGTTTACTCTTTAAGGCCTGAATAGCATTTTCCATTAATTTTAAGAAATCCAATTTACTTTCAAAAGAGGCAAGACGTTGTCCTAGTTTTTCATTTTGAATTAAATTAAGGTTTCCAGAACTTATAATATCAGTTAATACTCCTTTTGAAGGTTGAAATGTTGCGTCGCCAGAAAAACGGAATACAACATTTCTGATATCGCATTATCACTTATTGTATCCTGAATATTCGTATCAAATAAGGAAAACATGTCCTCTACTGAATATAGTCGCTCCTTATTTCCTTTAAGACTATTATTTATTTTTACTAGGTTAGTTTCATATTCAGCTTTTAATGACAATAAATACGCTTGCTCTATTTTTTTTCTTGTCTACTATTATTGAAATTATTAATCTGTAGTGCGATTAAAATAACAATTACGACAAGAATAATTTCCCCAATAGCATATTTAAAATACTTACTCGTTTTACTTTGTGAAAGCAGATTCTGTCTAATTTTTCTAAAGAATTTTATCGTTAGTTAGTAGTTTGCAATAATGAAGCACAACGGTCTCGGCTATGAGTAGTTGCGTGGGTTAGCACTTAACTTTGCAAGTACACACCAAGCTGAAAATCCGCGAGGATTTTCAGAAGTAGGCGAGAACAAGCAATTACTTATAGCCATTGTTGTGGTTAGTGTTTTTTATTTATTTACTTAATTTTAAAATTCTTAATGCTCCTTGAATTACCAAAATAAAAACGATTGTTCCGATAATCAAATCGGGTTTGCTCGAACTCAACCAATTTACCAAAAGTCCAGCGATTATGACTCCTAAATTAATAATCACGTCATTCGAAGTGAAAATCATACTTGCTTTCATATGTGCCTCTTCTTTACTTTTCGACTTTTGTAAAATGTAAAGACAAATTCCATTTGCGATAAGCGCAAAAATTGAAACGATAATCATTGTCGAAAAATCGGGAAGTTTCTCGTCTCCGAAAAACCTCCTTAACACTTCCACAAATCCAATAATTGCAAGTGTTATTTGAAAATATCCAGCAAGTTTCGCAATCCGCTTTTTTCTTGTCAGAGTTCCGCCAACCGCAAACAAGCTAATTCCGTAAACGAAACTGTCCGCAAGCAT
>CBFIBY010000071.1:0-12838 GCA_965660955.1 Crocinitomicaceae bacterium | reverse complement strand
TTTCATATCAAATACCTGAAGGTCGGCCGAAATAGATTGGTTAAATCTCAAACCTAAAATCCCGTCAGAAGGATTTGGAAATAATTTAACGTCACCAAAATTGAGTTCAGCCAATCCGAACCAAGCGGCCATTTCACAAGCACTGGTATCGGTGCAATTCTGAAACGTAACCTCAACAGCATAATCTCCCATAACGGTTGCTGTGTATGTTTGTGACGTCGCACCTGAAATTGGAACATTACCATTGGTGCAATCAATCCATTGATATGTGCCACCTGCCTGTTGCGCTGACAATATAGGGGCCAATGAGAAATCAACACTGACATCCACCGTATTGACTGTTAAATTTAATGTTGTTATACTATCACAACTTGCAGCAGACGTTCCGTTATTCGTGTACATCCCGGTGGAAGAATACCATGTCCCTGCGAAAAGTGCGCTGTCTCCAGCACAAATTGTTTCTGTAATCGTGTCGTTGTATGTCGGATTCACAGTCAGCACAGTTGAAATTGTACTGTCACAACCTTGCGCATTTGGAATCACGTAGGAATAGGTTCCTGCCGCTGTGTAAATCGACCCTCCAATATTAATTGATTCGCCTTCGCATATTTCTGCAGTTGTTTGTGAGCTTGTCCCTTGAAGAACCGTCAAAATAGTCGTTACGTTGCTATCGCAGCCCAAAGTGTTCTGCAAGTTGGACAGGTAAGTTCCAGATGTAGTTTGCCAAGCACCTTCTAAGAAAAGAGAATCACCCGAACAAATTTCGTTCAACTCTGTCCCTGAATAATCTTGATTAATAGTAATGGTTTGTGAAGAAGTTCCTCCTGTAAAGGTATAATCGATTTGATACGTCCCAGGAGTTGAAGCCGAAATATCTATCGTTCCAGTCGAAGGATTTACCGTTATCCCTGTTCCCGAGCTAAATGTACCGCCTGTAATTCCCGTGATTGTAGGTGTCGGATCCGAACTATTTTCACAAAAATCATTTGTCGGATAAGAAAATGAACCCCAAGGCGCTTCCGTTATCACGTTTGAAATCGGGGCACCAGGTGTATCTCCAGTTGTCCCTCCGTTTCCATTAACTCCATTACTCGCCGAATAAAATGTTACGTTTCCAGAACCTGCTGCCGGCGCAATCCAAGTAAATTGGAACAACCCAGAACCACTAGAACCCAAATGCTCAATATATTGTTTTCCATTCAACGTTGAAATGTGAGATTGACTAGAAATAACTGTTGTAAAAGTTCCCGCTTGCACATTTGCACCCATCAAAGCCACAGATTGGAATCCTTTTATGATTGAAGTGGAAGTTACTTGATGTTTTACGGTATAGGTCCCACCAGGAATGTAAGACGAGACAACCACATTATTCGAATCAATCAATTCGAAAGTCATGGTTGTAGTTCCCGAGCCTCCGAAGTGACATTGCCCACAAGAATTACCCCCACTCAATGGTCCACCAGTCTTATCTACCCCGCTATTCGCCGGTCCCCCAGAGTACTCCACTCCATATATTTTGTCAGAATGCGAGGATAAGAAAAACCAAGAAAAAGAGAGAAACAGAGAGAATAGAGATAAAGGTAAAATACGCTTCATAGTTGATTAATGTTTAAAATTCTCGACCAAGTTAGTTATATATATTCGTTTATTCAAAAGAGAATGAACAGGACTATTTGCATAACTTCTCAATTTTCTTGTTCATTTAAAACCATTCGTATATACCTTTACATCAGTGAAAAAAATACATCCATATCTTAAAAATAAATTCGTTTTAACCGGGGCACTTTTTCTGTTGTACGCTCTATTCTTGGATGATATGGATATCTTTTCTATCTACCGAACGACAAAGAAGAAAAATCAAATTGAAGTTGCCAAGGCAGAAATTCGACAAAAATTAACCGAAACGGACAAAACATTAGAAGAACTGAAAACCATCAGTGGAAAAGAAAAGTTTGCCCGGGAAAAAAAGTACTTTAAAAAAGACAACGAAGAAATCTTTGTTATTACTTACGATTAATACGGTAAATCTTCCTCTTGCGAAATTTCGGGCACTTCTTGCTTGTAGAAGTATTCACTATTCGTGTTAAAAAACAACATTCCCGGAAAGTAGAAAACAGAAATTTGATGGTAGCTGAAGCCATAGGAAGCCATTTTCATTGCTCCTTCTTGACACATTCCAACTCCATGACCATAACCGCGCCCTCTTAATAGCACATATCCTCCTGCCTCCTCAACACTAAAATAAGTTGATTTCAGCCTGAATTTCTTCCTTAAGTCTCTCAATGGAATACCCAACGAAGGCGAAACGTAAAACGCAAGTCGGTCTTCTTGCTTAAAATTGTACAACTGACGAGCATATTCCGGTATATGAACTGGGTAACCATACTGACCTACCAAGAAGTTTCTCCATTCTGATTTCGCAATTTTTTTGGTCCAAGTGGCTTGTCGCGTATAGATACAAAAAGTATCCTTAAACGTACTGAGATAAGGAACCGGATTGTTCCAGACGTATTCTGGTAAGCACGTCTGTCCACCACAATTGGCGTGAAAATAAGCGTCGATGTGCTTGTGCTTTTCGTCCACCATAATTATTCCAGATGTTGCTCGCACAGCCGTATCAATTTTCGGTGTGAAGCGCATCATGCTGTGATAGGCTTGACAGTGCACCTGATCGCACAAATCAAATCCTTCTTCGGCGTGTTTGTTTTTGTACTTGTTGGCATACGTGCGACTCATAATAGCCTGTACTTTGTAATATTCTAAATGCCGTCTTCCACCACCTTCGGACTCAACAACGCCTGCCAAATAATTGTCCATATCGACGAGATTAACGATGGTTAAATTCTTATCCGCGCTAATTCGAAAATCGTCCTTGTACTTCCTTAATTTAACCGATGGGACTTTGCACTGAAGAGACAGCGCCGTATTCCTATTTTCTTGAATCAAGAAGATTTTCCCAAAACTCCCAAGAGAACGAGATCCTTTTCGGATGGATATTCTTCCTGAATCCAAATAATTTAAGTCTACAAAATCATTTTTCTGAATTTTTCCTAAATACGATGAATCACCATAAATGGCGTAATCTCCAGTGGAATAGGCAAATACAATTCGTTTGACTGAATAATGCCGCAAAACGCCGATTCGCATCTGCTGGGTAATCCCAGAAATGGAGAACAATAAAAATCCTATCAGAAGGAGGTTTTTCACCTTTGAACAATATTTAGTTATAAACGGAATGCGTCCTTTCGCTATAGTCCCTTCAAAATGCTTGCCGCAATTTCGCGACTTGCACCTCCAGCACCTAGAACATCAATCAGCTCTTTATATTTTAACGAAATAGTGTTTCTTTTGTTACCATTCGGAAGAATTTCTTGTAATTCTTGTTTCATGCGTATGGCATTGCATTCATGTTGAATCAATTCAACTACAACTTCTTCATCCATAATCAAGTTAACAAGAGAAATAAACTGGATCTTTATTAAGCTTTTTGCAATTCGATATGAAATAGGATTTCCCTTGTAACAGACAACCTGAGGCAATTCTAGCAATGCTGTTTCCAAGGTTGCCGTTCCTGAAGTTACTAAACCAGCTGTAGCCAAATTTAACAAATCATAGGTTTGATTATAGACTATCCCAACCGGACTGTCTTTGGGTAAAAAACGCGCATAAAAGGATTCGTCAATTGACGGTGCACCTGCGATAATGAATTGATATGCATCAAAATGCAAACACGCTTCTAACATTAAGGGTAGCTTAACCTTTATTTCTTGTTTTCGACTACCCGGTAACAATGCAATAATAGGTTTATTGGGTAAATCGTTTTTTTCTTGAAACGCATCAATTGAGAGTGCGTTCTCTTTAAACTTCTCAACCTCGTCTAACAAAGGATGCCCAAGGTACTTCACCTCAAAGCTGTGTTTCTTGTAAAACTCCTTTTCAAAAGGCAATATCACATACATTTCATCCACCGAAGCCTTGATTTTTTTGACTCTATTCTCTTTCCAAGCCCAGACTTGAGGCGAAACATAGTAGCAAACTTTAATTCCTTGCTTTTTTGCCCATTCTGCAATGCGCAGATTGAATCCAGGATAATCAATTAAAACAAGTGCGTCAGGTTTGAAGGCGGCAATATCTTCTCTACAAAACCTGAGATTCTTGGCAATCGTTCGGATATTGGTTATCACTTCCCAAAACCCCATGAATGCCAAATCTTTAATGTGTTTTGCTGGCTTCCCACCTATTTTAGCCATTCTATCGCCACCCCAAAATCGAATTGCTAATTCTGGATTTTGGTCCATGAGCTCCTCCATCAAGTTACTCCCGTGTAAATCTCCTGAGGCTTCACCAGCAATTATATAAAGTCGTTTGCTTTCCATTTAGGCGAAAAAAACGAAATACACGATGAAAGGTAAATAACAAACTGAACCTAAGATAATTCCCATTGCAAAATTGTACTTCTCTCTATTTAGGAAAATATAAAAAACACCTAAGTTGGCCAAAATAGCCAGCGTCAGCATTTTACTCATGGTACCCGAATTGTTCTTGAATTTGTACCACAACTGCTCGAAATAAAAATTTTGAACCCATGCTAAAATGACGAGAACTAATGGAATTACGATCAAGGGAATTAAAAGGCCGGTTATTAATCCCAAAGTATGGTTAATGTTCCAATTCTTTAAACTCATAATTTCCAGGTTTTTAACTTATCCATGGCGGCATAAGCTGTTAGATCAAACTGCGTCGGAACCACACTTGCATAACTTTCGCTCATGGCTCTTAAGTCGGAGTCTGGGTCATCTGAAACACATTCAAAATCTCCCGTTAACCAATAATACGGCCTACCAAACTGATCCAAGCGCTTATCAAATCGATCTTCCCAAAACGCGTGAGCCTGCTTACAAATTCGGATTCCTTTTATTTGATCTGGTGTTCCCAAAGGAACATTTACATTCAAACAGGTATGACTGTGCATTTTGTTTTCTAATGATTCGCCAATCAATTTTTTGGCAACCTCCTGAGTGGCTCTGAAATCAGCGTCGGCATCAAAGTCTTTCAATGAAAACCCAATGGATGGAATTCCTTCCATTGCTCCTTCGACCGCTGCAGACATGGTTCCCGAATACAAAACATTTGTAGAGGTGTTTTCTCCGTGGTTGATTCCGCTTAACAGTAAATCAGGCTTACGATGCATAATTTCATAAATACCCAGTTTCACACAATCAACTGGCGTCCCAGAACATGAAAAAGCCTCATGACCGTCAAACAAATCAGATGCTGAGAGTCGCAAAGGGCTCGTAATTGTTATGGCATGTCCCATACCAGATTGAGGTTTATCTGGGGCAATAATAACAACTTCACCAAATTGCTCAGCCACTTCAACAAGTGACCTAATTCCTTTCGAAGAAATACCATCGTCGTTTGTGACGAAAATAAGTGGTTTACTCAATTTTTTCTGGGTTTTACATTAGAATAACGAAAGTAAATATTATTCGTCACATGTTTAATTGAATTGTTTACAAATTCGTGAATAAATGGCACAGTATTAGTACATCAATCCTCGCAAAAGTGTGTATTTTTGTTAAACGAAAAGAATATGACAGGAAAGGAGCTAATAGACGGTTTAGTAGGCATTACAGCGGAAAACATTTCGTTTGTTGAAAAAAAGGTCGGTTACTTATCTTCAGACCAGCTCAATTGGAAACCAAACCCAAATGTTTGGTCACTAAATGAGATTTTTGCTCACTTAAATGAATATGCTGCTTTTTATCATCCAGCATTCAAAAGAGTCATTTCCAAAACGAAATTCCGTAAGCCAACTCAAAATTTCATTTCGACTCCTTTAGGTTCTGCCGCGTGGAAATCAATCAAGTTGGGAAAAGCAAATAATGTAAAGCGAACATTTAAGGCCCAAGCGAACTATAATCCTACCATAAACGCCAACTTGACAAATGGTCAAGATAGTATTGATTTCTTGAAGGGTCAAAATAATCTTCTGCAGATTCTTGAATCAGCAAAAGCCATCAATATAAAACGAGCAAAATCCCCAATATCCATCTCCAAAATCATTAAATTTCGATTGGGTGATGCTTTGAATTTTGTGATTTACCACAATCAAAGGCATATCCAACAAGCAAAAAACTTGATGAATCATTCTGAATTTCCCAAAAAGAAATGACAAACCCTTTTTATTATTGTCAAGTAAGTATTGCACCTGTTCGAGCCGAAGCCAAAGACAGCGCCGAAATGGTGACGCAATTACTGTTCGGAGAAATAATAGAGTTGATAGAATCAGATAGACAATGGCGGAACGTCCGAAACATAATTGACGGATATTCGGGTTGGGTAGATGAAAAACTGCTTTCCCCTTTAACAGAGAAGGAAATGAAACGCTGGTTCGACAGACAAGAACCCGTTTACAATTCAATTAGCACAGTTCAAACGAAGTTGGGTAAAACCACGTTGACAAAAGGTGCTTTCCTCCCAAATTCAACGACAGGTGGACAATTCATAATTGGAAAAGAAAGTTATCATTTACTAAACGAAAAAACAATCGTTCCAGCAGATATCGAACAAATCGCGCTATCCTACTTGAACGCTCCCTATTTGTGGGGTGGTCGAACTAATTTCGGAATTGATTGTTCTGGATTCACCCAGATGGTTTTTCGGTTTTTGAATTACAATTTGCCTCGTGATGCCTATCAACAAGCTGAAGATGGTCAGGAAGTTCAATTTGCAAATGTTCAAAAAGGAGATTTGGCCTTTTTTGACAATGATGCAGGAAAGATAACACATGTAGGAATCATTCTTGACGCTCAGCGCATAGTTCATGCCCACGGTTCGATAAGAATTGATCAGTTTAAGAAAGATGGTATTTACAACGGCGAAAGGCAACTATTATCACATAAACTATGTTTAATTAAACGATATTTCTAATTTGGCTCTCTGGCAACATGCTAATTTTTTTTAATCGACCAGAAGGGACTTTATATTTATAAAAAATGAAAATACTCATAACAGGCGGCGCAGGATTCATCGGTAGTCATTTGGCAGATCGATTAGTCGCTGAGGGACATACGGTCACCGTTCTGGATTCCCTATTGAGAGGAAACAAACTTTCGAAATCAACTTTTGAACAGATCGAATTTATTAAAGGTGATGTTCGTGAATTAGATTTGGTAAAAAAGGCTTCAAAGAATTGTGATATCATTTTCCACATGGCAGCCGTGCTTGGAGTTGACATCGTAGCCGACAATCCTGTGGAAACTATGGACGTTGAAGTTATCGGAACGAGAAACGTAGTCATTGCCGCTGAAGAAAACAATGTCAAGAAAGTTCTTTACGCTAGTACAAGTGGTATTTACGGACATTCAAGCTTCGAGAAATCATTATCTGAAGAAGTTCTTGTTGACCCAAGAACAAGTTATGCGATGGCCAAGCGATACAATGAAATCTATTTGGCTTCTCATGCGCAAGAAAAAGGTTTACACGCAATCTCCTTGCGCTTTTTTAATGTTTACGGAACTCGACAAGACAATCGTATGGTTGTTCCTTTATTTTTTGAACAAGCCTTAAGCGGCAATCATATTTCCGTATTTGGTTCAGGAGAACAAACCAGAGACTTTACGTACATTGATGATACCATTGAGGCGTGTGTAAGATGCTTGAAAATTGAAGGTTGCGAAATCATTAATATTGCCAATGAACGGGAATACGAAATTCGGGAGGTAGCAAAAATGATCAAACGAATCAGCAATTCTGATTCGGAGATTCATTTCATCGAAGCTCCCAAGAAGCGCTACGACTATGAAGTAGGGCGAAGAATCGGAAGTTCAGGAAAACTTTTTGAGCTAACGGGATACAAACCGATGACCGATCTTGAAACAGGCTTAAACAAAATATTAGAATTTCAATATAAAAAACCCATTACAAGTTAACACCTATGAGAAACGACAAAGAAATATTTGACCTTGTAGCAGAAGAAAAGGAAAGACAATTGCACGGAATTGAGTTGATTGCTTCCGAAAACTTTGTTAGTGAAGAAGTAATGAACGCTATGGGTAGCGTTTTAACGAACAAGTATGCAGAAGGCCTTCCAGGAAAAAGATATTATGGAGGATGCGAAGTTGTGGACAAAGTTGAGCAATTGGCCATTGACCGATTGTGTAAATTATTTGGAGCTACTTGGGCAAATGTTCAGCCACACTCAGGAGCTCAAGCAAATGCAGCAGTATTTTTGGCGTGTTTAAAACCAGGTGATAAAATTTTAGGTTTTGACCTTTCTCATGGTGGTCATCTGACACACGGATCGCCTGTTAATTTCTCTGGAAAAATGTACGAACCGCATTTCTATGGTGTTAGCCAAGAAACAGGAACCGTAGATTACGATATGCTTGAGGAGCAAGCTAGAAAAGTTAAGCCAAAAATGATTATAGTTGGTGCTTCTGCTTACAGTCGTGATTGGGACTATGCGCGCATTCGAAAAGTTGCAGATGAAGTTGGTGCTTTGATTTTAGCTGACATTTCACATCCTGCTGGTTTAATTGCGTCTGGTTTGTTGAATGATCCTTTAGATCATTGCCACATCGTAACCTCTACAACGCACAAAACACTGCGTGGGCCACGAGGAGGAATCATCATGATGCGTCACAATTTTGACAACCCGTTTGGATTAAAGTGGAAAAACGGAAACTTAAAATCCATGGCTGCTTTATTAGACGCGGCTGTTTTCCCAGGAACACAAGGTGGACCATTAGAACATGTAATCGCAGCTAAAGCTGTTGCTTTTGGGGAAGCCTTGACTGACAATTATAAAAACTACATGAAAAAGGTAGTTGAAAACGCTGCAATTATGGCGGATGAATTCGTGAAAAGAGGATACGGTGTTATTTCTAAAGGAACGCAGAATCACTCTATGCTTATTGATCTACGCTCTAAAAATGTTACAGGAAAAGATGCTGAAAACCGATTGGTTCTTGCTGATATTACCGTGAATAAAAACATGGTCCCTTTTGATACAGAATCACCATTTGTTACGTCAGGCATACGTTTAGGGACACCCGCAATAACTACAAGAGGGATTGAAGCCAATGAAATTCCAAAGATCGTTGAGTTAATGGATCGTGTTCTTTCGAATATTGACAATGATGATACAATTGCAGCTGTGCGAAAAGAAGTAAATGATTTGATGTCGAGCCGACCTCTTTTTAAGTGGTAGGTTAGAAAATAGGTATAGTTTTAAAAGGTGGCTTTGATGTTTTCCTACAAACGGAAACCAATGACCAAAATATCATCTGTTTGATCGCGATTTCCCTTCCAATCGTTCAAGAATTTTGAAATAATCCTGCCTTGTTCGTTCATTGGCAAATCTGCATTTTCCTTAATCAAATTTAGGAATCGTTTGGACATAAGTTTTTTGTCCTTTTCAGATCCAAATTGATCCACATAACCATCAGTGAACATGTAAATTGTATCACCTTTCTTGAGCTGACGTGTTTCGATATCAAATTCTTTGCGGACAACAACATTTCCATCCATTCCACCACCAACAGTTGATTTGGAACTACGGATTTTTTCAAATTCTCCGTCTCTAAAAATCCAAATTGGACGCAATGCTGATGACATGGTTACCTCCAAGGTATCCGTATTTATATCGCAAATGGCCATATCCATTCCGTCTTTACCGTCATTATTTCTGTTGAACTGTCCTAAAGTCGTATTGATTTCAAAATCTAGGGCAGAAAGAGATTGTGCTGGATCGACGATCTCTTTTCTATGAATAATCTCCTTTAGTGTAACAAAACCAATCAAACTAATGAAGGCACCTGGAACACCATGTCCCGTCGCGTCGGCGACCGATACAATAATTCTATTATCAAATTTTTCGAAGTAATAAAAATCTCCACTTACCTTATCCTTCGGTTGGAAAAACAAGAATGAATCCGGCAATAATTTTTTCAACGCTCGCGTGCTAGGCAACAAGGAATTCTGAATACGCACGCCGTAGTCAATACTCTCTTGCATTTCATCGAATTGTTGGGTGATTTTTACGTTTTTATTTTCAATCTCTTTCGTTCGAATTGCCAACTTTTCTTCAAGAATCTCTTTCTGATTGGTCAATGATCGTGTTCTGTAATATGACACCAAGAAAATAACACCCAATGCAACTACACAAACTAAGATGAAGAACCACCAGCGGAAATAGAACGGAAGAGGAACAGATATCTTCGAAAGCGCATAAGGTTCAGACCAATCTCCATTTCCAATTTTTGATCGAACTTCTAATACATAATCTCCGCTCAATAACTGTCCCAAAGTTGCCGTATTCTCCTTTGAAGGTGCCGACCAGTCGGCATTTTGACCCTTAAGTCGATATTGGTAGATTACTTCTTCCGGAAACGTCAATGAAATGGTTTGAAACGTAAATTTCACTCTGTTCTCACTACTGGATAACATCAGCATGTCTGGATTCTCTACAATCTCCTCATTAACTGTTGCTCCAATCAATACGGGATGCGCGCTAAAAACATTAAATTTATCTTGATTGATAGAGAATTTAAGCACCCCTTCACTCGTTCCAAACCACAGATTATTCAACTGATCAGTAGAAGAGGAATTCAACAAAAAGTCCATTGAAATTTGATCCGAATAATCGAATTTATCCAGAACCTTCTCTTGATCCGTAACACGTGAAAGTCCACCGCGGTGTCCACACCAAATCGTGTACTTTTTGTCCATGACAAGTTGGTAAACGAAATCTGAATAAAGTCCCGTATTTGAACTTACTCTGTTGAACAGTTTATCTGTTAAATGAAAAACACCTTGACCATTGGTGGAGAACCAGAGTTGCCCTCTCCTATCTTCACAAAAGTTGTATATATCCAACAAGCCATACGGATTGTCGATATCCATCTCTTTTATTTCATCTCCGTACAAATAGAAAATGCCTTTTGAGATAGTTCCTATTAATATTTTTCCATCGGCTTTTGCAAAGGTAGAATAGACCACATTGTTTGGCATTCCGTCCTTGCTCGAAAAGTGATCAATGGCTCCATTTTCGATGTTGTATCGATACAAACCATTCATCGTACTTATGTACGCTATATTCTCATTTTGAGGAATATTTATGTGATTGATATCCTTTGATAACAAATCAATAGACAATTCTAATGGCTTAACTTGTCCGTCTTTTAGGACCATAACACCATTTTGATTCGTTCCAATAAAATAGGATCGTGTCGGGTAATGGTAATTTATTGCGGTGATTTTATCCTTAGGTAATAGGGAGTTGTACGATAAGGGAGTTACTTTATCACTTTCCAAATCAATTTCCAGAATACCACCTGTCATCCCACAAAGTTGCTTCGCACCACTAAAAACACTGTAGACTGAATTCCCAAGTCCGTATTCTGATAAGTCGTACTGAATCAAAGAATTACTATTCAACTTGCTGATTCCTCTTCCCAGTGAACCTAACCATAAATTGGCCTCTCTATCGATAAAAATCGAAGTGATGTTTTGGCTGGGCAATCCTCTTTCGGCTGTAATTGCTGAACGGACATAAAACGCACCATTACTAGAATTCTTCTTAATCTCGTAAACACCGTCTCCATCTGCTGATATCCAAATGGATGTCAAATCATCTTTGCAAATTGCAATAATGTTTGCTTCGTTCAAAGATTCTTTCTCTAGTTGAATTTTCTGTAGTTTTCCAGAAGCATATTGGTATAAACCACTGCTCCCTGTCCCTAAGAATATTGTGTTTTTTCGAATACAAATACTTTGAACGGCATCGTCATTCACTTCAATAATCGGTTCTTGATTTAGACGTCCATTTTCAATTGTAAAAAACTGAAAACCGATATCGTTTCCGGCAATAAACTTGCCATGATAAAATGAAAAACTCGAATAAAGGAAGCCAACCTCCAATTGATAGAACTTCTTTTCACCGTTTGGTGAGATTTCAAGAATCGTCCCGTCTTGGTAAAAAGCAAAAACTTTGTTTTTATATTCTTTTATGTAATTGACTGGGGAAGTGTGTTCATTACTGATATACTTCCATTTTACTTTTCCGTTTTTGATATGAAATACACCACCTGTATTTGACCCTAAGAAGGTAGATTTATCCTTCATTAAGAGCATAGATTTATAAAAAGGTTCTTTTAGTTGTCCTTTTTTGTCTATTCGCTGAAAATTTAGTCCATCAAATTTATACGCCCCTTCACTTGTTGTAAAGCACAAAAAACCGTCCTTGTCTTGATTAATATTATAAACATAGGGCTGTGTGATACCTTGTTTTTCATCGTAGGTCGAAAAAGACAATTCTTGACCAAAAGAAAACGAGCTTAAGAGTAGAAGTAAAAAGGTAACCAGAAATTTCATGCACTTATTTTTCTCTTGACTTTATTTTATACTTGTAAACTGGAATTCCTCCAATTGGAATGGTATAAAACGGCAACATTTCGCCATATTGATTCGTTATAAAAAACACCACATTATTATTATCAGAGGAGGAACCCGACTTTTTCACAAACTGAATATCTAACGATTTACCTTTCTCAGAGTGATATATCTTGTGTGAACTTGTCGCCCATTTATTATCACCGTAACATTTTGCTTTCTCCCCTTTTCGAGCGGAAGAAACGATGCGAATCACACCATCATAGTCCCAATCAAAATTAGATTGACGAACAGAAATAACTTTGTCATCAATGTACGGGTAAATATGACTTACTTGGTTGGCGCTTTTATGCAATCTGAAGCAATATTCAAAGGTAAAGGCATTTCCACCCTCAACAGACCGATTCGAATTCTTGAGTGTGCTTAAGAATTCGAATCGGTC